>CAISJD010000140.1 GCA_903885605.1 uncultured Chthonomonas sp. | reverse complement strand
TACTCCTTGCCGGCGGGCTGCGGGGCCGGCAGCGTCTTGCGGTAGGCGTCGCGGGTGAGGCCGGCCTGGTGGAAGAGCGTGGGCTTGAACCCGGCCTTGGCGGCGGCTGAGCCGGGCCTCAGGCGGTAGTCGCCGGCGGCGGCGTTGACGAAGCCGGGGTCGCCCTCGGTCGTGTTGCCCGCCACCTCCACCAGCTTCCCGTTCAGGCCGTCGAGCCAGTCGATCCATTTCCCCTTGCCGACGTGGATGTTGCGGACGATGCGGTTGTACTTCGCCGCGGGCGGGTCGTCCTCCAGGATCGTGGCGAGGTGGGGGTACTTATCGTAGGGCGGGCGGTTGTAGGGGACGGCCTTCAGGTTCTCGAAGATGGACCAGCCGCCGTTGGGCTTCATGTACTCCGCCGCCCATCCCTTGGCGCGCTGGTCGATGTGGACGCCGGGGTTGCAGTCGATGAAGACGTTGTTCTCCACGGTGTTGTCGCGGCCGCCTCCCAGCATGATGGCGCGCCCGGCCCGTAGGAAGAGGTTGCCGGTGATGGTCCCGCCGCTGAAGCAGTCGTCGAGGTAGACGGCCATCACCTCGGTGTAGCGCCCCTCCTGGCCGGCCGAGAGGGTGGGGCCGATGTCGTGGAAGCGGTTGTGCCGCACCACGATGCCCCGCATGGCCCAGTCGCGGCCCATGTAGACGGCGCCGGCGTCTCCCGTCTGCGTGCAGACGCGCGAGATGTCGTTGAACTCGATGATATGGTCGTTGCCGCCCAGCAGGATGGCGTTGTGCGGCCCATCCTCGATCAGGTTGTGCGAGGCGCGCGCGCCCACGCCCTGCATGCCGATCGCCGGCCGGTAGGTGCGGCACCACCGGCTGTGGTGGTGGATGTGGCAGTTCTCGGCGAAGTGGCCGCTGGGCATCAGGGTCTGGCGGTCGCCGCCGGAGAGCTGCACGCCGGCCTCGCCCAGGCCGTAGAGGTCGCATGAGCGGGCGCCGCAGCGGCTACCGCCCTCCACGGCCATGCCGGAGCCGCCCATGTTGCGGAGCGTGCAGCCGGCGACGAGGCAGTCGGTGCAGTCGCGCATGTGCAGCCCGTCGCCCCTGCCGTTCTCCAGGATGAGCCCGGCCAGCGTCACGTTTCGCACGCCCCGGAGCGTGATGAGCGGCTCGGACGCCATGGTGACCACGGCGGGACCGGACTTGCCCGCAGGCGGGATGCAGTAGAGGAGGCCCGCCTTGCGGTCGAGCCAGTACTCGCCGGCCGCGTCCAGCTCCTCGATGAGGTTCAGCACGTACCAGCGGCGGCCGGGGCCGTAGCCGTAGACGCCGTGGGGCGGCACGGTGGCTATCTCGCGCTTGGCCGGGTCGATGGAGGCCACCTTCTCGTAGGTGTCGGCCCAGTCGTACATCCAGTAGCCGTGGACCCAGGCATCCTCTGCGGCGGTCCATCGGCTGGGCCGGTCGCCCTGGTAGGCGAACTTGCCGCCGTCGGGCCCGGCCGGCGCCGAGGCGATGGTCGCCCATCCCTCGTTGGGCCACCGCGCGGGGGTCATGGCCGTGTCGCCGTAGACCAGCTCCAGGCAGGCCGGCCCGCTGCCGCTGAAGCCGCGCCGGGCCATGGCGCCGAAGTCGGTAATGCCCTGGGCGCGGAGGTCGGCCACGCGCACGAGCGAGCGGGCCTCCTCGGGGATGCGGGCGAGCACGGTCGCGTCGGTGACGGGCTTCCAGCCGCCCACGGTCCGCCCGCCGGAGAGGCGCACCACCTCGCCACGGGCGGCGCGGTAGGCCACGGGCGCCGCAGGTGTGCCGCCGTCCTGCGCCTCCAGCACGAAGCCGGCGGAGCGCTCGTAGAGGCCGCCTCGGACCCAAACGGTGGCGGGTCCGGCCGCCTTGCCTCGGCTTCGCAGCAGCCGCAGGGCGTCGCGGGCGCGCTCCAGCGTGGCAAAGGGCCCATCGGAGCCGCCCTTCGCCGGCGCGGCGCGGCGTCCGCTCCATGCATCGTTGCCGTTGGGCGCCACATAGAGCTCCACCGCGGCATCGGACGCCGCCGAGAGCCGGGTGAGGCAAAGGATGATCAAGAGCAGCGTCGCGATCTCGCGCATATGGGCCTCCGGTTCGTGGGTTTGGTTCCCCATCGTTTGCACGGTCACCAACATCAGGCAGTCAGGCCCGCCGCCTGCCCGTCTCCCGGCGCACTATGCCACGGAGAGCCAGACCTCGGCGACCGCCGGGAGAGGGAGAGGATCTACGGCGGCGCGGGCGCCTCCC
>CAISJD010000139.1 GCA_903885605.1 uncultured Chthonomonas sp. | reverse complement strand
TCTACGACAGCCTCTACAAGCCCAAGAGGTTCGAGGATCAGTGGTTCCGCTGGGACGGCAAGCCGCTCATCCTGGCCAACCCCGCCTCGGTGCGCGGCGCGGGCCTGGCCAGCCTGGAGCACGACGCGGCCGAGCGCGTGGAGGCGGGCGGGTCGCTGCAGCAGGCCTTCACGGTGGACCGGGCCATCGGCGCGGTGGCCGCATCCACGCCGACCTGGAGCACCAGCGGCGCGGCCGTGACGATCCGGCTGCGGCGCGGCGGGCCGGACGGGCCTATCGTCGCCTCGCGGCGGGCCGAGAACGTGATGGACAACTCCTGGACCACGCTCGACCTGACACCCCCGCAGCCCGCCGGACGCTATACGCTGGAGCTTTGCGAGCCCAAGGGCACCATCGGCTGGTGGACCAACGGCCGCCCCACGCTGCCCGATGCACAGGCCTACGCCGACGGCAAGCCCGTGCCGGGCACGCGATCCTTCTCGGTGTCCAATGCCGACGACGACGTGCGCTCGATCATGGACGCCCTGACGTTCCGCGCCCCGGTCGCCTCCTACTTCACAGGCCCCAGCGGCCCCGACCAGTGGGGCTGGCTGGAGGTCTTCCCGCAGCACCTCTACAAGAACAGCAAGGGCGAGGGTGAGCTGGTGACGGTCGGCGTGGCCCAGAACGCCGTAGACGGCCGCCTCAGCGCCCTGAGCGAGGAGCGGTCACTGGGCCGCAGCTTCCACGGCGGCTCGTGGGACAAGCGCCCCAACGCCGTGGCCCTTGGCCTCAACTTCAGCGAGCAGTGGGAGCGCGCCCTGAAGCTGGACCCGCGCTGCGTCTTCATCACCGGCTGGAACGAGTGGGTGGCGCAGCGGTTCGACACGAACAGCCGCCCGACCTTCGTCGATCAGTTCAGCCAGGAGGGGAGCCGCGACGTGGAGCCCATGCGCGGCGGCCACGGCGACACCTACTACTACCAGATGGTGGCGAACATCCGCCGCTACAAGGGGGTGCGTCCCATCCCGCCGGTGGTGTCGCGGCCCGTGAAGGTCGACGGAGCGTTCGGCGACTGGAGCGGCGTGCGGCCCGAGTTCCGCGACTTCATCGGCGACGCCGTCAACCGCGACCACGAGGAGTGGGGCGGCACGGCGCGGCTGGTCAACAAGAGCGCGCGAAACGACATCACGACCGCCAAGGTGAGCCGGAGCTCCGACGCCCTCAGCTTCTACGTCCGTACCCAGGCGCCTCTCACTCCGACCACCGGCCCGAGTTGGATGCTCCTCTATATCGACGCCGACAGGAACCCGAAGACCGGCTGGCTCGGATACGACTACGTGGTGGGCCGAGGCGGGCTGACGGACGGCTTGACCACGCTGGAGCGGCGCGGCGGCGGCACCAGCTGGAAGCCCGTGGCGCGCGTGAAGGCGGCCATGCGCGGCTCCGAGTTGGAGCTGTCCATCCCGCTCAAAGCGCTGGGCATGCGCCGCGGGCCGGCTGAGGTGGACTTCAAGTGGGCCGACAACATCGCCCAGTCCGGCGACTGGTCGGACCTCTACGAGAACGGCGACGCGGCCCCGGACGGCCGCTTCAGCTACCGGGCCAGGCTGCGGTAGCGGCACAGGAGGACGCGCATGGGCGAACGGACGTTTCGGGCCGTGGTGGCGGCAGAGGGCGGCAAGGGCGTGCTGCGGTTGCCGTTCGAGCCCGAGGAGGCCTGGGGAGCCCGTGCCCGGCATGACATCACGGGCACGCTGGCGGGGCACGCCCTGCGCGGCAAGGTGCAGCGGGATGCGCGGGGGGCCTTCCTCGCCCTGGGGCCGACGTGGCGGCGGGATAACGGCGTGGAGGTGGGCGATGACGTCGAAGTGACGCTGCGCCTGGAGGGGCCGCTGGTCGACGAGATGCCCGAGGACCTGCGCGCCGCCTTTGCCGCCGACCCGGTGGCGCGGGCGAACTTCGAGGGCCTCACCACCTTCTGCCGCAAGAACTACATGCGCTGGATCGACGACGCCAAGCGGCCCGAGACCCGCGCGCGCCGCGTAGCCGAGCTCATCCCCATGCTTCTCAGGAGCGCCGAGGAGCGCATCAAGGCGCCGTAAGCGGTTCGTCTCCTGCGCCGGACATTTCCGGTTCACATGCCCCTGCGCGAGTAGCGATTAGCGGGCGTCGGATGTCGCACCGCTTTGCTACCTCGACGGGAGGGGAGACCGGCCATGAAGGATCGGATCATCGGCGGTATGCTTGGGCTGGCCTGTGGCGACGCCTTGGGAGCGCCGGCGGAGTTCAAAACGCTCGAGGAGGTCCGGGCTACCTGGGGCGTGTTGACCGAGATGACGGGCGGAGGCTGCTGGTCGGCGGGCGAGTGGACCGACGACACCGCCCTTGCGCTCGCCGTCGCCGAGGGCATCCTGGACAACCCGGATGATCCTGTCGCGAGCGTCGGTGCACGGTTCCTGGCGTGGTACCACGGTCACCCGAAGGACATCGGGGGCACCATCGAGTCTGCGCTCTCCTCCTTTGTCGGCGATTGGGCCGCCGCGTCGCGGAGCACGCCCTCCGCACGGTCCTGCCGCGCGGCGGCCAATGGTTCGCTCATGCGTACACTGCCGGTCGCCCTCGCCTACTCCGACCCGAGCGATATGCTCAGGGCCTCTGCCCGCATCTCAGCCATGACCCATTGGGATTCCCAGGCTGAGGTCTGCTGCGCGGTCTACTGCCTCTGGGTGCAGGGGCTGCTGTATGGCGTCGATCGGCTTGCGGCATGGGAGGCGGCGTTGGGCGCGGCCCTGAACCTCGCCGCTCAGGGCAGGATGTTGGATGACACGCCCGGACCCGCCGGCCTGCCGAATGGGTTCTGGGACCGTCTGGCATCGATCCCGGTGCAGCGGCGCGACCAACTCCAACCGACGGGATACGCTGCCTACGTGGTGGACTGCCTGGAGGCCGCCGTCTGGTGCTGCCTGAACGCGGCAAGCCTTGAGGAAGCTATCGTCTCGGCGGTGAACCTCGCCGGCGAGGCCGACACGATAGCGGCCGTGGCGGGCGGAGCCGCCGGTGTCATCTGGGGCCGCGGTGCTGTGCCGGGTCGGTGGTTGGCGAAGCTGCACCAGCGGGACCGCCTCACCACGACAGGCGAGCAACTTGCCGAGCTCCGTGCGGAGCGGGCGATCAGGCCGTTATAGCGGCTACCGTCGGTCAAGCGGAAGGCGGTCGAGGACTGCGCGCGCCAGGCCCAGCACGGTGTTGGGGTCGGTCTCCGGGCCGGTGCGGTCCGGGTAGGGTTGCCAGGTCTGCACCACCAGGTGGTCGGCGGAGCCGCCCGCGGCCACATACGCGTCGGTGAAGCGGAGCGTGTTGGCTACGGCTTGCCGCGACGCCTCGGCCGGTTCGGGGTTGGCAACCATGCCGTCGTGGAACGCGTTGATGATCACGCCCGGCCGCACGCCGTGCCGCCGAACCGCGGCCTCCACGGCGAGGATGCGCCCGCAGTCCGGCTTGCCCAGCCCGTCGTGCCGGACGCCCTCCCAGCCGAAGTCCACGTGGAAGTGGTCCAGGCGGAGGCCGCGGCGGCGCATCGCCTCCACCACCTCGGTGATGAACGCCTCGAAGCGCCAGACGGGCAGCGCGGGTACCGTGCGGAGGTAGGTCCGCCCAGGCGCATCCACGGTGAAGAAGCCCAGCGACTCGATGATGCCCAGCTTCGCTCCGGGGATGGCCCGGTGCATGATGGCGAAGTAGTCGGCCAGCTCGACGATGGCCTCGGACACCGTCATGCCCCGGTGCGCGAACGCCCTGGGGCTCACGTAGGGCGCTCCCACGGTCATCATGACGGCGTGGTCGGTGGTGAGGTAGTCGATCCGGCCGCCGGCCTTGAGCCACCGGCGCAGGTGCCGCAGCTCGCCCTGGGCGGTGAGCTCGCCGGCCTGGTCGCAGGGCGTGTCCGCTGCCATGCGGATGCCGCCTACCTCGAAGGCCACCTCTAGCCGGTGGCGCCGCACGAAGCGGGCCAGGGCGCGTAGCTGCTCATCGGACGCCTCCGGCGTGCGCTTGCCGGGAACCGGATCCGAGGGCAGGACCATGAGGTAGGACTTCAGGACCTGCGCTCGCTTCAGCACCGTGGGCCAGAGGCGTTCATCCAGCAGTGTGGGCAGGTAGTCCGGTCGGAACGTGCGATCGGAGACGAACGGCATGGGGCCGACCCAGACGCGATCCGCAGACCGTCCGGGAGCGGCAGGCGCGCGGCCCGCCAGAAGCGCCGCTGCCGCCAGCGCCGCCAGGCCGGCCACCGCGCCTCTAAGGGTCATGGTCTGCGGCTAGTTGGGATATCGGAGAGCGGCCTGGGCGCCGCGTAGGTGTGCAGCGCCGCCGCCGCACGGTCGCCCAGCTGCACCAGCGGCTTCGGGTAGACGCCGATGGCCAGCGTTGCCATCACGCAGATCGCCACGGCCAGGCTCACCTGCCGCGAGACCGGGATCCGCGTGTCGTCGTCCGGGTCCTTTATATAGACCTGCAGGGCGACCATGAGATAGTAGTAGAGCGCGATCACGCTGGCCACGGCGCCCAGGCCCACCAGCGCGAACCGGCCGCCCTCCCAGCCTGCCGCGAAGAGGTAGAGCTTGCCCACGAAGCCGGCCAGCGGCGGGATGCCGCCCAGTGAGAAGAGGAAGAGAAGCATGGCCAGGGCGAGCAACGGCTGGCGGCGATGGAGGCCCTTCAGGGCTGAAATCTCGCCCGAGCCCGTGTGGTCCTCGATCACCTGGGCCACCAGGAAGGCGCCCACATTCATGAAGCAGTACAACATGCCGTACATCACGACGGCGCCCACGGCCAGACCGGAGTCGGCCGCGGAGGCCCCGGCCACCGCCACGAGCAGGTAGCCCGCTTGGGAGATGCCGGAGTAGGCCAGCATCCGCTTCAGGTTGGTCTGCGCCACGGCCATCAGGTTGCCCAGCACGATGGAGGCCGCCGAGAGCGCCACGATCACCGGGGCCCAGCGGTCCGGCGCGGCGCCCAGCGCCACAAGCAGGAAGCGCAGCAGCGCGGCGAAGCCGCCCACCTTGGAGGCGGTCGACATGAAGGCCGTGATGGTCGTGGGCGCGCCCTGGTAGACATCCGGCGCCCACATATGGAACGGAACCGCGGCGATCTTGAAGCCCAGACCTGCCACGACGAAGCCGAAGCCCAGCCAGAGGAGCGCCGGAAAGCCTCCGACGCCGGAGAGGACACTGAGCACCTTGCCGTACTCGGTGCCGCCCGCCAGGCCGAAGATGATGCTGCAGCCGTAGAGCATAAGCGCCGACCCAACCGCACCCAGCACGAAGAACTTGACGGCCGCTTCGGACGAGCGCCTGTCGCGCTTGGCGAAGCCCACCAGCGCCATGAGGCAGATGGTCGATAGCTCGATGCCCACATAGAGGATCAGCAGGCTACCCGCCGACGCCGTGATCATCAGGCCCACGGTGGCGAAACAGAGGAGGGCGTAGTACTCGCCGGCAAACGCGATGTGCGGCTCATCGGAGGCGGAAGCCAGCGCCACCACGGCCAGCACGGCCAGGAAGATGGTGTCGAAGGCCCGGGAGTAGGGGTCCGCCACGATCTGGCCGGCCCAGAGGCGGGCGTCGGGGCCCACCCAGTCCAGCGCGATGGCCGCCACGGCGCCGAGGGCCGTGACGAAGCCGAGGCAACAGGCGTTCCGCCGGACGCGCAGGGCGTCCAGCAGCACGACCAGTATCCCCAGGCCAACGATGAGGCAGTGCGGTATGAGCGGGCGCAGATCGATCACCGGTTCACCTTCCGATAGGTCAGCACGGCCGCGCTGCGCTTCTCGGGCAGCGTGATCACCAGATGTGCGGCCAGCTCCGCGCCCGGGGCCTTCCAGGAGCTACCGGTGCGCACGTCGGTTACTTTGTAGGTCGCCTTGGGGTCGAGGCCCAGCAGTCCCGTGTCGATGGACCGGTAGGGGCTCTCCGTTCGGCGGTAGGCCAGGATCAGGCCCTCGTTGAGGTCGGGCCGATGGAACTGGTGCCCCAGCCAGTCGGAGTGGCTTCGCGAGTAGGCCGTCAGCGGGTAGTAGGCTCCCACCATCAGCTTACGCAGCGCCAGGTACTTCTTCAGGAGGGCGCCGGCCTTCTTCGTCGGGAAGCCCTTGCCGTCGGCGATCCAACCGATGCAGAGCGACGAGGGCGCCACGGACCAGAAGGTGTACTCGTCCAGCCGGTCGATGGGCGCCACGACGGTATGGGTGGGCAGGTAGCGGCTCACCGCGAGCAGGCTCGCCTGGTCCACCTCGTTGTTGAACCAGAAGTCGGTCTTCTGGTGGATGTGGAAGCGCTTGAGCGTCTCCAGGTCCATGCGGTGGCCGCCGCTGGCGCACTCCTCGCGGATCGAGCCCGGCCACGCCTGGCCCAGGCGGTCCCAGTAGGCGTAGATGCCCTCGACGTACTTCATCTCGGTGACGCCCACGCGGTCCGGCGCGTCGTTGTGGCGCCAGTAGGGCAGCGGGTCCATGTTGAAGTCCTGCCGGTAGACCGAGAAGCCGGGCAGGTCCATGAAGCCCTTCACGATGCCGAAGAAGTAGTCGCGCACCTCAGGCAGGCCGAAGTTGAGTAGGTAGGTGCCCTCGGGGGCGTCCTGGCTACCCAGGAGCCACTCGGGCTTGTTCTTGTGGAGCCAGGTGCCGGCCACCACGCGCTCCGGCTCGTACCAGAGCCCGTAGACCATGCCCTGCTTCTTCGCGGCGGCGGCCACGGGAGCCATGCCGTCGGGGTAGGCATCCTTGCGCGGCGTCCAGTTGCCAGCGCCGGCGGGCCAGCCGCCCTCGAACCATCCGGCGTCGGTGATGACCGCCTCCAGGCCCAGCGGCGCGTAGGCCTTGATCAGAGAGATCTGGTTCTCCGCCGTGCACTCATTGAGCCAGCCGCCGCCCCGCGTGAAGCAGGTGTTGCTGAAGAGGATCGGCAGCAGTTCCTTGCCTTCCCGCTGTGCGCAATAGCTTCGGTGGAGCAGCTGACGGAACTGCGCGCAGGCCTCCAGGGCGCCGCCGGGCCAGTTGAGGACCAGCATGCGCGGGCCCCGCACGGACTCGCCGGGGTGCAGCACGAAGCGCGAGCGCTCCAGTCCGGCGGTCAACCGGGCCTGACGGCGGTCGGTAGCCACCAGCCTGGCCGACCAGTTGCCCGACCAGCCCACGGCCACCACAGCCGTGCTTGCGGAGCCCTCCACGGTGAAGAAGGGAAAGTCCTTGGTCGAGGAGCGGCCCGCTCCGGCACCGAGGTCAATGCGGTCTGGCCCGCCGAGGGGCAGCCACTTCTCCTCGAACTGATCGGGCGTGGGCGTGCCGCCGGCGGTGCGCAGGAGCCGGTAGCCCGCGCCGTCCGGCGAGCCGCGCAGGACGATATCAGCGCTCCGCACGTCCTCGATCAGCCCCGTATCGGCGCCGCCGCTGTTGGCGAAGTCCAGCAGCCAATCGACGGCAGGCGCCGAGGCGTGCGCCACGGTGGTAAGCCGGACCACGAGGCCCGACTGCGGATCGGTCCAGCGCGTGACGACCTCACTGAGGCCGCCGGGCAGGCTGCGCGCCTGCTTCGTGGTCGGCCAATCCGGCAGCAACTCATCCGACGGCCGTCCGCCGTAGGTGAAGGAGAAGGGGTACCGCGCGCCGATGTGCGCCACGCCCTGCTCCATCGCATCGAGGCGGGCGGAGGTTCCGTCGGCGAACGTGACCACGGCGTCGGCCCAGTCCGCATGGTCGCAACTCGGGCCGTCGCCGCCGTCCTCGGCGATGAGGTCGACCTGCCGCGCACCGTCGAGCCCGACCTCGGCGCGCACCGGCTCCATGCCACCCCGCAGCAGGGGAGAGCGCCAGAGCTCGGAGGCTTCGGTCCGCACCGCGAAGACCACGGAGCCCTGGCCGCCCTCGGTGCGCTCATTGCGATCCACGCCGACCCAGGCCTCCAGGCGGGACATCGGCTTGGGCGAGGTGATCCGGAGGCAGCTGTGCGCGTGGGTGCCCATGCCATGCTGGAACGTTCGGGAGCCGATCCGCAACGGCGTCTTGAGGATGGACCGGTTGCGCTGCAGTTGCTCGAAGTCCTGCTGGACCAGCAGCAGCGCCGGCTTGCCGGATGCGGGCGGGCCATCATACGGGAAGGCCAGGAAGTCGCGCTGCCACTCGGCGCCGGTCCTGGTCTGGGCCATAGCCATGCCCCCGGCGGCGGCGAGGGCGCAGGCCGCTCGCAACGCCGAGACCGCGCCGCGGTTCAGCTCCTTGTGACCCACGCCTACGGTCCTCCGGGGAGCACCGCCCCGGCGCCGCGCGCATAGGTGACGCCGGGTGTCTGCCGCAGGCCCAGGTCGATCAGGCGCACCAGCGGGCGCGGGAAGACGCCCACCACGATGAGGAGCGCGGCCAACGCCACGGTGGCCACCCACTCGGTGGTCCGGGCGTCGCGCAGGTCGGGGTAGCCCTCCTCGTTGGGAGTGCCGAGGAAGATCTTCTGCACCACGCGCAGGACGTAGACCGCCGTGATGACGATGCCGATCACCGAGAGGAGCGCCAGGATCGGGTATCGCAGCCACATGCCGTAGAAGCAGAGGAACTCGGCGATGAAGCCGCTGGTGGCCGGAAGCCCGAAGGAGGCCATGCCGCCTATGCTCATGAGCACCGCCACGCCGGGCATCTTGCGCGCGAAGCCGCCCATGCGGGTGATGTCGCGGCTGTGGGCGCGCTCGTAGATGAGACCGACCAGCGCGAAGAAGAGGCCGGTCATGATGCCGTGCGAGAACATCTGCATGACGGAGCCATTGACGCCGATGGGGTTCAGCGAAGCCAGGCCGAGCATGACGACGCCCATATGCGACACGCTGGAGTAGGCGATGACGTACTTCAGGTCGGTCTGGCCCATGGCCGAGCAGGCGCCGTAGAGGATGTTGATGGTGGCGATGGCCCCCATCAGGAAGCTCCAGTCATGCGCCCCATGCGGCAGCAGCCCCACGCCCACGCGGAGGACGCCGTAGGCCCCGAGCTTCATCAGCACTCCGGCATGGAGCATTGAGACCGCGGTGGGCGCCGAGGCGTGGCCGTCCGGCGACCAGGTGTGGAACGGGAAGATGCCGGCCAGCACGCCGAAGCCGACGTAGATCAGCAGGAAGACCCATCGCTGCAGCTCGGGGCTGAACGCATGCTGCGCCATCAGGCCCATGTCGAACGTGCGGTGGTCCATGGAGAAGTAGAGCGCGAGGATCGCGACCAGGATCAGCGCGCTGCCGCCCATGAGCATGAGGGTCAGCTTCATGGCTGAGTCCTCTTTGGTGCGCAGCTTCGTGGTGGTGCCCCAGACGCCGATGAGCAGGTACATGGGCAGCACGGCGATCTCGTAGAAGAGGAACAGGAAGAAGAGATCGCGCGAGACGAAGACGCCGAACACGCCGCTCACCAGCAGCAGGAGCAGCGAGAGGAACTCCTTGGTGCGGTTCTTCTGGGTCCAAGAGGCGAAGACGCCGCCGGTGATGATGAGCGCCGTGAGAAGCAGCATGACGATGCTCAGTCCGTCGACCGCCACGTGGTACGTGATGCCGAGCGAGGGGACCCAGGAGACGGTCTGCTCGAACTGGAAGCCGCCCGCCTTGCGGTCGTAGTTCAGCGCCAGCCAGATCGACGGCGGCAGCGTCGCGGCTCCGCCCGCCAGGGCCACCAGCCGGATCGCCAGGCCACGGGCGGCCGGCAGCAGCAGCAGCGCGATCGACGCCGCCAGCGGGGCCAGCACGATGAAGCTAAGCATCCAGGCGGTCATCGGCGCACCATCCATGCTGCGGCGGCCGCGGCCGGCCCGGGACTGCCCGCAGCCTGTTCGTAGAGGGTCATCAGCACCACCACAGCGACGGTTCCCGCCACCAGCACGACGGCGTAGGTCTGCGCCTGGCCTGAGACCGAACGGCGCATGCCCAGGGCGGCCTGCTGCACGAGCCACGCGACGCCGTGCATGGCGGCGTCGATCACGTTGCGGTCAAACCACGCCACGGCGCGTCCGAAGGCCAGGGAGCCACGGGCCACGCCCGCGCTCCAGAAGGCGTCGACGTACCAGAGGTTGGCGAAGAGTGCGTAGACCGGCCGAGGCAGGCGCGTCACCGGGTCCACCGCAGGACATCGGGCGTAGAGCAGGGCGCCCAGGCCCAGTCCCGCCAGCGCGATGGCTGAGGCCGTGATGGAGAGCGCCAGGTTCTCGTGGGAGGGACCGGCCTCGCCGCCCAGCACGAAGGTCGCGAAGCGCTCGCCGTGGGCCAGCAGGAAGCCCGCGACCACGGAGGGGATCGCCAGGGCCCAGAGCGGCAGCGTCATGACGGCGGGCGATTCATGGGCGTGGGCGGCCTCGTCGGTGCGCGGCTCGCCCCAGAAGGTCATCAGCCACATGCGGGCCGAGTAGACAGCCGTGACGAACGCCGCGAGGAGCCCGGCCACACCGCAGGCCAGCGCCACCTGCGCGTGCGGTCCCGCGCCCGACGCATGGCCGAAGAGGCCCGCACGCTGCAGCGCCACCGCAAGGATGGCGTCCTTGCTCCAGAAGCCCGAGAGGAGCGGGAAGCCCGCCAGCGCCAGTACGCCGATGCCGCAGGTGATCGCCGTATGCGGCATCCGGCGCATGAGGCCGCCCATGCCGCGCATGTCGTTGGGGTCCTTGGCATGGTGCAGCGCATGGATGACCGAACCGGCCGTCAGGAAGAGCAGGGCCTTGAAGCAGGCGTGGGTCACCAGGTGGAACATCCCCGCCACCTGCCCGGTGGCGCCGCCCACTCCCAGGCCGACCATCATGTAGCCGAGCTGGCTGATGGTGGAGTAGGCCATCACCTTCTTGATGTCGACCTGCACCAGCGCGATCGTGGCGGCGATGAGGGCCGTCACCGCTCCCAGGATCATCACCACGTCCAGAGCCGCGCCTGCACCGCCCCCGGCCTGCACCGTGAAGAGGAGGATTAGCCGCGCCACCATGTAGACGCCGGCGGCCACCATGGTCGCTGCGTGGATCAGGGCGCTGACCGGCGTGGGGCCTTCCATGGCATCCGGTAGCCAGACGTGCAGGGGGAACTGCGCCGACTTGCCGATCGCGCCGCAGAGCAGCAGTAGCGGAGCCAGCCAGAGGAAGGTCTGGGCGCTGAAGAGCCCGTGCACCGCCAGCGAACCATCTGCGACGGCCTGGTAGGCGGTGAAGACATCGGTGAACTTGAAGGACTGCGCCACCGAGACGAGCAGCAGGACGCCGAGCATGAAGCCCACGTCGCCGAAGCGCGTCACCACGAAGGCCTTCTTCGCCGCGTTGGCGGCCGAGGGCTTGAACCACCAGAAGCCGATGAGGAGGTAGGAGCAGATGCCCACCAGCTCCCAGCCGACGTAGAGCTGGAAGAGGTTGTCCGCGGTCACCAGCCCGAGCATGGAGGCGGTGAAGAGCGCCAGGTAGCAGTAGTAGCGGGCGTAGCCCTTCTCGGCGGCCATGTAGCCGATCGAGTAGATCTGCACCAGCGCGCTGACGCTGCAGACCACCAGCACCATGATCCACGAGAGCGGGTCCAGCGTGACGCCCACCACGACGCTGAGGCCCGGTGGCAGGCTATGCGTGGGTCCTGCAGGCGCGGCAAGGGCGGCGTCCGTGGGAATCAGGTTCACCCATGGAGCGGCCACGTGCGGTGCGAGGCCGGCGCCCGGCATGTTCATCAGGGCTAGCGCACAGGCGGCGAGCGTGGCGGCCAGCGTGAAGAGCGGCGCGGCCTTCTCGGCCTTCCGGGTGATGGCCAGCGCGCCGGCGACGGCGGCAGCCGCTACGGGCAGGATGGGTATGAGGCCGATGGCGGAGGTCATCCGGCGTTACCCCTTCAGCCCCGAGGCTTCGTCCACGTTCAGCGTGCCGAAGTCTCGGTACAGGTTCAGCACCACCGCCAAGCCGAGGGCGGCCTCAGCGGCGGCGACAGTGAATCCGATGATCACGAAGACCTGCGCCTCCATGCCCTGCGGCGTCAGGTAGCGCCAGAACGCCAGGAAGTTGAGGTTGGCGGCGTTGAGCATCAGCTCAACGCCCATGAGCACGGCTACGGCATTGCGGCGAGTGATCGCCGCCAGTGCGCCCAAGCCGAAGAGGGCGGCGCTGAGGATGAGGTAGTGGCTGAGGCCGACGGTCACTTCTCACCTCCGGTGCAGTCGATGCGCTCGGCCGAGGGCGGTTCAGTCTGCGGCGCCTTGGCCAGCACGATGGCTCCCACCAACGCGGCCAGCAGCAGGACCGACGCCGCTTCGAACGGCAGCGCGTAGGTGCCTATGAGCGCCCGCCCCAGCGCCACGGTCTGATCGTGCGCGCCGGCGGCTGCCTCCGGCTGTCCGGTGGGCCACGGATGGCGTGCCAGCAGGAGCGCGGAGAGCGCCGCCATCGAGGCGCAGGTGGGTACGGCGGCAGTCACGAGCCGGTTGTGCTGTGGCGCCCTGGGGTTCATCACGTCGCGGGTGAGCATCAGGGCGAACAAGATCAGCACCAGGATGGCGCCGATGTAGATGAGCACCTGCGCCACCACGAAGAAGTGGGCATCCAGCATGGCGTAAAGGCCGGCGACCCCGATGAGCGTGGGCAGTAGCCAGAACCCCGCATGGAGGATGTTGCGCGTGCTGATCACCATCACTGCCGGGAACAGCGTCAGCACGGCAAGCGAGAGGAAGGCGCCCAGAATGGTCAGTGAACTCATGCGCCGGTGCCCTCCGTCGGCTGAGCAGATGCCGCGGCCTTGGCCGCCGCTGCCGCCGCCTTTGCCGCGGCCTCCTGCTCCAGCGCGGCCTCGATGGTGCGCCTGGTGCGCTCCACGGCGTCGGCGCCGCCCTGCGCCAGCTTGTCGATTGCGAGGAGGCTGACACCGCGGTCGACTGACGCCAGCTCGAAGCGCGTTGACATATGGATCGCGTCGAACGGGCAGGCTTCGATGCAGAGGTTGCAGAACATGCAGCGGCCCAGGTCCATGGTGAACTCATTGACCGAGGCGTGCTTGCCCGCGCCCATCTTGGTCATCGTGATGACACCGGTGGGACAGGCCTGGGCGCAGAGGGTGCAGCCGACGCAGTTGAGGCGGCCCGCCTCGTCGTTGTAGGGCAGGTAGAAGATGCCGCGCCACCGGGGGCTTATGTTAGGCCGCTGGTACGGGTACTGCAGGGTGATCTTCCGGCGGCCCACCAGATTCAGCAGGGTGATCGACATGCCCTGGAGGATGCTGACGAACCCTCGTAGAAAGGCTGATATGAGCGTCATGATCCGGCCACCATCACCATGATCGCCGTGGCGCAGAAGATGACGATGGAGGCCGGCACGAGGAACTTCCAGCAGAAGCCCATCATCTGGTCCACCCGAAGGCGCGGCACGGTCCACTTGATCCACATGAAGAGCGCCACCACCGCGATGGTCTTGATGCCGAACCAGATCGGCGCCGGGAGCCACGGCCCCATCCAGCCGCCGAAGAAGAGCGTTACCGCGAGGCCGGCCGTGAAGAAGTTGGCGGCAAACTCGCCCAGGTAGAAGAAGGCGAACCGCATCCCGGAGTACTCGGTATGGAAGCCGCTGACCAGTTCGGACTCGGCTTCAGGCAGGTCGAATGGGGTCCGGTTCAGTTCCGCCAGGCCGCAGACCATGAAGATGAGGAACGCGGGGATCATGACCGGCGCGTGGGCGACGATGTTCCACCCGGACTGCTGGTGCTTAACGATCTCGGTGAGCGACATGGTGCCTTCCAGCGTGACCACCGAGAGCATCGCAACCGCCATCGGTATCTCGTAGGAGAGCACCTGCGCGCAGGCCCGCGCGCCGCCCAGCAGCGAGTACTTGTTGTTGGCTCCCCATCCCGCGGCCAGCGTGCCCAGCGAGATATTGGTGGTGACGGCCAGCACAAAGAGGATCCCGAGCGGGAAGTCGTACGCGACCCATGTGGGGCTGAAGGGCAACACCATAAAGGTGAGCAGCGTGGGCATGAACGTCAGGAACGGGGCCACGACGAAGAGGACGCGATCAGCCCGCGTGGGGATGATGTCCTCTTTCATCAGCAGCTTCACCGCGTCGGCGACCGTCTGCAGCGCGCCCTTCCAGCCCACGTGCATGGGCCCGAGGCGCGCCTGCATCCATCCGGCGAACTTGCGCTCCAGCCAGATGAGGAAGATGACGTGGACCGTCACGAAGACGGTGACGGTCAGCGCCTTCACCAGCGCGTTCACCACCGGATGGCTGCCGATGAAGATCAGCACCGGATCCACCAGGCGCCACGGAAGGCGCGGCAACGCGGAGGCGGCGGCAATGGCCGCGACCAGGACGGCGACGCCCGCGGCGAACTGCCCGGCGACGAACGCCGGATCGCACTCAAACCCGGTCCGGGTGGGCGCGGCGCGGCGAAGCGGAGGCAGGCTCATCGATCCACCTCCCCCAGGACGGTATCGAGGCTGCCCAGGATGGCGATCATGTCGGCTACCTTGACACCCCGCACAAGCTCAGGAAGCATGCTCAGATGCACAAACGACGGCCCCCTTACGCGGACGCGGACCGGGTTGGCCGTGCCGTCGCTCACCAGGTAGATGGAGAGCTCGCCGCGCGGCGACTCGGTACGCGAGTAGGCCTCGCCGGCGGCGGGCCGGAAGACCTTCGGCTGCTTGCCCCAGTGCTCGCCCTCGGGCATCTCCCGCAGGCACTGGCGAATGATGCGCGCGCTCTGCCGCATCTCCTCCACGCGCACCAGGTAGCGCGCCAGGCAGTCGCCCTCGGTGCGCACGGGCACGTCGAACTGCATCTGCGGATAGGCGTCGTACGGCTCCGTGCGCCGCAGGTCGATGTTGACGCCCGAACCGCGCAGCACCGGGCCGGAGGCGCCGTAGGCGATGGCCTTCTCGGGAGAGATGATGCCCACGCCCTCGGTGCGGACGCGGAAGATCGGGTTCCCGGTGAGCAGCGTGTCGTAGGCGTCCAGCTCCTTCAGGAAGCCGTCCAGGAAGGTGCAGACGGCCGCGGCATAGCCCTCGGGCATGTCGGACGCCACGCCGCCGGGGCGGATCCAATTGTAGGTCAGCCGCGCGCCGGTGTAGGCTTCCAGCAGGTCCAGAAGCCGCTCCCTCTCGCGGAAGGCATAGAGGAAGGCCGTGGTGGCGCCGATGTCGGCGGCGTAGGTGCCGAAGAAGATGAGGTGGCTGGCGATGCGGTTCATCTCGCAGAGCATGACCCGCAGGCACTGGGCGCGCTCCGGCACGGCCATGCCGCCGATGCGCTCGATGGCCTGCGAGATGGCCAGGTTGCTGTTGAGCGACGCGCAGTAGTCCAGCCGGTCAGTGAACGGCACCGACTGCCGGTAGGGCCGCGACGCCATCATGCGCTCGAGGCCGCGGTGGAGGTAGCCGATGACGGGCCGGCACGACTTGACGTATTCGCCGTCGAGGGCCACCATGAGCCGAAGCACCCCGTGCGTGGAGGGGTGCTGCGGACCCAGGTTGATGGTCATGTCCGAGCTGGTTGAGGCTCCCACTGCTGGCTGCATGGCGGTCAATTGGTCTCCTGCGGCCCGTGGAGCGGATCGCCCGAGAAGACGGGCACGTAGTCCTTGCGGAACGGGAAGCCCTCCCAGTCCTTGGGCAGCAAGATGCGCATCCGGGTCGGATCGTCGGCATCCGGATGCCCCACGATCTCGATGCCGTAGAGGTCGTAGACTTCGCGCTCGTGCCAGTTCATGCCGGGCCAAAGGTCGGTGACGCTGGCGATGGCGGCCCCGTCGCGCTCCAGTTCGACGCGCAGGATCGCGGTATGGGAGAGCGTGGTGGACCAGAGGCGGTAGACCACCACGAACCGCTCGCCCGTGTCCCAGGCCAGCAGGTCCGCGGGATAGTCGAAGCGCAGGCCGTCGGCGTCGCGCAGGTGGAGGGCCGCCTGGTGCAGCGAACCCGGCGCGACCTGCAGGCGCAGTGTGGCGCCGTCCAGCGTGCAGGCTGTCACGCCGTCGCCCAGGGCCTTCCGAAGGGCGTCGAGGGCGGCCTCG
>CAISJD010000138.1 GCA_903885605.1 uncultured Chthonomonas sp. | reverse complement strand
CTATGATGGCGGCAAGTCGACAGCCGAGTGCATCCGTGAGCTCTTAACCGCCGCGAGGGAACATGGCAAGGAGGGACAGGTCGCCGAGTACCTCGTGGGAGCCAAGCTCCAACTCCGCTTCCCGGGTCTGACCGTCCGTAACACCAGCTACAGCACGTCGGATGTCCAGACCCAGGCGCACGGCGACTTCGAGGTGGGCACTACGGCGTTCCACGTCACCGTGGCCCCCAACAGCGGGCACTACGCGAAGTGCCGGGCGAATGTCCGGGACGGCCTCCGGGTCTATCTGCTCGTCCCGGAGCGAATGGTTGAGGGCGCCCGGCAGAACGCTGCCATCGAGGTACCCGGCGTCATCGCCGCAGTGGCGCTCGAGGCCTTCATCGGCTGCAATGTCGATGAGTTGGCCGAGTTCTCGGGTCCGGCGACGGGGCAGCAACTGGGCAGGATGCTACGCATCTACAACGAACGTGTCGCCGCTGTGGAGACTGATACGTCAGTGCTGTTGGATATCCCCGCGACACTGAAGTAGAGCCCCATAGCCGCCGCCCCCACGACTGTCGGGGTCGTTCGCCGGCGATCAGGCACGCCAAACCCGACGCGAACCCGATGTCGGCGCCGCTAGACGCGATAGGCACAGGACGGTGCGTCGATGAGTTCACGGTACCGCGGTTCAAGGCAGTTCGTGGCGACCCACTCCACTACGGGCACACAAACGGCATCACCGAACCCAAAGAGAGCTTGGTTCAACGGCACGTTGACGACATAGTCATCGGCGCCCATCAGCCTGGCGCACTCGCGCGGCGTCAGCAGGCGCGTATGGTACTGGCCGCATCCGGCTCGAAACAGAATCTGGCGGCCGCTGCCGCCGCGCGGGGTTCGCAAGCACCCAGCGACGCCGTCGGTCCGAAGCTCCGCCATACACTGGCTTTGGCGGACACGGCGAAACACCGTCCCGTACGATACCGTTGGGGCCTCGATCATCGCGGCAGCCAGCGCCCAGTGTCGGTCGCTCATCTGACCAAGCAGATAGGCGGCCCGATCATCGCTCCACCACTCGGGAGCGGATGGAGGCAGGTCCTCGAGTATGTCCGCTAGGTTCAGGCGGCGGGTCGGCGGGTCGGGCACCTCTCGGATATCCCAATGCAGATCGCCATTGCGGAAGATGAAATCCATGAGCGCGGCCGGCCTGACAACTGAGCCGCCGAACAGATCCCGGTCCGCAACGCGGTCTGCCGAGCGGCGCTGTGTATTGGCGCCCACAATGAACATCCGTTGCCGGCTCTGCGGCACAAAGTGCGCCGCATCAACCACGAGCGCGTCCACTCCGTACCCAAGTGCGTTCAGGCACTGGATCGCCTCACGCAGATCGGCGCCTCCCTTTGATGTCAGGAACCCGACGACATTCTCAAGCAGCACGAGCGGCGGCCGCCTGTCTGCCATTAGCTCCAGCATCCTCGCAAAGCCCCAGAACGCGGCTGAGCCGCCGCTGTGCAGTCCTCCGCGAGCGCCTGCGAGCGAAAGGTCCGTGCAAGGGAACGAGGCGGTCGCGAGGGTGGTCGTCGGCACCTGGTCAGGCGCCAACGCATGGACATCGCCAAGGACGAACAGGCCCTCCTCATCGCCATAGTGGCCCGTGTACAACTCAAGCTTCTTGGCATCAATGTCGTTGGCAAAGGATGTGTGCCAGCCTGCGCGCTCCAGCCCCATGCGCATCAGGCCCATCCCAGCAAAGTACTCGGCAACCGACCTCCCATAGCGGACCTCGCTACGGAGATCGCGCGGTGGTTCAGCCGCTACGGTGACAGATCGCGCATACTCATGCGGGGTAGTGTGCATTGGGCTACAGGCTCCCACTGGACATGCCTGACGGCTGACGAGCGAGCAGCACTGGAGGGGCACGTCGTGGATACGTACGGCACCGATACCAGAAGCCGCGTCATGCGGGCAGTTAGGTCAAAGGATACCACCCCGGAACTCCGGGTGAGGCGGTTGCTTCACGCAGCAGGTTACCGGTTCCGGGTTCACGTCGGCGGACTACCCGCCAAACCTGACCTGGCGTTCACGCGAAGGCGGAAGGCGGTTCTGGTTCACGGTTGCTTCTGGCATCAGCACCCCGGTTGCCGTGCCGCCGACAGGCCATCGAGTCACCGCGAGTACTGGGACAAGAAGCTGGATGGCAACGTTAGGCGCGACCAGTCGGCCTTGCTCGCGCTCAGTGACCTCGACTGGGACGTCCTCATCGTGTGGGAGTGCGAAACACTGCAAGAGGGCATCTTGCGCGACCGGCTTGTTGCGTTCCTGGGCCCTCCACGTTGCCCGGCAAGGCGACCTCGTTGAAGGCCGGCCTCATCCGCGACGCCTACCGCAAGACGCTGCCGGCCCCGCAGCACGCCGGCAAGGAGTAACCGCTATGCGCCGTATCCCGTGCTTGGCCCTGGTTGCCGCGGTCGCAGCCGCCCTGCCCTCGGTCGCCCAGACCTGGAGCGCGCCGTTGCGCGGCTCCGCCTGGGTGGGGCAGCCCTCGTGGGTCGGCAACCCCGCCCCCGCCGCCGGCTTCAGCGCCGAGGCGACGGAACGGGGCGTGCGGCTTCGCGTGGCCGCGCCGGGCACGGGCATGAAGTTCCACTGGCGCCTCCCCGCTGAGGTCGACCCCACAAGCCACAAGATCGTGACCCTCCGCTACCGCGCCAAGGGCATCTCGCGGCAGGCGCACTACGCGCTCTGCTTCCTCGGCGCGCCGAGGGTCGGCACCGACGACTACCTGTCGTCCATCGCGCCCGGTGAGCTCATCGCCGACACGCGCCGGCACACCGCCTGGGCCGACATGGCGCCGGTCGCCCGCAAGCTGAAGACGATCACCGGAGTGGCGTGCGACGTGCAGGCGTCGGGCGCCGGCGCTTGGCTGGAGATCGAGGCCGTCGAGCTGACAGATGCGCCGCCCGCCGCCGGCCCGTGGGACGCCTGCACCCAACGGCCCGGCGCGGCCTTCGGGGCGGTGCAGCCGCTGCGTCTGGGCGCGCGGGCCGCGCATGCAACCCTCGACCCGGCCATCCGTGCGGCGGCCGACGGCGGCATCACCGTGGAGGGCGTCCCCTTCCGCCTGGAGCCGGGCCGCGCCCTTGTGAGCGGCATGGCGGGGAAGCAGACCCTTACCGTTGCCGCCGACGGCCGCGCCTCGGAGGTCTACCTGCTGCTGGAAGCCGACCTCACGGGCAAGGACGACGCCATCCACGGCGGCGGCGCGCTGCGGGCCATCCGCGACGTTGATCGCTTCCGTGTGCGCCTGTCCTACGCAGACGGTACCATCGACGATCACATGCCCGTGGGCCTCCCCGGCGGCCTTCCGGGCCTGGCCCAGGGCGCGCAGGCGCTGGCAGT
>CAISJD010000137.1 GCA_903885605.1 uncultured Chthonomonas sp. | reverse complement strand
GAGGCGGAGGAACTCAAGGCCCTCAGCCAGTCGTCTACAGCAACAGAGGTGAAGCAGATGTTCCTTTCATTCCAGTCCCGCGCCCACGAGCAGGGCTTGAGCCAGGGCATGCAGCAAGGTCTGAGCCAGGGTATGCAGCAGGGCCTGAGCCAGGGCCTGCAGCAGGGCTTGAGCCAGGGCCTGCAGCAAGGTCTGAGCCAGGGCCTGAGCGCCGGCCGGGCGCATGGAGAGCAGGCCGTGCTGCTGAGGCTGATGCGGCGGCGCTTCGGTGCGCTGGCCCCGGAGGTCGTTGCCCGCGTCGAGGCCATCCAGGATACCAACCAGCTCGAGGCCCTGGCCGATCGCATCCTGGACGCCCGCACCCTCGACGAACTGGGCCTGCCGACGGCTTAGACCGCGGGTAGCCGCACGAAGACCGGGTTGGAGTAGAACCAGAGGTCCTTCCACGGGTTTGCGCCGACGACGTCCATGACCGGTGCATCGACCTCGGTGTTCGAGCCTCGCACCCGGAGGTAGAAGCTGCTCCGAACGTTCTCGAAACGGTGCCGAAAGACGAGGTATGGGCCTTCGCGCCGCGCTTCGGGCGGCCGTAGCTGCGCCACGACCCGCGTCGTGGGGTTCGCGAGCGCATCACGGTCGGCCGCAGGGCCGATGATGTCGCCTGCAATCAGGTCCACATGGTGCAGCCGCGGGGTCTCTCCGCCGAAGTTGGGCCTGTTCGGGACGCGCAGGCGGATCGTGACATCCACAGGGGACCCGGGCTTCGCCATCGCCAACGTGCCGCCCATGGTGGCTGCGTCGCCCTGCGCGGAAGTCCACATCTCCAGACGGTCGATGAGGCCGCCAAGAACGGTGAACATGCTGCCGGACCTGAGGGCGTCCAGAATCGCCTCCGGGTTGCGCCTGCGGGCGAAGGCCCAGGTCTTGGCGTACTCGCCCGGGTAGAAATCGGGCTCCGCCAGTGCGTCACCCATCTGGCCCGTCCGGGTGACATAGCCCTTGGTCAGGTAGGTGGACTGGTCCACGAGGGCGCGCTCGTCCCAGTGCTTGTGGCTGTCCGAATCGGCGGTGATGTACCAGGGCCGCCCCTCGCCCAGCAGGCTGTCCCAGAGGCCGCCCACCTTGGCGACGTACCAATCGTAGCCGCCGAAGGTCCGGTACGCCTCGGCCGGGTAACCGGAGAAGGACTCGGCCGACGGCTTGTTGTCGTACTCGCCCCGAGCCTTGCCGGCGAGCCCTCCGGCCTGATGCCCCGGAGCGCCCTCGAAGCCGCGAGCCACGTTCGGGCCGGCATCTGACCAGGCGCGCATCTCATGTGGGCTGTCCAGGCCGCGCCGTGCGGGGTGATTGGCGATGAAGAGCGGCTTCGGCGTGATCGACTCCAGGTACTGGACGCCCTGCACCGCGATGGCTTCGGTGTTCTTAGCGCCGGGCAGGGAGGTGTTCTTGGCGTCGAAGATGGCCTCGAAGGTCGCGGCGTGCTGCGCCTCCTCAGCACCGACCGGGAGGATCACGCTGCCGTGCTCGGCTGCGGGGATGTTCCACTCGACGCCCTGGAACACCGTGAGGCCGGGGTTCGCACGTCGGGCGGCCAGTAGCTCGGGATAGGCCTGCGACAACGCCACCTTGTCGTGGTGGGGGCCACCATGGTCCGTGATCACGCACCAGTCAAGGCCGTACCGGCGGGCGGCGGCCACCTGCTCGGCGATCTCGTACAGGCCGTCTGGGCTGTACTTCGTGTGGATATGGTGGTCTCCGGCCAGCCACCAGCCTCCGGCGTAGGGGTTCACGGTAGCCGATGCGCGGCCGGCCAGGATCGATCCTGTTCCAAGCGTCAGGGTTAGTCCAGCCGCCCTGGTCAGGAACACGCGGCGCGTCATCTGAGTCGGATCAGGCATGGCACATCACCTCCGTGGGCGCCGTCGGCGTCGTCGGTTCGTTCACTGCGCGGTGATTATGGCCGGTGATTGTTAAGGGCACGTTAGGCGACGACCGGGGGCACTGCACCCGCATTGCGTCGCGTACTACGTGTGTGCCTGACAGGGGAGGCGGGAGCCGCCCCGCGCTGTCGATCGTAGGCGTCCTTGACCCGCGACAGGAGGTCAGCCATGGGCGAGAGCGGCGGCAAGCATCGCGATGTCACCCTGCAGTTGCTGGGCGAGATGTTTCCGGATGGGTTGCCGCCCCATGTCGGCTTCCGGCTCTGGGACGGCACGCAGGCGCCCGACGCCGCCCCTCGCCGGTCCACCATCGTGCTGAACCACCCGGGAGCCCTGCGGGCCATGCTCCTGCATGGCACCGAGCTCGCCCTGGGCGAGGCGTACCTCCACAACGACTTCGACATCGAGGGCGACGCTGAGGCTGTCTTCTGCCTGGAGGACGCGCTTACCGGCGCCACGGGAGACTCGCTGCAGAGGCTCCGCACGGCCGGACGTCTGCTCCAGCTTCCGCAGGGCCCACAACGGGCGTCGTTGGGCCGCCCGGCGGCGCGCCTCAGCGGCAAGCAGCACTCCATGAAGCGTGATAGGGCCGCCGTCACCTACCACTATGACGTCTCCAACGATTTCTACGCGCTCTGGCTCGACCAGCGCATGGTCTACTCCTGCGCCTACTTCCGCTCGCCCGACGAAGAGCTGGACGCGGCGCAACAGAACAAGCTGGACCTGATCTGCCGCAAGCTACGGCTGGCCCCCGGCGATCGGCTCCTCGATATCGGCTGCGGCTGGGGAGGGCTGGCGATCCACGCCGCGCAGCAGTACCATGCCGACGTCACCGCGGTGACGCTCAGTGAGCCGCAAGCCCGGCTGGCGCAGGAGAGGGCCGCCGCAGCGGGAGTGGCGGACCGGTGCCGGATCATGCACCGCGACTACCGTGAGGTAGCCGAGCATGCCTCCTTCGATGCGCTGGTGAGCGTCGGCATGTTCGAGCACGTGGGCCGCGCCATGCTGGGCCGTTACTTCCGGGAGACGCTGGCCCTCCTCCGGCCGGGCGGCAGGTTCCTGAACCACGGCATCGCCTGCGAGCCGCTACCCGGCCCCCGGCAGGGGGGATCCTTCGCCGACGCGTACGTCTTCCCCGACGGTGAACTGGCGCCGATCTCATCGACGCTGCATGAGGCGGAGGCGGCGGGGTTCGAGGTGCGCGACGTGGAGAGCCTGCGCGAGCATTACGCACTGACGCTGCGCCACTGGGTCCAACGGCTGGAGGCCCGGCGCGAGGAGGCCCTGCACCACGTGGATGAGAGCGCCTACCGGACCTGGCGCCTCTATATGTCCGGCTCGGCCTACGGTTTCCGCGTTGGACGGCTCAATGTCTACCAGACACTGCTGATCCGGCGTGACGCCGCCGGCCGCAGCGGGCTACCGATGACCCGGGAGGACTGGTACGTGCCGCCGAGGGCGGCCTGAAGGCCGGGCCGGCGGCGCCGACAGACCAAGAGGCCCCCGTGCGAGTTCGCACGGGGGCCTCCAGGATCGGCTACTGAGAAGGGACTAGCCCTTGGTCTTGATCTTGTACGAGCAGGTGAAGTCGCCTGACGCGATGTGCGAGGTGCGCTCGACCTTGCCGGTCTTGCCCATGATCTCCTGGAAGAAGCGGAGCTCGGTGTCGCACAGGCCCTGATGCTCCTTGGCCACCTTGCAGACGGCGCAGTTGAGTTCGGTCAGGGTCAGCGTGCCGTCCTCGTTCTCGGTGAGGTCGGCCATGTAGCCCAGCTCGGCCTGGATCTTGGCCAGCTCACGAGCGCGGCCGGCGCCGTCCTTCTCCTCGGTGCGGTAGCGGTACTGGGCTACGAGACGGTCGCAGCGGCGGTCGAAGATCTTGGTCAGCCCTTCGGCTCCCAGCGTATCCGAGGCGTGATCCAAGAGGGCATTGGCCAGATCGTCATAGGCGCGGGGGAAGGTCTCGTCGCCCGCGGCCGAGATGGCATACCGGTGTACAGGCCGACCCACGGATCGGCGCTCGATGGTGGTGCGAACGAGTCCCTCGGCCTCAAGGGCGGCCAGGTGCTGGCGCACCGCCACGGGGCTGATGCGCAGCTCGTCGCCGAGAGAGTCTGCCGTCATGGGCCCGCTCTGCTTGATGGCGGTGATGATCTCCTGACGTGTGAAGCCATTGGTCTTTGACATGTTCGTAGTGACGCTCCCCTTTGTATTCCGGTGTAGCCGCGGCCCCATTGGGCTCGCTCAAGCAGGCAACCGTACACGCAGCGCTCGTTCCACCCACCGGTTGGACGCGGCTATTGTACCCTTTCGTATACTAAGCTATCCGATGCCGGCCATGGTCGCGCAGCGATCAGGGCCACATCGAGCACATCTCAAGCCCCTCGGCCTCGGGGAAGCCGGCCATTACGTTCAGATTCTGGATCGCCTGTGATGCCTGCCCCTTCCCAAGGTTATCCAGTGCGGCGACCACGGTGACGCGCCCGGTGCGGTCGTCCACACCCAGGCCGATATGGCACATGTTGGAGAGCGCCGTGTGCTTGGTGGAGGGAAGTCCGTCGGTGATCCAGACGAAGGGCTCCCCGGCATAGAAGCTTCGGTAGCGCGCGAGCAGTTCGTCGCGGCCCACATCGGTGGTGAGCTGGGCGTAGCAGGTGGCCAGGATGCCGCGCGTCATGGGCACCAGATGCGGCGTGAAAGTGACCGTCAGCGGGGCGCCGGCCAGCCGCGAGACCTCCTGCTCGATCTCAGGCGTGTGGCGGTGCGTCCCTGCGATCTTGTAGGCCGTCGTGCTCTCATTGGCCTCGGCGAAGTGGAACTCCTGGCAGTACTTGGCCCTGCCGCCGCCCGAGATGCCCGACTTGGCGTCGACCACGATGCTACGCGGGTCTACGAGGCCCCCCACACCGGGCGTGGCCGGGCTCGCGGCGAAGAGGGGCGCCAGCGCCAGGATGGATGCCGTCGTGTAGCAGCCGGGGTTGCCCACCACGGAGGCTGTGCGGATGGCCTCGCGGTGGAGCTCCGGCAGGCCGTACGCGGCCGCGGCGCTCAGGTCGGGCGAGGCGTGCGGACCCTTGTACCAGGCGTCATAGATGCCGGTGTCGCGGAACCGGAAGTCGGCGCTCAGGTCGATCACGCGGCAACCCGCGGCGACCAGGTCCGGCGCCTGCCGCATGGCCGCCCCGTTGTCGCGGGCCAGGAAGACGTAGTCGCACTGAGCGAGGCGGTCCGTCGTCGCCGTGGGCTCGTATACCAGGTCGATGCGGCCCGCCATGCCCGGGAAGCCCTCCCAGACGGGCTTGCCGGCGTAGGTGGACGAGACGGCCGCGCCGATGGTCACCCGCCGATGTCGGGCCAGCAGGCGGATCAGTTCGCCTCCGCCGTATCCGGCAGCGCCTACGATAGCGATGGTGGGCATTCGCGTCCTCTCTTTGGAACGGGTTCCGGTATGAAGCATTGGCTATCAGTATATCGCAGCGGACGGCATGGCCGAGGAGCGGCGCGCCGGAGGCGCCGCCGGACCGGGTCGCCGACGACAACGCGGAATCCCGTCGTCGTGGGGTAGAGTCGTTAGTTAAGGACCGATAGTGTCGGCCCCGGCGAGCGGATGCCGCTGCACTATCAGGAGGGCAACTGCGCCGCCGCGCACCATTCAAGGAGTGCTGCATGTCAAGACGTTCCGGCTTCACCCTGATCGAACTGCTGGTGGTGATCGCCATCATCGCCATCCTGGCGGCGATCCTCTTCCCGGTCTTCGCCCAGGCCCGCGAGAAGGCTCGCGGCTCGTCCTGCCTGTCCAACGTCAAGCAGATCGACCTGGGCATCCTCATGTACGTTCAGGACTACGACGAGCGCTTCCCCTACCTGGCGTGGAACGGCAACAACACGCTGGGCCGCCACTGGCAGGACCTGACGGCTCCGTACGTCAAGAACACCCAGATCTGGCGCTGCCCCTCCGCCACCGACCCTGTGTCGCAGGCCGGCGGCTGGAACCAGGTCAACGGCTACGTGAACCGCGCCACCGACTACACCTGGAATGAGTCGGCCGCATGGTCGGTCAAGCTCTCCGGCACCGGCAACCCCGCCAGCACCTTCCTGGTCATGGACAAGGGCAACTCCCTCTGCTTCACGACCTGGTATGACTGGCGCGGCCGCGCGATGAACACCCTGAACGACAACTGGAACAGCGTTGCCGGCCCGCATACCGAGGGCAAGAACATCGGCTTCGTCGACGGTCACGCCAAGTTCTTCCGCAGCCAGTCCATCCGCCCGCGCGACCTGAACGACGGCACCACCGCCGCCGACCCGAACTCGCCCTACTTCGGACACATGTCCAACTAGCGGTTCGCCGCCGGCCCGGACGGCAAGAGGGGCCGCTCCTTTCCCTGTCCAGACACCAGGGAAGGGGCGGCCCCTCTGTTTGCTTGCATCGCCTCATGCGGACCCAAATGGCCCAACCTGAGGCAAGCCTGCCGACTGCGGTGCCGGCGCTGCATCCGGCCGCATGTCAACCGGCGCTAAGGAGGGCTAGCACCCTGATAGACGGCCTATCCATCCTTCGGGTTCCCAGATCAGAGCCTTTTTGCCGACGCCGGAACCCTCGGTGCAGGAATCGTGACGCGGCAGGCGGAACAATGCAGTACCATAGTGTGTCGCATCCAAGTACGCGGACGACGCAGGCGCATTCGCCGTCGTCCTGTGCCTGACCCACGAAGGTCAAAGTACGCATGGAGGGAAGTCGCATGTCGAGACGTAGAGGCTTTACCCTGATCGAGCTGCTGGTGGTGATCGCCATCATCGCGATCCTGGCCGCGATCCTGTTCCCGGTCTTCGCCCGCGCCCGCGCAGCCGCCCGCAAGTCTGTCTGCCTCAGCAACATGAAGCAGATCGGCCTGGCCGTCATGATGTACACCCAGGATTACGACGAGGTCTACGCGCCGAACCGCATGTTCCCGCCGGGAACCAGCGACTACAACGCCAACCCGCCCACCGGCGCCACCTGGCGCGCGGCCGTGTTCCCCTACCACAAGAACAAGCAGATCTTCAACTGCCCGGACGACGCCCGTAACGTCAACTGGTCCGAGGCATACCTCGACTGCGTGCTCTACCGTGGCGGAAACTGCACCGGCTCCGGCGACCGCGGCAACTACCATCTGTCGTATGCCTACAACGGCGGCGTGTTCAACACCTCGACCGGCGTCAAGGGCGCCCGCATCCAGGCCCCGGCCCAGGTGCTCATGATCCAGGAGACCCGCATGGAGTACCCCGACCTCGGGTACTGGTGCACCCCCTGGGATCTTAGCGGCGTCTTCCAGCTGACCGGCGCCGGCGCCTGGATCAGCCACGACGGTATGCTCAACTGGACGTTCGCCGACGGTCACGCCAAGGCCATGAAGCTCGGCGCCACCGCCAGCCCGACCTGGATGTGGTACGAGGGCAACGTGAACGAGACCGACAGGACCAACTTCCTGAACGGCATCCGCACGGTCAACACCGAGTACCAGTAAACCCGTACAGGTGCGAGGCCCGGAGGCTGCACTCGAGCCCGCAATGCCCGCATGATGGACACAGGGGCCGCCCACTCTCGCAGTGGGCGGCCCCTTGCGTTGCGGCCGGCGCTTAGAGGAGCCTGTCGCCGTAGCGCTCCGACACCAGGGCGTGCATCTCCTTGATGGCCTCCGCCCGGTCGGCACGGCAGACGAGCGTGGCATCCGGCGTGTGGACCACCGCCAGATCGTCGCAACCGATCACGGCCAGCAGGTGCTCCGGATCGGAGCTGGCCACCAGCGTGTTCCGCGAGTCGAGCAGGAGGCTCCGGCCCGGGCCCAGCGCGTTGCCGTGCTCGTCGCGGGGGCAGGTGTTGGCGAACATGGGCCACGAGCCCACGTCCATCCAGCTCAGGTCCAGCGGGATGGCCGCCACGCGCACCAGCGGGTCTTTGCCTACCTGCTCCATGACGGCGTAGTCGATGCTCGTCTTCGGCAGCGTCGGGTAGACCTCGGCCAGGGCGGCGGCGCGGTCCGGCGTGTCCCACCGTTCCGCCAGAGCCGTGAGGGTAGCGTGGTTCACCGGGCAGTGGCGCTCCATGGCCGCCAGGATCGTCCCGGCGCGCCAGACGAAGTTGCCGGCGTTCCAGGCGTACCGCTCGGGCTGGGCGGCGTAGTCGGCGGCGCGCTCGGCGCCCGGCTTCTCGTGGTAGACCTCCACCCAGGAGGAGCCGTGCGGGCCCGGCTCACCCATGCGGACGTAGCCGAACCCCGGCGCACCCCAGGTGGGGCGCACACCGAACGCGACCAGGGCCTCGGGCTCCTCCTCGGCCACGGCGTAACCCCTGGCCACGGCCTCGCGGAAGCGGTCTTCGGGCACGATGATCTGATCGGCGGAGAAGACGCCCACCACGGCCTCCGGGTCGCGGGCGGCCAGGACGGCGGCGCCCAGCCCCACGGCATTGAGCGTGTCTCGCCCAACGGGCTCGCCCAGGAAGTTCGCCGCGGGCAGGTCGGGCAGGGCCTGCAGGATCACCTCCTCGTGCGCCTGCGACGCGCAGACGTACAGGTGCGCCGGTTCCACGAGCCCGCGCAGCCGCTCCGCGGCGGTCTGCAGGAGGCTACGGCCGTCGGGCAACGGGATGAGCTGCTTGGGCAGGCTCCGCCGCGACATGGGCCACAGGCGCGTCCCCGACCCGCCGGCGATGATCAGTGCGTAACGGTGGTCTGACCTGGTCTCGTTGCTCAAGGGGCGCCTCCTCAATAGCCGCGCAGGTCGGTGCTCTGGCGAGCCGGCAGGCCCGGCTTCGGCAATCGCCTCAACACCACGTATTCGATGCCCTTGGAGGCGCAGAACGCCCGCTTCTCGGGCTTGTCGCCGTCCTCGTTCACTACGTAGGCGTCGGGCCGGATCCACTCGATCTCCGGCTCGGCGTCCAGCCATCCCATGCCGCGTGAGACCACGGCCCGGTAGACGTGCCGCACCGAGTCCACCATGAAGGCCCGCTCCTCGGCAGGGAAGAGGGGGTGCCCCGGGCCCTTCAGGCTCTCGATGTTGGCGTCGTTGCCCAGGCAGACGTAGAGGTCGCCGTAGGCCGAGGCCTCCTCGAAGAAGCGGACGTGGCCCGTATGGATCCAGTCGAAGCAGCCGGTCACCACCGCGCGGCGCATCTCCGGGCGTACCGTGAAGTCGGGCCTGATCGGCGGGAATGGCTCCAAGCCGCCGTCGCCCAGGTCCAGGACCTCCATGCCGGCCCGCTCGAGGCGCGCCGCGACGCCGCGAGCGCCGCCGGCCACGGCCCACGGGACGGACCCCACGCTTGCGGCGGGCAACGCCTCAAGCACCGTGACGGCCGCGACCTGCCGCAAGGCCTCCAGGAAGTAGCAGCGCTCCTCCTCCGGGAAGCGGGGCTCGGCTCCGGTGATCTCCTCGACCAGGCCGTCGCTCCAGAGAGCCACCGTCACGTCGCCCATCCGGGCTGCGCGCTCCAGTAGCCGTACTCCCGGCGAGCGGGTATCGTCGAACGCGCCCGTCACCACGATGCGCATGTCCTATCCCTCCTGCGTCGTCGGGTCGCCCAGCCGGATGCGGACCTGTACCGAGCCCGGCGGCGGCGCTTCAGAGACGACGATCAGATAGCCTCCGCCGCATCCCGAGTACATCGCCCCGGCGTGCCGCCGCTGGTACCAGGCCAGCAGGCCGCGCAGGTCGATATCGACGAGCGGGTGGAGCACCGTCTGCGGCAGCAGCGCCTCCCAGCAAGCCATGCAGGCGTTCATCGCCGCGCCCAGCCCTCCGGCGTCGCGCCGCACGATGGCATCAAAGCAGGCGGAGCCGGTCCGGCCCAGGGCGCGGACGCCGTCGGGGGTCAGGTTCTTCTCGCCGAGCGGGTGGTAGCCCTCGGGTCGCTGGTTGACGGGGATGAGGTGGAGCACACCCTCCAGCCAGGCGGCCACGGCCGGGTCCAGGCACTGCTCGATGTGGACCGGGAAGAAGCCGCCCTCATGGTCGGCGCGGTAGTCCAGGCGGCAGATGCCGGGATAGATGAGCCCGATCATATCCTGCGACCCGGAGGGGTCCGGCCGGTCGCCGTTCTCGGCGCGGTAGAGGGCGCGCACCTGCTCCATGCGGTCGCCTGCCGGCAGGCCCATGGGCCAGAGCCGCTGGGCCACCTTTCGCGTGCCCGTGGCCAGGCCGCAGCGCTCCATGTAGCGGACGTCGGGCTCCAGCGAGACGACGACCATGGAGCCCGGCGGCTCCGGGTTGAGGCGCGACACGAAGGGCTGGTCGATCCATCCGCCCGCCAGCGCCAGCCGGTAGGGCAGCGGGCCGATCACCGAAGTCAGCGGCATGGGCCTACCAGCGCTCCTCGACGATGCGCTTGCCGGCCTTCCGGTCGGCCATCTGCGAGGCGATCCAGTCGTAGGTCACCCTCATGCCGTCGCGCAGCGGGGTGGACGGCTCCCAGCCCAGCACCTGCCGGATGAAGGTGTTGTCGCTGTTGCGGCCGGCCACGCCCTTGGGGGCGTCGAGGTCGTACCGCCGGTCGAGCGTCACGCCCGCGATCTCCTCGACGATGCTCACCAGCTCATTGATGCTCACCAGCTCGCTGGATCCGAGGTTGATGGGCGTGGCGATGAGCTTGGGGCAGTGCATGATGGCGTCGATGCCGGCGATGCAGTCGTCGATGTAGCAGAAACTGCGCGTCTGCGAGCCGTCGCCCCATATCTCGATGCTCAGGTCGCCGCTCTCGACGGCCTCGAGCACCTTGCGGGACATGGCCGCCGGGGCCTTCTCTCGTCCGCCGAACCAGGTGCCGAAGGGGCCGTAGACGTTGTGGAAGCGCGCGATGTGCGTCTCGAAGCCGCGCTCGGCGGTGTACTCCTGGCAGAACATCTCGGAGATGAGCTTCTCCCAGCCGTAGCCGCGCTCGGCCATGGCGGGGTAGGCGTCGGACTCCTTCAGCGCGGTGACGTCGGCGTCCTGCTGCAGATCGGTGTTGTAGGCGCAGGCCGAGGAGCTGTAGAAGTAGCGCCGGGCGCCGGCCTGCCATGCCGCGTCGATCAGGTGCGTGTTGATGAGGACGCTGCGGAGGCACTCCACCCGGAAGCGCTCGATGAAGCCCATGCCGCCCATATCCGCGGCCAGGTTGTAGACCTCGGTCGCGTCTTCCACGGCTCGCACGGCGTTGGCCTGCTCGCGAAGGTCGAGGCAGAGGCACTCCACGCCGGGAACGCGCTGGTACCACTCGCCCACCGGCTTGCGGTCCACCGCGCGTATCCTGCGAAACCCGAGGTCGCTGAAGTGGCGCACCAGCGCCCCGGCGATGAAACCGCCGGCGCCGGCGATCACGATCAGGTCATCCAGGCCGAGATCACGGTCCACGGGCCCAGGGTGCGCGACTGCCATTGGGTGCCTCCCTTGCTCCAGCCGCGCGGTCGGCGGCTGACCACAATGGTACCACCGGGGCATTGGCGCAGCGAGGCCCCCACCTTGCGGCGGGGGCCTCGGAGCTTGCGACCTGGAGTTGCGGCTGCCGGCCTAGAGCAGGTAGCCCTTGTTGGTCGTACCGTTGTCGAAGTTCTCGTTGATCGCCGTGGCCGTGTTGTTGATGTCGGCAAGGGTCTTGCCGGCGGGCAACGCGCCGCCGCCCAGCGCGGTGTTGGCGATGGCCGAGAACTGGTTCACCGTGAGGCCGGCGAAGGGACCGGACTGGATCGTCAGGGCGCCCAGGCCGGACCGGGTGATGCCGGCGTTGGAGAAGTCGATGCTCAGCCGCATGGCCAGCACCTGACCCGCCAGGACCGAGAGGCTGCCGGTCGGGTTCACCGCGCTTGCCGTCAGGGCCAGCGCTGTGCCGCCCTGCGGAAGGAAGACCTCGATGGCCGCGGCGCTCGTGAACTTGAGCGTCTTGATGCCGCCGATGGTCACGGAGCCTGACGGATAGACCGTGCTGAACTTCGCCGCAAGCAGAGCGCCAGGGTTGCTGCCGTTGGGCTGTGCGCCCCACCCGCCCTGGGTGTAGGTGGTGAATGAGCCGGTCGGCGGGATGATGCGGTAACCCGCGTCGATCGTGCGGTTGGTCTCGCCCGACGCCAGCGTGACGCCGCCGGTCTCGCCCAGCGTGGCCGATGTCACGTCGCTATCCAGGGCGGGATTGCCTCCCTGGAGTGCGAGGGTGAACGTGTAGCCGGCCACCGTTCCGAAGCGAACCTTGTAGGACCCGGGCGCCAGGTCGGTGAAGAGGTAGGAGCCCGTTCCGCTGGTGGCCTGCGTCTGAAGCGGCGCGCCGGCGGTGGTGAGCAGCGTGACGGCGACGCCTGCGGCGGGCAGCTCGCCGGCGTCCTGGATGCCGTTGCCGTTGGCGTCCAGCCAGGCGAAGTCGCCCAGCGAGGCGGTCTGGAAAAGGCCTGCGTCCAGCGTCAGGTTGGTGTCGCCCGAGGCCAGTGTTACGACGCCGGTGGCGCCGGTGCCGGCCGTGATGTCGCTATCGACTGCCACGCCGCCGCTGTTCCTGGGCGATACGATGTAGCCGGCCGGCACGTCCACCACGACGCTGTAGACGCCGGGCTTGAGGCCGGTGAAGCGGTAGTAGCCGCTCGCATCGGTGGTCGTCTGGTCGATGGTCTGGCCGGCGCCGTCGAGCAGGCGGACGGTCACGCCGGCCAGGCCCACCTCGCCGGCATCCTGGATGCCGTTGCCGTTCAGGTCAAGCCAGACGCGGTCGCCGATGGCCGCGGGACGGATGATGCCGGCGTCCAGCGTCAGCACGGCCTGCCCGGCCGCCACGGTCACCGTCTCGGTGGCGCCGTTGATGTCGACATGGCTCTGGACGGTGGGGTCGCCACCGACATACGCCGCTGTGAAGAGGGCTCCGGCCGGAAGCGTGACGATCACGGAGTAGCTGCCGGGCGTCAGGTCTTCGAAGCTATAGAAGCCGACGCCGTTGGTGGTGGTGGTCGCTCCGGGCACGCCGTCCTTGACGATCTGCACCGTCACGCCGTTGACGCCCGGCTCACCGGCCTCCTGCAGGCCGTTGCCGTTCAGGTCCTCCCAGACAAAGTCGCCGATGCGGGCATGGGTGAAGAGGCCCGCGTCCACGGTCGTGACGTTGTCGCCGGAGAGGAGGTTGACACTGGCCGAGACGCCCGTCGTCGCATCGGCATCGCTGTCGACGGCGCGATCGGAACCGACAAGCGCCAGGGTGCGATGGTGTGCGGCAGGCAGGCCGAACTTCACCGAGTAAGTGCCGATACCCAGTCCGTCGAAGAGGTAGCCGCCGGACCCGGTGGTGGTCGTCGAGGCGATTACCGAGCCGCCCGCGTCAAGCAGGTCCACCGGGACGCCGGCCACGCCGGGTTCGCCGGCAGTCTGCAGGCCGTCGCGGTTATTGTCGAGCCAGACGCGGTCGCCGATGGATGCGGGCCGCACAAGGCCGCCGTCGAGGTAGTAGACCGACTGACCGGGCTTCAGTGTAACGGCCTCGGTGAAGCCACCGGCGTCGGCATGGCTGCGGGCCTCGATGTCGGCCACCAGGTTCACGACGGTGAAGGCGTAGCCCGAGGGCAGGTGGATGCGAACTGAGTATGCGCCGGGATCGAGGTTGTCGAACTCGTACTGGCCGGCCGCGTCGGTTGTGGTCGTCTTGATGACGGCCAGGCTCGCGTCAAGGAGGTCCACGGTGACGCCGGGAACGCCGGGCTCGCCGGGATCCTGCACACCGTCGCCGTCCATATCCTCCCAGACCGTGTCGCCCACTTCGCAGGCGCCGTACAGGTCGAAGTCGGGATGGAGGAAGAGCGTGTTCCGGCCGTCGGCGCCGATGATATCCCATCGGTAGTAGCCGGTGGGCAGCGAGGGGACCTTCCAGTCGATGTCGCCCACGTTCACCGGATTGGCGAAGACGGGTCCGGTCACCGAGGGGTCGGCGGCGATAGCGGCGCTCTCCCACTCCTTGTCGCCGGAGGGGTTGTTGTCGGTTACGGTCCAGGAGCGGTCCGGGCTACTCAGCTTGTGGTAGATGGCCGGCGAGATGGTGAGGGAACCGGGCACGGCGCTGTCGTCGGCCGGAAGGCCGGGGTGTACGCCCTCAGCCTGGGTGCTGGCCGCATACGGGAAGGGCGGATACGCGGGGACGTGCGGGTCGGAGGCGTCATCGGCCCGGTCGAAGTCGCCGTTCCAGGTGCTCAGCACGGCCGGGACGGTGTTGACGTCCATGTAGAAGTTCCAGGCCCCGGAGTACTTCGAGCGCGGGTAGAGGCTCGAGTTCGGGTCCGTGGGGCCGTAGCCGATGAAGCCGAAGCTGGAGCGCCCGGTGGCGCAGACGGAGCCGACGGTGCGGAGCTTGAAGTTGTTCTGCTCGCCGGTGGTCGCGGTGGTGACCCAACTGACCCGCAGGTTGTACCGGTATTCGCCCGTGCCGAGGTTAAGGGCCGCAGGCACGTTGCTGACGATGACGTCGAACCAGGCGTCGTCCGGCATGGATGTGGAGAACCACTCGCCGACGAGGTCGGCGGGAGCGGTGTTCTTTGCGGCCAGCGGGTCGGCATAGAGCGCGAAGCGCACAAGGTCCGGCGCGCCGGTGGGAATGGGATCCCACTTACCGCCGAGATCGCCGTCGAAGATGCCGAACTGCAACGCCTGGTCGGCTCCGGCCGCGATGATGCCGAAGTGCGCGCCGTCCTCGCCGATGCTGGAGAGGCCGCGGGTTACGTTAACGAAACGCCCGCTCCGGGGATCGGCGTCGGGAAGGCCCGATACCAACTGCCCGAACGAGACGGTGGCTGTTATTGCGAACAGGGCCATGAACGCCATGGCTCGAAGAGACTTGCGTAGCACTGTTTTCCCCCTGAAGCGCCCTGCGGCGCATCTGGCCGAGGTCGCAGCTGAATCTGCATGGGTTTCTGCGACGTTGCGTGCCGGACCTAGAGGCAGTGAGACGCAACACACCAGACCGAGCACACGACACAATATTACGCCATGCTAAGGATTCTGGAGCGGCGCTTTGGCTAGGCGAGGGGCCGGGGTGAGGGTACGCAGGTACTCCGAGCGACGAAAACGCGCTACTTGCCCGCGGCGGGGTCCTTGGAGAGGCGCTGGAAGGTCTCCGCGGCCAGGGTGAAGACGGCTCCGCCCCCGGCGCTCCCACGGGCGTAGCGGCCGCCGCCGGGCGCCTTGCCGCCGACCTCCAGCCACCCGGTGCCGCCGCCCTTGAGGGTGATCTCCACGCGAAGGTCGGGCCGCAGGAGGCCGTAGCGCGCGGCGTCGGCGGGCGGCTCGGCGGCCACGCCCGTCGCGGTGGCCACCGTGTCGAACAGGATGTCGTCCACCGTGAAGCGGTCCGGCTTCTTGCCGGCCCTCGGCGTAGCGTAGCTCCACTCCTCGCCGGTGCGGCGCACGCTCCAGCGGAGCTTCGGCGTGGCGACCGAGAGGCCGACGATCTGATCGACCTCGGCTTCGACCATCTTCCTGGAGCGGAGGTCCGCCGCCGGCTTGGTCCGCACCGAGGCCGCCGCGCCGCTGGAGAGCAGCAGGAGGCGTCCCGAGGCGGCCTCCTGCGCGTAGACCGCGCCCTTGCCCGGGTCGGGTCCGCCGAGGCGGAGCGTGATCGGATGCCCCGGTGCGGTCAGCGTGGCCTCGCCGTCGGGCGTCGCCAGGCCGTAACGCGCGAGGTTGGTCGGCTTCTCGATGAGCATCTCCGTCGGCTGCTCCAGCAGCTCCTCGAGGAGGGCCGTCACGGCTTCGGCGTCGGCAGGCGCCTGGATGGGCTCCGTGAGCCGCCACCGGTCGCCGGAGCGAGCCAGCGACAGCGTCCGAGTTGCCGAACGGTAGGTGAGCGCCGTCACGTCCTCGGTCCGCAGGCCCAGCGCCGCGCCCACCTTCGGCGCCTCGCCGGGCTCCATCACGGGTCGGCGCAGGTCGAGCCAGAGCCACCCTCCCAGGAGGAGGGCCACGACGGCCCAAGCCCACGCGCTGTTGATCCTCACGCGGCCCATGCCCGGTCCATCAGCGCCGCTTCCACCAGCTGTAGCCGGCCATGAGGAGGCAGGCCAGCGGCGGCAGCAGGAGGTTGAAGATGACGACCTTCACGGTCTCCTCGGGCTTCAGGTAGAGCTCGTCCGGCTTCTCGTCGCGCGGGGGGATGTCCACCAGGGCGTCGTCCTCGGCCAGCCAGTTCACCGCGTTGGTGAAGAGGTACCTGTTGCTGGAGGTGGGCTCGCCGGCCATCATGTCGTCGGCGAACTCGGTGGAGCCCACGACCAGCAGGCGGCCCTTGCCGGTGGCGGCGTTCTCGGCCACGACGGCGAGGTTGAACGGCCCCTTCTTGTCGGCGTCCGCCGGGCGCAGGTCGATGCTCCTCTGGCCGGGCTTCAGCGGCTTGGTGAGCGTCTCCGGTCCCGAGCGGATGATCGGCGTGACCACAACGCCCTTGGGAGCGGGCACGACGCTGTCCAGCGTCCGCACCAGCGGGAAGGTGACGTTGGCCAGGCCGCGGTTCACGTCGTGGGCCTCGAACTTGCGGACGTTCACCTCCTTGGAGACGGCCAGCATTCCCGCGTAGTCCACCAGCTGCGCCACGACGTTGTCGCCGGCTCGGAGGCCGAGAGGGGCGGTGATCCCCGGCAGCGCCGGGCCGCCCACACGAAGCAGGAGCAGCACGCGTCCGCCGGAGGCCAGGTAGGCGTTGACGGCCTTCACCTCGTCCGGCTTGAAGTCGATGCGCGGGCCCGCGATGACGAGGACGTCGATGCCCTTGGGCACGGCGCGCGCGCGGCCCATCAGGTCGAGCGTGGTCACGGTGTGCTGCTGTTCGGCCAGGGCCTGGCGCACCAGCGAGGCCGCGTCCTGCTCGTAGCTCTCCGGGTTCAGCTCGCCGTGGCCGGTGGTGAAGGCCACCGTCCTGCGCTCGGTGCGGCTCAGCTTTAGTACGGCCCCGGTGAAGTCCTTCTCGGTGGTTCCCTTCACCTCCTCGCGCCCGCCCGCCGCGTTGGTGAAGACCACCATGGGCGGCATTCCGCCGGCCTGGGCGCTGATGAACTTGTCCGGCTCGCGGAGGTAGTCCACCACGCTGAACCGGAAGCTGGGCGATCGGTCGGCGTATTGCTCCAGCAGGTCGCGGACCTCGCGGGCCTGGCGCGCCTCGGTGGGCTTCTGCGCGCTGCGGGTGTAGTAGGCCGTGGCCGTGATGGGCTGCTTCAGCCCCTTCAGGACGCGCTGCGTCATGGGCGCCAGGGTGAGGCGGCGGTTGCCCGTGATGTCCCACTGCACGTGCCGCCGGTACGCGATCACGTTGGCGATGCCGATGGCCGCCAGCACCGCCGCGATCAGGGCCGCCGACCGGAGCGAACTCCGCCCCTCCGGTGACCGGACGGCCGCGACGATGGCGGCGCCCATCCCGTAGAGGAAGAGCACCGTGAGCCCGACCGAAGCGCCGAGGCCCGCGTTCACGATCCAGTTGCGCGGCTCCGCCATGCTGGAGAGGTAGAGCCAGTAGAGGAGCGTCCCCAGCGCCGCCACGACGGCCATCCATCCCGCCTGCGCGGCGACCCACTGAAGGCGCGACATCTCTGTGGTGCGATCCCTGCGCGCCATGGGTTACCTCCACTTCCAGGCGGCCACGGCTCGAACCGAGAGGAAGAGCATGCCGCCGATGAACGAGAGGTAGAAGAAGAGGTCACGGGTATCGATGAGCCCCTTGGCGAACGACTCGAGATGCGTCGGGACGGCGATGTAGGCCAGCAGCTTCTGCCACCAGGCCTCGCCGTTGGAGGCCCAGACCAGCAGCCAGAGGAAGAGCAGCACGAAGAGCGTGCCCACGTAGGCCACCACCTGGCTCTTGGTCATGGCCGAGATGAGCAGCCCCACGGCCAGGAAGACGCCGCCGAAGAGGAGCAGGCCGAGGTAGCCGGCGATGATCGGGCCACGGTCCGGCGTTCCCAGCCGGGTCAGCGCCAGTGGGTACTGGAGCGTCAGCGCGAGCATGAAGGCATAGAAGCCCCACGCGGCCAGGAACTTGCCCAGCACCATCTGCGTGTCGGTGACCGGCGAGGTCATCAGCACCTCGATCGTGCCGCGCTGGCGCTCCTCGGCGATCAGACGCATGGTCAGCGCCGGAGCGAGCATGATGAGGTAGATCGTGACGTTGCTGAACCAGGCGCGCAGGTCGCCGAAACCCGCCAGGGTGACGCCGGCCACGAAGAAGTAGCCGCCCACCGCCAGGAACGCCGCCAGCACGACCCAGCCCATGGGCGATCCGAAGTAGGCCCGCAACTCGCGGCGGGCGATGGCGAGGATGGCTGTCATGCCGCCTCCTCCTCCGCGGGCTCGGGCTGTTCGTCGGCCGTGAGCTTGATGTAGACGTCCTCCAGCGACATCTCGACGCTGCCCATCTCCCGCAGGCCCCAGCCTGCGCCCACCACGCAGGCGGCCACGGGCTCGCGGATATCGGCCTCCGGAAGCGCCTCCAGGTCGTAGCGGCCGACCCCCTCGTCCAGCGGCTGATGCTGCACCGAGGCCACGCCGGGCGTCGCGCCCAGCGCCTGCGTCACGGCGTCCACCGGGCCGCGCACCACCAGTGTCACCTGCTGGTTGCCTCGCAGGCGCGCCGTCAGGTTCTCCGGGGTATCGACGGCCGTGATGCGCCCTTCGTTGATGATGACGATGCGGTCGCACAGCATCTGCACCTCGGGCAGGATATGCGTGCTGAGGATGACCGTGTGGCTGCCCCGCAGGCCGCGGATCATCTCGCGGACCTCCACGATCTGGCGCGGGTCCAGCCCCACCGTGGGCTCGTCCAGCACCAGGATGGGGGGATCGTGCACCATGGCCTGAGCGATGCCCACGCGCTGCCGGAAGCCCTTGGAGAGCTTGAGGATGAGGGAGTCCGCGCGCTCGACGATCTGGGTGGCCTCCATGACAGCCCGCACTCGCTGCGCCACGGCCGGGCCCGATACGCCGCGAACGCGGGCGCAGAAGGTGAGGAAGTCGCGGACGCTCATGTCGTCATACATCGGCACCTGCTCGGGCAGGTAGCCGAGCCGGCGCCGGGCCTCCTGTGGCTGCCTCACGACGTCGAAGCCTGCCACGCGCGCTGTGCCGCTGGTCGGCGGCATGAAGCCGGTGACGATCCGCATCGTGGTGGTCTTTCCAGCGGCGTTGGGGCCCAGGAAGCCCAGGATCTCACCCTCGGTGACGGAGAACGAGACATCCTCGATGGCGACGTGGTTGCCGTAGTACTTCGTGAGCGCTTCGACTTCGACCATAGGGGCTCCCAGCAGGCGGGAGGCGACACCCTATGGCCGCGCCACCCGCCGAGTGTGAACGGACGCGATAGATACGCCGCCGGCCTACCTCAGCGTTCCGGGGCCGCCCGACGAGGGGCGGCCCCGGAGCCCGCGCCCTACGGAACCACGTTGAAGGAGCTGGTGGCCGTGGTCGCCGAGTACCAGGCATCGCCGGCGAACTCGGCGGCGCCGGTGTGGGCGCCGGTGGGCTCACCGGCAGGGATGGCCCACGTCACCGCGGCCCATCCGTCAGCGGCCACCACAGCCGTTCCGATCACCGAACCGTTAACCTTGAAGGTGATGCTCTTGCCGGGCTGGATCACGTAGTCCGGCAGGCTCCGAACGTAGGCGCGCAGCGGGTGGTCGGCGCCGCGCTTGCCGGAGCGGATGTAGGGCCAGACGTAGAGGGCGCCCTTGGTCACGGTGAGCTTGCCGGTATTGCTGGAGGCCAGGTAGCCCGGATCGCCGGCGAACGCGCCGCTGATGGTCCGGAGGCCGGAACCGCCGCCCTCCGGCACGGTATAGCCGAACTGCACATAGCCTGAGGCGTTGGTGTTGCCCGTGCCCACCGGCGCGCCGTCGACCTTCACCGTGATCGGCTTGTTCGGGATGACCGCGTTGGCCAGGGTGTAGAGGTAGGCCTTGAGGACGGTGTACTGCCGGATTTTCTGCGTACGGTCGACGACATACACCTTGGTCGCCAGGGTCTGGGCGGTGAGGGTGGCGGAACCGGCGCTGCCGGTATAGAGGTCGTCGCCCGCGAAGGAGGCCGACAGCGTCCGCGTGGCGTCGCCCGCCGTGATGACCCACGCCAGCGACGCCTGTCCCGAGGCGTCGGTGACGGCCGTTCCCACGTCGGCGCCCGCAACGGAGAAGGCGACGGTTCGGCCGGGGAGCGTGGCGCTGTCGGTGCTGCGGCGCAGGTAGGCGCGGAGGTAGGTCGCCTCGCCGATGATACCGCTCCGGTCGGGCACATAGAGGTTGCTGGCGGCGCGGACCTGCAGGTTGCCCGAGCCGCTGCCTGTGTTGTGCGAGGCGTCGCCGCCGAAGATCGCGCCCAGCGTACGGACGCCGGGTCCCGAGCCCGCCGGCACGGTGTAGGGCAGGCGGGCCTGGCCGTCGGCGGCGGTCAAGGCGGAGCCCACCGTGGCGCCCTCCACCGAGAAGGCGAGTGAGCGGCCGGCCAGTGCGGCGCCGTCGGAGGATCGATTGAGCGTTGCCGCCAGCGTGACCGAGGCGCCGATGACGCCCGCCGCCGCCGGGACGGTGACCGTGGTGTCTGCCTTGAGAACGGAGAAGGTGGCGGTAGCGTGCGCCGACAGGTTGAGGGCGTCGCCGCCGAAGTCCGAGGCAAGGGGCTTGGCGCCCGTGGTGAGCGTCGGCGGCACGGTAGTGGCCGCCGTGGCGACGCCCGAGGCGTTGGTGTTCCAGGCGCCGATGGCGGTGCCGTTGAAGACGAAGCTCACGGCCTTGCCGGCCAGAGGGGCGGCGTCGGCGGTGCGCTTGAGCGTGGCGGTGAGGGCGACGGCGGCTCCGATCTGGCCGCTCCGGTCGGGCATGGTGAGCGTCGATGCCGATGCGGTCTGCGTCAGCGTGCCGGAGCCCGAGGCCGCCGCGAAGTCGTAGTCGGCAGCCGCCGCGGCTCCGATGGTGCGGGAGGCCTGCTCGCCGGTGATGACGGTGGCCAGGGTCGCGACGCCGGCCACGCTGGTCTGGGCAGAGCCCACGGCCGTGCCGCCCAGCGTGAACGCCACCGATTTGCCGGGCACGGGCTGTCCCACGTCGGTGCGCGTCAGCGTCGCCTGCAGGTTCACCGTGGAGCCGCCCGGGCCGGAGGCGTCAGGCACGGCCAGCGCCGTGGGCACGAGGCTGCCGCTGCGATCCAGCCGCATGGAGTAGGAGCCGGCGTAGGTGCCGTCGAACCCGTCGGAGACAAGGACGGTGAAGCGGCCCGCGTTGGCCAGGGTCTGCGACCAGACGGTGGTGGCCGACGAGGAGGCCGGGTCAAACCAGCCGGCCGGCGGCAGGAAGACCCGCACCCAGGGCCAGAGGCTGCCGCTGGTCCGCGCGGCCGTCAGCGTGGCGAGGTTGCCGATGGAGCCGTTGAACGTGTAGGTATCGACCTGGCCGATGCTCGCGATGGACGGGCCGGGCGAGACCTGCACGCCGGGCGCCAACGGCGTGGCGTTCTGCGGATCATTCATCCGCTGCAGCGTGAAACCGAGCCGGCCGCCTCGTAGGCCGTTGAATCCGTCATGGACGAGCAGCACGTGCCGGCCTGACGAGGGCAACGTCGCGATGCCCTGAGCCATGACGCTGCCGGTCTGCAGAAAGAGCTGGTCGCCGTTCGGCCCATAGAGCTGCATTCCCGGCCAGAGGTCGCCCGCGCCGCTCCAGGGGTGGACGCAGCGCGCATAGATGACATCGCCGGCCGAGCCCTCAAACACATAGGTGGAGACCAGGTTGGCGCTACCGGCGCTCGACGGCGTGATCACAGCATTGGTGTAGTGGCCCACGTTGAGGTCCAGCGCGCCGCCGGGGTTGTTGATCCGTTGCGCAGCGAATGCGAAGTCGCCCTCGAACGCCTCGCCGGCGAAGTAGTCGCAGACGAGGTAGGTGTAGGTCCCTGCGACCGACACGGTCTTCCGGTGCTCGGCGGTGGGGTTGCCGTCCGCCTTCAGCAGCATCGTCCCGTCCGGGGCGCAGAGCCAGATGCGCGGATAGAAGCCCGAGGTCGTGAGGCTGGCCAGTCGAGCGAAGAGCGTATCACCGGCGGCGGCCTGCACGGTGTAGGTGGAGAAGAGGCTCGGCGTGCCGGTCGTCACGTTGATGCGCCCGTTGGCCGTCGAGCCGTATGAGAGCGCGGCCGCGTTACCGGGGTTGTTGAGGCGTTGGGCATAGACCAGGTACCCGCCGGTGCGGGAGTTGTTGAAGCCGTCGTACACCTGCACGGTGTAGATGCCCGGCATGTCGATGTTGATGGCCTTGTCGATGGTCTGCGAGCTGTACGCGCTGACGATCATGGCGCCGTTGGGGTCGAAGACCCGGAGGCCCGGCCAGATGCCGCTTCCGTGCGGCAGAGCGACACGGAGGAAGACGACGTCGTTCAGGGCTCCTGTGAAGGTGTAGACCCCCGGGGTGGCGGGCGCCGCAATGAAGCCGCGGTAGGTCGAGCCGAACGCCATGGCGGTCTGCGCGCCGGCGACTGATACCGATGCGCCGGCCAGGGCGAGCATCGCGGACAAGACCGCCGCGCGGCGGCGCAGCGACGCAGTAGAGCCGAGAGAAGCCATACCCAACCTCCATGCACCTGCCGGCCGTCAGGCGGCCGTGGGCAGGCAGACGCGATTACTGCGCGCCGTAATGGCATTGGCCGGCGCGCCTGCGCGGTACTATGTTAGACCCCAGTACGCCGCAATCCGCCATGGGTTCCTGCGGCGCGGCCGGGCGGCAGCACGGGAGCCGACGAGAGGGCAAACACGAGTGACGATGGCGCAGCGCGCCGAGGCGGGTGCCAGGCGCTGGTTTGTGGCGGGACGCGTGCTCGGCATCATCGCGTGCCTGCTTTCCATGGCCGGCGGCACCATGTTCGGCATACTCTTCTGGGGCAGCAGCTCCATCCGAGGCGCCTTCGTGCGGATGGTCGGCGAAGGCTTCAAGCACCCCAGCCTCGATCCCCTGGCCATCTGGCAGCCGTACAGGCAGTTCCCCGGCGTCAGCAGCATCAATATCCTGGTGCTCGGCGTCGACTACGACTACAGCAACAAGAACCAGATACTCAAGACCCACGGGCGCAGCGACACCATTCTACTGGCGCACATCGACTTCGCCAAGCGCCGCATCACCGCCATGACGCTCCCGCGTGACACCGCCATGGAGATCCCCGGCCGGCGGGGCATCTACAAGGCCAACGCGGCGCACCAGTTCGGCGGGCCCGACCTGACGGCACAGATGCTCCGCGACTCGTTCGGGGTTGAGACAGACTACTGGGCCACCCTCAACTTCAAGGGCTTCGAGCAGCTGATCGATGCCATCGGCGGCGTCGACATCACGGTTAAGAAGCGCATGAAGTACGACGACAACTGGGGCCACCTGCACATCGACCTCCACCCGGGCTTCCAGCACATGACCGGCTACCAGGCCATGGGCTTCGTACGGATGCGCCACAACGACAGCGACCTGATGCGAGCCGAGCGGCAGCATGAGTTCATCGAGGCCGTTCGCAACCGGCTCAAGCAGCCCACCGTCTTCTTCGACCTCGCGGAGGCCGTCGAGAAGCTTGCAGGCAACGTGAAGCGGTCGCCACGGCTCAGCGAGGACCGGCTCTTCGCTATCGCCAACTTTGCCCGCGGGTTGCCCAAAGAGAACGTCGTCATTAAGACCATTCCCACGCGCCCCGCCAGCCGGGCCTTCCTCGCGGCCGACCCCGACCCGACCGCGGAACTGGTGGCAGAGCTCTTCTTCGACGGCAATCCCGCGGCGGTGACGATCAACGTGCCGTCATTCAGCCGCGCCGCTGCTTCCGGAGGTGGCCGGGGACGCCGGTCGAGGCGTGGGGCTGATGGGGGCGACACGGGTTCCGAGGCGCTTGACGCCCCGGTCGACGATACCCAGGCGGGCGACATCGGCCCAGACCCAGGCTCCGACCCCGTCCCGGCGCCGGCGCCGGATGATCCGGGCGTCTCGCCGCCGCCCGCGGCCCCGGGCGATCCGCCGCCCGCAACCAATCCGCCGCCGGCATCGGGAACGCCCTGAACCGGTTGGCGGTATGACATCCCGGAGGAGCACCGGCATGAAGGTTCTGCAATCCGAGACCGTTCCATATCGCGAGGTCGCGCAGGATGGCGCCGCTGAGTGCCGGATGCGCGAGCTGATCACCGCCGCCGACGGCGCGCCCACGTTTGCCATGCGCCAGTTCGATCTGGGCATCGGCGGTAACACGCCGTTCCACAGCCACGCGTGGGAGCACGAGGTCTTCATCATCTCGGGCGAAGGGCACATCCTCACGACCGGCGGCGACGAGCGGTCCGTCCATGCGGGCGACGCCGTGCTGGTGGCCCCGGGCGAGGAGCACTCCTTCATCAACGACGGCGAGTTCCCCATGCGCTTCCTCTGCATGATCCCGGTGGAGCAGGCCTGCTGCCGGTAGCGCCGGGGTAGCCGGTCGGCCGCGGTTGCGTTTGACAGCGACCGCCGGCGCTGGTATAATGGTTGGCGAGCGGCCCTCGGGCCTCTCTTGAGGTTCGCATGAGCCTCGGCAATCTGCAATGGCTGTGGGCACATCGTGGTGACCCGGCAAGCACAGACGCTCCAGGCCTATCCGCACATGCGGAGAACGCCGGGGCGTTTTTTGTTGTGAGCGCGCCGTGCAGGCGCCCTGAACCCCTGCATGCGGCGCGCGCGACACCGCCTCAACCCATAAGGAGCAAGCAACACGATGACGCCCAGAGATGTGATCGACCTCGCGACCGAGCATGAGGCCAAGATTCTTGATGTCCGCTTCGTGGATATGCCCGGCACATGGCACCACCTGTCCATCCCGATCAGCGCCCTGACCGAGGAGCTGTTCGAGGAGGGGATCGGGTTCGACGGTTCGTCCATCCGCGGCTTCCAGGCCATCAACGAGTCCGACATGCTGCTGGTGCCGGATCCGTCAACGGCCTTCGTGGATCCCTTCACCGAGGAGCCCACCATCGTCATCATCGCCGATGTTGAGGATCCCATCACCCGCGAGCGCTACTCCCGCGACCCGCGCAACGTGGCCAAGAAGGCCGAGGCCTACCTCAAGTCCACCGGCATCGCCGACACCATCTACTTCGGGCCAGAGGCCGAGTTCTTCATCTTCAACGATGTGCGGTACGACACGAACTCCCACTCCGGCTACTACTTCCTGGATAGCGACGAGGGCATCTGGAACAGCGGCCGCGACGAGAAGCCGAACCTGGGCTACAAAATCCGCTACAAGGGCGGCTACTACCCCGTTCCGCCGACGGACTCCCATCAGGACCTCCGCACCCAGATGATGCTGACCCTCGGCGACGTGGGTATCGAGACCGAAGTGCACCACCACGAAGTGGGCACCGCCGGCCAGAGCGAGATCGGCATGAAGTTCGGCCCGCTGCTCGCCTGTGCCGATGCGCTGATGAAGTTCAAGTACGTCATCAAGAACGTCGCCGTCCAGAATGGCTACACCGCCACGTTCATGCCCAAGCCCCTGTTCCAGGACAACGGCTCCGGCATGCACTGCCACCAGTCGATCTGGAAGGCCGGCGTCAACATGATGTACGATGAGCGCGGCTACGCGGGCCTCTCCGAGACGGCCATCTACTACATCGGCGGCATCCTGAAGCACGCAGCGTCGATCCTGGCCCTGGCCGCCCCGACGACCAACTCCTACCGCCGCCTGGTTCCCGGCTACGAGGCTCCGATCAACCTGATCTACTCGCAGCGCAACCGCTCGGCCTGCGTCCGCATCCCCATGTACAGCAAGTCGGCCAAGGCCAAGCGGATCGAGTTCCGCGCGCCGGATCCCACCTGCAACCCGTACCTGGCCTTCCCCGCCATGATGCTGGCCGGCCTCGACGGCATCGAGAACAAGATCCTGCCGCCGGAGCCCATCGACCGCGACCTGTACGAGATGGAGCCCGAGGAGCGCCACGGCATCAAGATGACCCCCGGCAGCCTGGCCGAGGCGCTTGACGCGCTCGAGGCGGATCACGAGTACCTGCTGAAGGGCGGCGTCTTCACGCCGGACCTGATCTCCACCTACATCGCCTACAAGCGGCTGAACGAGTGCGACGCCGTGGCCCTGAGGCCGCACCCGCACGAGTTCCACCTGTACTACGACGCCTAGGCGAACGAACCCACGACCGATCTGCGAGGCCCGCACCCGCCACCGGGGGCGGGCCTCGCCCACATGGGGCCTTCGCACCGCGCCGCACCCGCTGTATAATGCACCCAGGGGCAGGAGGCTCCCCGGCAATGACTACCATCATCGACGCAACGAGCGGCATCACCTTCGAGGAGTTCCTGCGTCTGGAGGGGCACTACGAGTACGTCAATGGAGAGGCGATCGAAATGTCTCCGATCTCAGACGAGCACTCGGATATCAGTTGCTTCGTCGGCGCCCTCCTCAGGCTCTTTGCTGAACAGGGAGCCGGTGGGCGCGTCCTTGGTGACCCCTACGTCATGAGGCCCGTTGCGTCGGAGATCGGGCGCGCTCCCGACGTCATGTTCGTAAGCTCCGAGCATCTGGACCGCATCAGGCCCACGCATCTGGAAGGGCCCGCGGACCTGGCAGTCGAGATCGTGAGCCCCGAAAGCCGCATCCGCGACCGGGGCGACAAGTTCTACGAGTACGAGAAGGCAGGCGTGCGGGAGTACTGGATCATCGACCCGGACCGCAAGCGCGCCGAGTTCTATCGGCTGGGCGGCGACGGCGCCTACGAGGCGGCCCTGCCTGCCGAGGACGGCCGCTACGAGAGCGTGGTGATCGGAGGGTTCTGGGTTCGCGTCGGCTGGCTCTGGGATCGCCCGCCCATCCTCTCGGTCCTGCGTGAGTGGGGGATCATCGCCTGAATGAAACAGATTGAGTGCATCATCCGGCCCCACAAGCTCGACGAGGTGAAGATCGCCCTCAGCGAGATCGGCGTGACCGGAATGACGATCAGCGATGTGCGCGGCTTCGGCCGCCAGCGGGGCCACACGGAGCGGTTCCGCGGGGCCGAGTACGCCGTCGAGATGCCGCCGAAGGTCAAGATCGAGATGATGGTCCGCGACGAGGACGCCGAGGAGATCATCGAGACGCTGGTGCGCCATGCGCGAACCGGCGAGCCGGGCGACGGCAAAATCTTCGTCCTGCCGCTGGAGGAGGCTGTCCGGATCCGGACCGAGGAGAGCGGCGACGAGGTGCTGTAGCCCCGCCGCCGCATCGGCTTGACTTCGGGCTACCGGACGGCGCGCCAGTCGCCGTTGTCGTCCATGTACTCGACCAGCGTCACGGGGCTGATGGCGCCCTTGCCGGCGGCCTGCCCGGTCACACGTAGCTTCGGCATGGTGTCGTTCAGCTTCTTCTGGGCCTTCGCCGCGCCGGTGAACATGATGAAGCGCTGCACTCCCCTGCGGCTCCAGGCGAAGCCCGGCCTGCGGGCCAGGGCAGGCGGGACCGTCGCGTGGCAGGCGGTGCGCGCCGTGGCGTCGGCTTCCTTGGCGGTGAGGACCTTGTCGGTCGAATCGGTCAGGTCGAGGCGGATGCCCGCGCCGGCCTTCACGCCGACGACCACATAGCCCTCCACCGAGGCCAGGGTCTTGGCCGGCAGCTTGGTGCGCACGTACTCATCCACGGTGACATACTGGTGCTGCGGCTTGGGCGCTCGGGTAGCCCCGGACTGCGCCGAAGCGGGCATCAGGAGGCCGGCCAGGGCCAGGGCGGCCAGTCCCACTTTGATGGGAGAAGACATCGCGATATGCTCCTTCGGTCAATGGGCGGCCGGCCCACAGACCCCGAGTTGGTACCGATACGATACCGCGAAGCCCCGCTCGGCGTATGCCATAATGGGCCTCTCTCCCGCACTTCGGAGCCTATGATCACCTCGCCCACTCGCCGGTTGCGCCGTCATCTGCGCTGGGCGTCGGCCGCGCTGTCGGCGCTGTCGGCTCTGGCGGTCCTTTCCACGGCTTCCGCCCAGACGCCTGACGGGCATACCAACCCGGCGCAGGGCCCCTTCCCGTCGGCCTCCGCCGTCGACTTCAAGTACCTGCTCGACGCCCCGGCGGGCAGGCGCGGCTTCGTGGGCGTGGGCAAGCCGGGCAAGGGCTTCGTCTTTGGCGACGGCCGCCGCGCCCGCTTCTGGGGCGTGAACATCAGCGGCAAGAGCGTCTTCGTGCCCGAGGCAACCATCGTGCGGGTGGCCGATGTGCTTGCTCGTGCGGGCTGCAACATGGTGCGGCTCGAGGCCATCGACTCCGCGGGCGGCCTGCTGGACGCGCCCAACGCCACCACGTCGCGTCGGCTGGACGAAGCGCGGCTGGCCCTCATCGACGCCTGGGCCTTCGAGCTTCGGCGGCGGGGCATCTACTACTACTTCGACCTGCTCGATTTCCGGCAGTTCCGCGCTGACGACGGCGTGGCGTCGGTCGCCGATGTGGGCCGGGCCGCTCGGCCCTATGCCTGCTTCGACAGGCGCCTGATCGCCCTGCAGAAGGAGTACGCCACGCAGCTCCTGACGCACCGGAACCCGCGCACCGGCTTGCGGTATGTCGATGACCCGGCGCTGGCCCTGGTCGAAATCTGCAACGAGCACGGCCTGCTCATCCGCCCCCAGGCGCTTGGATCCCTGGCCGACCCTTACGCCGAGGCCCTGCAACGCAAATGGAACGCCTGGCTGCTGGCGCGCTACGGCTCTCGGGCCCGGATCGCCTCGGCCTGGGCAGCGGGCGGCGCAACCTCCCTGGCGCCCGGCGAGGACCCGGCGCTCGGCACGGTGCGGCTCCCCGACCTCGCGGCCGCCTCCCGGGTTCGCGTGGCCGACGGGGTTCGGTTCTGCACCGCGACGCAGGCCGCCTACTTCGCCGAGATGCGCGCCCACCTGCGCTCCATCGGGTTGCGCGTGCCCGTGACGGCCACGGTCTCGTCGGACAGCATGGCCGATGTGGCGTCCACCAGCGGCATGGACTTCACGGCAGGCAATATCTACGCCGACCACCCGGTCTTCGCCGGGCGCGACTGGCAGGGCGCCTTCCTCTTCAACGATGCCAACCCGCTCCGCGGCGCGTCGGCGTGGCACGCAGGGGCCGCCCTGGCGTCGCTCCGCTGGCGCGGTAAGCCCGTGGTGGTGCGCGAGTGGGCCACCGTCTGGCCCAACCGCTACCGATGCACCGCCGTGCCGGAGATGGCGGCTTACGCCGCGCTACACGACGTGGACGCCGTCCTGCTCTTCGGGTACCAGATCGCGACCAAGCCGGAGGAGCTTTCCGACTTCGACCACCAGGCCGATCCCGCCGTCTGGGGCCTCTTCGGCCACGGCGCCGCGGCCTTCCTGCGCCCCGGCGCGCCGGCGGCCGCCCGAGTTCGCGTCCTCCATTCGCCTGAACGACTGGCCGCATGGCCCTGCACCGTCAGCGATGTGCATCGGGTGGGCTGGTTCGGCGGCGCGGATAACCTCGCAGGTCCCACGCAGGCCACCTCCCGCGGCGCCGCGGCCCACGCCGAGGCGGGCATGCGCGGCGCCGTGAAGGCGCTGATCCCCGGCTACGCGCCCGACCGGCTCGCCACGGCCACAGAGGGCGTGTACATCGCGCTGGGCGGCCGTGTGGTCCGGAATACGGCGGCGGGCCGCATGCGAACGCAGACGCTCCTTTCCGCCTCGCTGGCGGGCGAGATGACGCCGGCCGCCGGGCATGCGTTCGGTCCCTGGCGGCTCAAGACCGGTAGCTCCATCGCGGCCCTGATGGCGACCAGCCTCGACGGCAAGCCCTTCGGCTCTTCGCGCCACTACACGGTGAAGATGGTGACGCAGGCGGCCAACACAGGCCAGCGCATGGAACCCGCGGGGCCCGGGGCGCCGGCACGCTTCCGCATCGCCGACTGGGGCAGGTCGCCCGTGGTCACGCTGGGCCGCGCCTCCGGGACGGCCACCATCCTCACGCTGCACGGGCAGACCCTTCTGAGCCTCGGCATGGTGGACGGCGCCTGGGAACTGGTCGTGCGCGACGGTCGGGCCGGCCTCCTCTGCGATACGGGGAGCATTAGCGGCACACTCTTCGGCCACAGGATCACGACGGTGGCGGACCGCTTCGTGACGGTTCCGGTCACAATCGCACCACGAAAGGGAAGCCCATGAGACGCAGCCACCGGTCCATCCCGTTCACCAAGATGCAGGGAGCGGGCAACGACTTCGTAGTGGTGGACGGCCGGGGCGTTCGCGGCGTCGACTGGTCGAGCCTCGCGCTGGAGGTCTGCGATAGGCACACGGGCATCGGGTCCGACGGCCTGCTGGTGGTGGACGGCGCCAGGCGGGCCGATGCCGCCATGCGCATGTTCAACCCGGACGGCACGCCCGATGTCTGCGGCAACGGCCTGCGGTGCATCGCCCGGTTCATCGCCGAGCGCGACCCCGAAGCCATGGAGCGCGCACGCCGCGGCGAGCTCAGCATCTGCACCCTGGCCGGCGTGCGGCAGGCCCGGCTCCTGGATACGCCCGGCGGCATCCGCGTGGCCGTGACGATGGGTCCTCCCGCCTTCGAGCCTGAGCGCGTGCCCGTGATGGCTCCGGGCCCGCGTGTGCTTGACTACGACCTGGAGACCGCCGCCGGACCCATCACCATCAGCGCGCTCTCAACCGGTTCGACGCATGCCGTCACGTTCGTGGACCAGCTACCCGACGACGGCCGCTTCAGCGTGGTGAGCCCGCTGGTGGAGCGCCACGCCGTCTTCCCCGCCCGCACCAGCGTCATGTGGGCGCAGGTGATGGACCGTTCCACGATCCGTGTGCGGATCTGGGAGCGCGGCGTAGGCGAGACGTTGGCCTGCGGCACCGGCGCCTGCGCCGTGGGCGTGGCGGCGATCCTGCGGGGCGAGGCGGACGGCGCGGTGGACGTGGTGAGCCGGGGCGGCATCATCCACGTGGAGTGGGCGCCGGGCGGCTCGATCCGGCAGACCGGAGGCGCGGAGACGGTCTACGAGGGCGTCTACACCACCTGACGGCCGCTCAGAGCACCCGCACGTAGGTGTTGCCGGGGAGGCGACGCACGTGGCCCGACAGCTCCAGCATCGTCAGCTCCACGGCCAGCTCCGAGGAGGGAAGCGACAGCTCGGCCGCCAGTCCGTCGACATGCTGCGGGCTCAGGCTCAGGGCCTCCAGGACGCGCCGCCGGGCGGGGTCCATCTGCGTCGTGGGCACGGTGGCCCTCTGGCCGGGCTCCTGGGTGCGGATGTTCAGCGCCAGCAGCACGTCGTCGGCCGACTGGATGAGCAGGGCCCCGTCGCGGATCAGGTCGTTGGTGCCCCGCGAGAAGGGCCTGTCCACGTTGCCGGGGATGGCCATGACGGTCCTCCCCTGCTCGACGGCCTGCTGGGCGGTGATGAGGGCGCCGCTCTGCAGCCCCGCCTCCACCACGAGCAACCCCATGCCGAGGGCGCTGATGATCCGGTTGCGCTGCGGGAAGTGCCACGGCTCCGGCCCGGAGCCCAGCGGGAACTCGGTGAGCAACGCGCCTCTGCCCTCACGGACGATCTGCTCGAACAACGGCATGTTGTCCTGCGGGTAGCACTTGTCCAGCCCGCACCCAAGCACGGCAATGGTGCGTCCGCCGGCGTCCAGCGCGGCCCGGTGCGCGGCCGCGTCGATACCGATGGCCCCGCCGCTGATGACGGCGAGGCCCGCCGCCGCGACGTCACCGACGATGGTCTTGGTGACGGCCCTGCCGTAGGGGCTGGCATGTCGCGAGCCGACCACGGCCACGGCGAAGCGGTCGCGCTCGTCCAGTTCGCCACGCACGAAGAGGATCGGTGGGGCGTCGTCCAGTTCGCGGAGCGCCTCGGGGTAGCCGGCGTCCTGGATCGTGAGCAGGCTTGCGCCAAGGGCGCGGAAGCGGCCGAGGTCGGCCTCCGTGGGCGCGTGGCGAGGGTCGCGGAGCTTGGAGAGCGTGGCCGGATGGATGCCCGAGAGCTCGGACAATCCGTCGGTATCGGCCGCCAGGATCGCTTCCGGGGAGCCCAGTTCCTCCAGCAGGAGGCGAAGGCGCCGCGCGGGGAGCTGTGCGTTGGCCAGGTGTAACCAGTGCTCAAGCGCCATGGATGTGCCGATCAGGCTCCTGATGTGCCGACAGGCGTGAGATGGCTCTCACGCCTGTCGAGTTCGACGGGGTTCAGGCCGCGCGGTTAGCCGCCGCCCATCCCCATGTTGCGTCCGCCGCCACGGCCCGAGCCGCGACCGCCCCTGCCGCCGCTACCGGAGCCGGAGCCCATGCCGGGCATTCCCGAGCCACCGGGGCCGCCGCGGATCCCGCCCATGCCGCCGGGACCCATGTTGTTCATCTGGTCGGTGGGCTTCCTGCGGGGCCGCTTGGCCACAGAGTTGTCTACCGTGAACGACCAGGTCTTGTTCACCATGTTGCCGGCCCAGTCCGCGGCCGAGATGGTGACCGTATGGCGACCGTCGGGCAACGGGCGGACCAGTGCGGCCGTGGTGGGCTCGGGCGTGTCATAGGTGACGGTGGCGTAGCGGAGGTCGAAGTAGTAACCGGGCTTGTCGTCGTTCTCCTTGCCGTCGGGCCGCCGGACGATGCCGTCGCCGTCGATGAGGACGCGGACGGTGGCGGGGTTCACGCCGGAACCCACGTCGGCGATCTTGGCCTCAAAGCGAATCGGCGGGTTACCGTTGATGACGACGCCCATCTCCGGCTCAAGGATCGTGACATCCGGCGACAGCGAATCCAGCGCGCCCGTCCGGAAGCAGGCCAGGGAGCCGTCATCGGAGAGCACCAGCAACCGATCGTCGGCCGCGACCGGGGTGGCGGCGACGTTGGTCCAGGTGGGTAGCGCATCGGGGTCGGTGCCGGCGGGCTGGGTGGTGTAGAGCCACTTGCTGGCGCCGGTGTTGCCGTCGATGACGTAGACCGCGCCCAGCACGGTGCCGACGACGAGCATGTCGCCGACGGCGGCCGGGGTGGCCAGGACATCATATTCCAGCTTCGGCGCGGCCTTCCAGCGCGGCCGGCCAAGACGCGTCTCGAAGCTGTAGAGGCGGCTATCGCGGGTGACGACGTAGACGCCCAGCTCGTTGGCTACCGGGCTGCAGGCGATGTCGTTGGGCAGCATCTGCGTCCAGCGCAACGAGAGGTTCCGGCTGGAGAAGCAGTAGAGCGTGGAGCCGGCGGCTACATAAACGTTGTCGCCGTAGACGACCGGGGCCATGCCGAGGACGCTGCCGCCGAGGCGCACGGTGGCCCGTTGCTTGCCGCTGGCCGCGCCGACCGCGTGCAGGACCTGGTCCAGCGAGAGCACAAACACGAGGCCGTTCGCCACTGCCGGCGCCGCGGCCACCTCGTCGCCGGCGTTGTAGCCGCCGCGCCAGGTAGGCACCTCGTTGCCGGTGCGGGTATCGATGGCCCAGACGCGTCCGTCGGCGGAGCCGAAGTAGAGCACGCCGTCGGCCGCCACAGGCGACGAACCGACCTGGCTGCGAGTGTCGAAGAGCCACTTGCCGTGCCCGTTGGCCGTCTGGAGCGCGTAGAGCTTACCGTCCTCGGCGCCGGCATAGAGCATGTCGCCGACGATGACGGGCGTTGTTCGAATCCGCGTGTTGAGGGGTTGGTCCTCGGGATATCGCCACTTCATGGCGCCGGACGTGATGTCAACGGCGTACATGCGGTCACCCGAGGCGAAGTAGACCGTGTCGGCGTCGGCCACAGGCGAGGCCGGGTTGTTGCCGTCACGGTTTGCGGTGTACTTCCAGTCCAGTGCCAGGGGCAGTGCTAGCTTGCCCGCGGCGTAAGCCGAGTTCGCAGATGCCGTCAGCACCAGAAGACCGGCGGCGGCAAGTAGGACCCGGGGCACCCTGGCGCTCGGCATACGTCGGCTGCGCGCGTGGAGCATGGCTATCGCACCCCCTGTTTCGTTCGAGAAAGTGTCTGGGCAGGGACGGCTCGTTCACTCTACACGGGGTTGGACGTGCGCAATCCCGGGACAGTGACCCAATCATCGGCAAGTATAGCGGACAGGTGGGGACGTGTCAAGCTTGGAGGCGGCTTCAAGGCCTAACGCTTCGCAGCAGGCGCTTGACTGCGGAGCCCGCATGGAGCATTCCATTCTTGCAGAGGCCCAGCGCGATGACCCCCAGCACGGCCGCCGCGGCCGCCGGCCCGCCCGTCTTGCGGAAGTAGAGGAGCTGGCTCCTGAGCAGTTGCTCGGTCATCCGCCGGCTCGACTGCCGCACGCTCCCCATCCAGTGGTGCACCACCTGGACGTCCGGCAGGTACCGCACCGACCAGCCGGCCCGCCGCAGCCGCCAGCACCACTCGACATCCTCGTAGAACATGAAGAAGCGGTCGTCGAGCAAGCCGACCTGCTTCGCCGCCTCGGCGCGGACGAAGAGGCACGCGCCGGAGACCTGGTCGACCTCCGCCGCGGCGCTGAAGTCCTCGCGCCCATGCTCCAGGGCCAGCGCGTAGCGCCTGCGCGCCAGGCGCCAGAGGCCCGTGACGTGGAGGAACTCGCGCAGTGGCGTGGGGAAGCGGCCGCCGTTGCGCTGCAGCGATCCGTCCGTGTTGAGGAGCATGGGGCCGCAGGCGCCCATCCGCGGATCGGCGTCCATGTGCGCCACGGCCAGCGCCAGCGATCCCGGCCGCGCCTCGGTATCGGGGTTCAGCAGGAGCAGGTAGCGCGCGTCGGCCTGCTCCAGCGCCTGGTTGTTGGCCCGAGCGAAGCCCACGTTGCGGTCGTTGGCTACCACGCGGGTCTCCGGGAACTCGCTCGAGGCCGTCTCGGGGCTGCCGTCCGTGGAGGCGTTGTCGATGAGCCAGACGGACGTGCGGAGGCCTTGCGTGGCTGCGGGTAGCGCCCGGAGGCAGTCGCGCAGCATGTCACGCGTGTTGTAGCTCACGATTACGATGCAGAGGTCGTCCATGGCGCCGATCGCGGGCCCGGCTTCCGGGCGGGTGGAGATGGGCGAAGCATACCCCAGAGCGCCGGGAGCCTGCGGTCACGGGCCTCTGCTGGGGTAGTCTGAGTGCGCCGACGACCGGCTGGGAGCGAACGCTGGGCCAATGAGCGAACTGAAAGACGGCAGCGTGCTGCGGGTGGCGGGCCACGAGTATCTGGTACGGATCGCCTCGTCCACGGGCCGCAGGGCGACCGCGCGGGTGCGGGGGGCACAGATATCGGTCCGGGTGCCGTCCACCGCCGAGCCGCACCTGCGTCGGACTATGCTATCTGAACTGGAGGCCAAGCTCCGCTCCATGCTGGCCGGCGGGCCGCCCACGGAGACCGGCGTGCAGCCGCTGCAGTTCGCCGACGGCGACACGGTAGAGATCCTGGGCCGGCGATATGTCGTCGCCGTGGAGCAGGGGCATGCAGGCTCCAGCAGCGGACGCAGGGAGGACCGGACACTCCGCGTATCGCTGGCCGCAGGCCTCACGGCCGTCGAGCGCGTTGAGCACATCAGCAACCTGGTCCGGAGGCTCGTCTCCTCCGAGGCCTTGCCGGGCGTCACCATGCGCGTGGCGGAGCTGAACGAGAGGCATTTCGGCGTACCCGTGCGACGGGTCATGCTGCGCGACCAGTATTCACGATGGGGCAGTTGCTCGGCCTCCGGGACCATCAGCCTCAACTTCCGGCTGCTCATGGCGCCGCCCGGCGTGCTCGATTCGGTGATCATCCACGAGCTGGCGCACCTGAAGCATATGAACCACAGCCCGGAGTTCTGGGCCCTGGTGCGGCAGGCCATGCCGGACTACGACGCCGCGCGAAACTGGCTCCGGGCCAATGCGGCGCGACTGGGGGTGCCCCAGCCTGACGAGGCCGACGGATGAGGATGGAGCGCCTCCGGTGGGCCTGGAGGCGGCTCCGTGACGCCAAACCTATGAGGAGAGCATCCATGAAGCGAGTCGTCATCGAGGCGGGCCGACACGCCCGCGCGGCGTGCCCCGTGGTGGCGCCCTGGGATGGCCCGGCGCCGGAGGGCCTGGCAGCCGAGGGAGTGCTGACGGCCGCGCAGGCGCACGACCAGGGCCTCGCGTTCGTCCTGCCCACACTGGCCGCGGAGAGCCGCGCCGCCCTGGATGCCGCGCCCGCCGCTCCGCCCGGCGCCGGCGTCTCGTTGCGCGACAACGGCAAGCAGGTCGATGTGGAGATCGGCGGACGGCTATTCACGTCCTATCACTACGCCGACGTGCCGGCGCGGCCCTACCTCTGGCCCGTGATGGCGCCCGGCGAGGTCCAGGCCACGCGCGCCTACCCCATGATCCCGGACGTCGCCGGCGAGACGCATGACCACAAGCACCACCGATCCATGTACTTCGCCTACGGCGACGTGAACGGCGTGGACAACTGGAGCGAGGAGCCCGGCCATGGCCGCACCGAGCACCGGACCATCGACCGCATTGTCTCCGGCCCGGTCTACGGCCTGCTGGAGACCACGTCGGACTGGCTGGGCGCCGCCGGCGAGCACGTCCTGCAGCAGAAGCTGGCCCTCACCTTCTGGAACACGGGCGCCGACCTGCGGATGGTCGATGTCGACCTGCGGCTAACCGCCGACACCTGCGATGTGCGCTTCGGCGATACCAAAGAGGGCGGCCTCATCAGCTTCCGCGTCGCATCGTCCATGGATGTGCCCCGAGGCGGCAAGATCGAGAACTCATGGGGCGGCATCAACGAGCCCGAGAACTGGGGCCTTGCAGCCCACTGGTGCGACTACAGCGGCACGGCGGAGGGCAAGGCCGTCGGCATCTGCGTGATGGACCACCCGGACAGCTTCCGGTACCCCACCTACTGGCACGTGCGCGACTACGGCCTCTTCACCGCGAACCCCTTCGCCCTGCACGACTACACCCAGGGCCGCAAGGAGGGTAGCCACCTGCTGAAGCAGGGCGAGACGCTGCGTTTCCGCTACCGCGCGCTCATCCACGCGGGCGATGCCGGTGCGTTAGACGCGCGGGCGCGTTACCTTGATTTCGTGGCCCCGCCGCGGGCCGCAGGGGAGTAGCCGAGTGAAAATCCGCGTGCGGCTCCGGGCCAAGGATCAGACTCTGGAGGGCACCTTCACCGGGTCCAACGCCGAGCAGGTGGTGGGGGCGATCCAGCGCGAGGCGGCGAACCGCGCCGGGCTGCTGGTGCGCATGGCCATCCTGGCGCTGTCGCCGCTCGCCTTCGCACGCGAGGCCGTGCGGCTCCACAACGAGCAGTCCGGCGCCAGGCACCCGCTTCCCAACTCCTGCGCCGAGTTCCTGCAGGCGGCCATCGGCGCCGGCCTGGCTGAGATGCTGGAGACATGACATTACGCGCCGCCGCCCTGCTCAGCCTGATCGCGTTCGCCGCTGCGCCTTGCGCCGGCGTGACCGAACTGACCATGGGCCTGACGCCGGGCACCCCCGCCGAAGAGGCGGCGCTGATGCTCAACAACGGCTCGGCGGTCTCCGGTGGCGTGCGCCGGGCTGAGGTTGGCGGCGGGTGGATCTACGCGCTCACCATGCCGCCCGGAGCCAAGGTCGAGTTGCGCCTGGTGCGCGAGGGGCGCGCCCAGATCACCCTGGCCGACAGCGCCGCCGTCAAGGTGCCTTGCGCCGTAACCGTGGGCGGACAGACCGTCTACGTGCGCTTTACGGTCCCTGCGGCGCACCCCGTGGGCGGCCGCATCCGCGTGAAGGTCAAGGCGGCGGCCGTGCCGCTTGCCGTGAGCAGCGTGGAGGTGCGTGCCTCCCTGCCGGACAATGACGGCGACGGCGTCTCCGACCTCGTGGAGCGGCTGCTCGGCGATCCCAGCGGGGAGCGGGTGGCTCCCGCGGCCGTGCGCGACGCGCCGTCGATCCTCGAAGTCGATGCCACAGGACAGCCCACCACCGCCTGGACGCCGCCGGCCAGGGGCGAGCGGAGCGTGCGCCTGACGCTGGCCGACGTGGCGGCGCCGGTGCGGGCCATGGGTATCCGCAAGCCGCGGCCCTACGCCGAGGCCTGCCTTCGGGCCGCGCTCCACGCGGCCGCCGCACGCCAGGAGGGCCGGCCCCTGCGGCTTGAGCTTCCCGTGGCGGCTCCGAACGACCCCGCGGCCGCCCTTGCCGCCGACGCGCTGGCAGGGGCTCTTGCCGGGGCGCAGGGCGACCTGTTCGCCGAGCAGGGCTCCGTGCCGGGCGCGGGTCTCCCGGCGGGGCTGCGCACGGCGCTGGCCGGCCTCTGGGTCACGCCTCCCGTGGAGCCTGCCGCGGGCCGCCTCGGCCTGCTGGTGGGCGATCCGCTCTCCGCGCCGAACAGCGCGCCGATGGAGGCCCTCCGGGCCCTCTATATCCCCCTGGCGGAGAATGGCGCGGCGCCTGCGCTGATCCGATCCGACATGCTGCAGGATGCCTCGGCCCTGCGCGGCATTTCGGTACTCATCGTCTCGTTCGCCGTGGAGGCGCCGAAGGACGCGGCGGCCGTCCGTTCCCTTGCCGAATGGGCGCGGGCGGGCGGCGTGCTCCTGGTGATCGGAGCCGACGCCGACACGGCGCCCGACGCAGGCGCCTGGTGGCAGGCTGCCGGCCAGCCCAGCGCCACCGCGGCCCTCTTCGCGCAGGCGGGTCTGCAGGGCGCCGTCCCCCATAAGGCGGCCCCGACGGCGCTGGACCTACCCATCCCGTGGGTGGAGGCCGGGGCGCTTGCCGAGGCCGCGCAGGCCGGGCAGTGGGCGCTGGACCTGGCCTCGCCGGTCCTCCGCGGCGGCGACTGGCTGCTGCGCTTGGAGCCGGGCGCGGCGGGCCTGCCCCTGCCGGCGGTGGAGTCCATCGACCTCCGTGTGGCAGGCAGGCCCGCGGTGGCCTTCCGCTGCGGCACGGAGACAGAGACACGCTTCCTCTGGGACGACGACGGCACCATCATCGCCGGAAACGCGCGCACTCCCGCAGCCGAGGGCGCCTGGACCTACCGGTTCGCCTCCCTGCCCGGCGCCGGGCCCGCCCGGCTGACCTTGCGCCTGCGCGGCGCCTGCCGCGTCTCGGTCGCCGCGGCCCCGCCGGCCGGCCCGTTGCTGGAGGCGGAGGGCGCGGGGCTTGGAGCCCTGTTCGCCACTGTGCGGGCCGCGCGTCCCGAGTACGTTGCGCCCTGTGGCGCGCCGTCCGGAGCCACGCTCCTGCTGAAGGTACGCCAGGGTGGCGAGCCTGCCGCGTGGGAGGCGCCCTGCGGCAAGGGGCGCGTGGCCTACGCCGGGCTTGACCCGCTCCATTTCGGCTCCTCGGTGCGGGCCGCGAGGCTGCTCCGTGCGCTGGTCCGCCGGGCATTCGACCGCACCGACGGCCAGTACGCCGAGGCCGGGCTCGTGGTCTGGCGCCGCGGCTCGCTGGTCACCGCCCACGCGGCGCTCAGGCCGCAGCAGGTGGACGGCGCCTATGTGGACCTGCTGGACGCCGACCTCTCCGAGGCTCTGGATCCCAGCCTGCAGCCCGGCACGTCCGCCGTGCTGGCCGAAGTGCCGCCGGGCCGGCGTCCGCGAGTGGCGGCGTCGGACCGGCCCCTGGTGGCCGTCTCCGAGGGTCTGCAGACAACGGGCTACGCGGTGGCGGCCGGCCCCGAGGGACGAGTTACCACGCGCATCTCTCGCGGTCGTAGCCGGCCCACGGGTGCCAAGGCCTTCAGCCTCTGGGGTGAGCCGTTGGCCGTGCAGGTGCAGGAGAACAGCCGCACCGTGGCCGTGCGGGTGGCGGCCCCGGCGGACGGCGCGGTGGTGCGGCTGGGCTGGAAGCGGTAGCCTGCCGCCTCAGCCCGGCGCCGACACGGTGGGCAGTTCCGTCATGCGGAGGCGGGTGGCGCCGTAGGGCACGAGCGTCACCAACTCCTTCTCGCCCGAACCCGCGCAGGGGCTCTCGGGCGTGGGACCCGCCGAGTTCATCACCAGGCCCCACTCCGGCACGCGCCGGGCGAACACGCAGGCGCGCAGCGGGCTTCCGGTCTCGGTGAAGGGCGAGACATCGTCGCGGACCTCGCGCCGCTCGATGGCCACATGCGGTGTCTCGTCGGAGCCCAGTTCCAGCGTGTAGGCCCACTCGCCCGCGGGCAGGAGTTCGTAGTCGGCGCTCCGCTGCCCCGGCTCCGGGTCCGGGTGGCCGGCGATGATCCGGTACTCCGCGGGCACCTGCAGCGAGAGGACCAGCGGACCGTAGTGGAGCGCGGCCGCGCCACGATAGCGCCGCTCGCACCGCGCGCGCATGGGCAGGTGGAGGTGGAGCTCGTCGCCGGCGCTCCAGACGCGGCGCACGGTATGCCATCCGGGCTCGAGCTCCTCCGAGCCGTCGGGGCTGGTCAGTTCCGCCCCCTCACACCAGCCCGGCACGCGAACCGTCAGGCCGAAGGGCTCGGGGGCGCCACTGACCACATGGTAGGTGGCATCCATCTCGAATGGGTAGCCGGTGCGCTCCTCGATCACCACCTCGGCGCCGCCCGCCTGGGCGCGAACCACCGATGGGCCCAGCACCGCCGACACCAGCCCGCCGTCGGGCGCCTGCATCCAGAGGCTGCGAACCAGCTTGGGCCACCCCTGGTGCAGGTTGGCCGTGCAGCAGCCGTAGTTGGGCTCCAGTCCGAAGGTATTGGAGGTGTCGTCGTTGTTGGTCCAGTGGCGCGGCGCCACAGTGCAGAGCGCCTGGTTGGCCTGCTGGTCGTACTGGTGGCCCCACATGTCCTCTGTGAACGCGCCGGGCAAGGCGTTGTAGGCGATGCGCTCCAGGCGGTCGGCCAGCTCCGGCGCGCCGAGGATGGGCAGCAGCTCCTCCAGCGAGTACATCATCTCGGCCACGGCGCAGAGCTCCGTGCCCTGCGTGGGGTCGACGCCGGCGTAGTGCTCGTCGCCGGTGAAGATGCCCGTGGCCTGTCCATGCCAGGTGTCCAACGCCTCCAGCGCCTGCCGGGGGCCTGCTGCGTCGGCCGGATCGCCGCTCTGCCGCCACCAGACGCCGGCGGTCTTCACGGCCATGGCGTTGTTGACGACGTGCGTATGCAGCACGCAGGCCTCGCGCGGGGTCTTGGCGGTGTGGACGAAGTCGGCGAAGTGGGCGCGCCAGTCATAGCCCTGCTCGGCCAGCTGCGCGGCCACGTCGAGCAGCCAGGCCTCTCCGGTGCGCTGGTAGAGCCAGTGGATGGAGAGCACGCCGTCGGCCCAACGGTGCTTGCCCCAGTCACGAAGCGGCACGGCCGCAAGGTTGTCGCGGAGCCAGCGGCAGAAGCCCGTGACGGCCGGCACGACGCGCGGGTCGCCGGTGGCCTCGGCGTGCTGCACCAGCACCTTGAGGACCAGGAAGACGGGCCAGTGGTCGTAGGCTTGCCGGTCCGGCGCCTGCACGGGGCCGATCCAGCCGTCGGGTCGGACCATGCCCAGGATGCTGTCGATCCAGCGCTGCGCCTTCGCCTTCAGGCGCGGGTCATCCAGCACGTGGGCCAGCGGGGTCAGGCCGTCCAGGTAGTAGGGTCCGCGCTCCCAACCCTCCACGCCGCCGCCCAGCCACATGTTGCCCGGACCCAGGTCGGGCCAGAACTCCTCGATCCGCCCCGTGATGGTGTCGGCCTGCAAGCGGCACTGGGCCTTGAGCCAGCCCAGCGGACGCACGGAACCCAGCGGCAGGGGCGCGAAGGCGGCGGGCTGAAGTCCGGGCCGGTCGGCGGCAGGCGTGGCAGGCATGGCGTTCTCCAGGGGCGTTCGATCTGCGCGGATTCTACCCGGCGGCCATGCACGGTACCATAGAGCCGTGTGAGGCCGCGCCTGCCAACCAGGCGGCGATAGGCCCGGGGAGAGGCCAGATGAGGCATCGAAAAGCTCGGACAGTGGGGATCCTTACGTCAGGCGGGGATTGCCCCGGCCTCAATGCGGCCATCCGCGGCGTGGCCAAGGCCTGCATGGGCACTTACGGCATGGATGTCATCGGCGTCCTGGACGGCTTCACGGGGTTGGTCGAGAACCGCGTCATGCATCTGACCGAGCGTGACATGATCGGCCTGCTGACGCTGGGAGGCACCATCCTGGGCACCAGCCGAAACAAGCCCCACAAGATGCCCCGGGCCGACGGCACCACGCGGGATATGACCGGCGCGGCCGTGGACACCTACCACCGGCTGGACCTCGACTGCCTGATCTGCATCGGCGGCGGCGGCACGGCCAAGAACGCCATCCGCCTCGCCAACGAGGGCCTGAACATCATCACGCTGCCCAAGACCATCGACAACGACGTGGCGGGCACGGACCTGACGTTCGGCTACGACAGCGCCATGTTCATCGCCGCCGAGGCCATCGACCGCCTGCACACGACCGCGTCGAGCCACCAGCGGGTGATCCTGGTGGACATCATGGGCCACAACGCAGGCTGGCTCGCCCTGGGCGCCACGCTGGCCGGAGGCGCCGACGTCTGCCTGATCCCCGAAATCCCCTATAGCAAGGAAGCCGTGCTCAAGGCTGTCGAATCGCGACGCACCAAGGGCCGGCGGTTCAGCCTCGTCTCGGTGGCGGAAGGCGCGCGCCCGGCCGTTCCCGAGCGCGAAGTCCCGGTGGGCGACGGACCGGCCGACCAGGCGACCGAGGAGCCGCTGGAGACCGTCACCAGCCTGAGCCTGGCTACGGAGATGGAGGCGGCGCTGGGCATCGAGACGCGCGTCACTACGCTGGGCCACGTCCAGCGCGGCGGCACGCCGACGCCCACCGACCGGCTACTCGCCACGCAGCTTGGCTGCACCGCGGCGCGGCTCATCCATGAGAACGTTTTCGGCGTGATGGTGGCCGTGCGCGGCTCCCGCTTCGAGCCCGTGCCGCTGGACCAGGTAGCGGGCCTGAAGAAGACCATCCCGCTGGACCATCCCATGGTCGAGACGGCGCGGATGATCGGCGTCTGCCTGGGGGATTGACACGGACTGGCACGGACCCACACGGACAAGCCCGACTTCTACGGCGTCGGTGTCGGTCCGTGTGGGTCCGTGTTCGTCCGTGTGCCCTTCTACTTGATCGGCGAGTAGTCCGTGGGCGTCATGTAGATCGACTCCGCCTTGTCCACCAGCCGGCCGTCGCGCTCTGACTCGGTTCGGACGCGCGTCCACTCGGGATCCTGCCCGAACTCGCGCCATGACTTGTCGGCGGCTTCACGGCTCTTGTGGGCCAGCAGGTAGATCAGCGTGTCGTTCATCCCCTGCTCCTGGCCCGTGGGGGTCCAGTAACCGATGTTCGTCATGCCGTGCTTGCGGAAGAGGCGCAGGGTGTTGTCGCGGAAGCGGGCATTCAGCGCGTCGAGCTTGCCGGGAGCGGCGGTGTAGATGCGCATCTCGAAGAGCCGCTCGGTACGAGTAGAAGAGCGGCGGATCGCCGGCGAGTAGTCCGTGGCCGTGAGGAACTGCGATGTGATGCGTGTCACCAGCTTGCCGTTGGCCTCGGACTCCCGGGCGGCCTTCTGCCAGGCGGGGTCCTTCACGAAAGCCGCGAACGAGGCGTCCCGGGCCTCCTGGGTGGGGCAGGCGATGATGTAGACCAGCTTGTTCTGAGCGTTGTCCACGGGGACCCAGTAGCCGACGTTCTCGATGCCGTGCTTGCGGAAGAGCCGCACGGTGGCGGTGCGGAACCGCGCGTTCAGGCCGTCCAGCTTGCCGGGCTCGGCGTAGTAGGTGCGGATTTCGAAGCAGCGCGTGTCACGCGCGGGCTCGGCCGGCGGCAGGGCCGCGATGGCGCACAAGGCGACGAGCTGGACCATGGTATGGCTCCCTTCCGAGGTTGGCTACTCGGTGTCCGGGGTGATATGCCGGGCGATGAAGTCGGTGGCGACCTCGCCGCGCCGGTAGGCCGGGGTGGCGACGATGCGCTTCTGCAAGCTGATGTTGGTCGGAAGCCCCACGATGCGGATCTCGTCCAGCGCTCCGGCCATCCGCGCGATGGCCTCCGGGCGCGTCGGCGCCCAGACGATGAGCTTCGCCAGCATCGGGTCGTAATAGGGCGGCACGTCGTAGCCGGGGTAGATGTAGCTGTCCACGCGGACGCCGGGCCCGCCGGGGAAGTGGAGCGATTCGATGCGCCCCGCCGACGGCGCATAGCCCCGCTCCGGGTCCTCGGCCGTGATGCGGCACTCGATGGCGTGTCCGTTGATCTGCACCGACCGCTGGCTGATGGAGAGCGGCTCGCCGGCCGCGATGCGGATCTGCTCATGCACGATGTCGAAGCCCGTGACCAACTCAGTCACCGGGTGCTCGACCTGCAGCCGCGTGTTCATCTCCAGGAAGTAGAAGTCGCCCTTCTTGTCGACGAGGAACTCCACGGTGCCCGCGTTGCGGTAGCCCACGCTCTTGGCCAGGCGCACGGCCGACTCGGCGATGCGGGTGCGGAGCGAGCCGGGCAGCTCGCCGGCGGGGGCCTCCTCCACCAGCTTCTTGTGGCGCAGGTTCTGGAGCGAGCACTCGCGCAGGCCGAGGTGGATCGCGTGGCCGCGGCCGTCGCCCATGATCTGGGCTTCGATGTGCCGCGGCGCCTCAATGAGCTTCTCCAGATAGACCTCGGGGTTCCCGAAGGCGCTCTCGGCCTCGGATCGGGCCATCTGCAGCGCGCGGGGCATCTGGTCGGGCTCGTCCACGCGCCGGATGCCCGTGCCGCCGCCGCCCGCCACGGCCTTGATGTAGACCGGGTAGCCGATCTTGCCGGCCACGCGCAGTGCGTCGGCCTCACCGGTGATCTCGCCGCCGGAGCCGGGGATCACGGGGACGCGGGCCGCCCGGGCGATCTCCCGCGCCTGCGCCTTGTCGCCCATATGCTCGATCACCGCCGCCGGCGGACCGATGAAGGCCAGCTTGCAGGCCTCGCACGCCTCGGCGAAGCCCGCCTGTTCGCTCAGGTAGCCGTAGCCCGGGTGGACTGCCTCGGCGCCGGTGATGTGCGCCGCGCCGATGATGTTGGGCGCATGGAGGTAGCTGTCCTTGTTGGGCGGCGGACCGATGCAGACGGCCTCGTCGGCGAGCTTGACGTGCAGGGATTCGGCGTCGGCCTGGGAGTAGACCGCCACGGACTGGATCCGCATCTCGCGGCAGGCGCGGATGATGCGGACGGCTATCTCGCCCCGATTGGCTATGAGGATCTTCTTAAACATGCGCTCCATTCACTTGCAGGCCGCGGGCGGCCGGAGTGTGCGGGGTCGACCCGGCGCTGGTCAGAACCCCTCGTGCCCGGGGTGCGGGCAGGAGATGCGGCCGGTGGCCGGGTCATAGCGGTAGGGCTCGCCGCCCACGGCGCACTTGCGGAGTTCGCCGCTGATCTCGCGGACCTGCGAGAGGTCTGCCGGGTAGCCGCCGTCGGGGTCCGAGGCTTGCGCGGCCTCGATGCACTGCCGGTCCGAACGCAGGTTCTGGACGCAGACGCTGTCCTTTGCGTAGGTGATAACGCCCTTGGCCTTCTTGCCGTCGGGCGTCTTGCCGCCCGTGAGGCGCGGCACGAGGACCGCGGCCAGGAGGACCAGCACGACCACCACGACCAGGATCTCGATGAGCCCGAATGCGCGGCGCACGGCGTTCAGTCCTCGTCGGCCGCGGCGATGGCAAAGAGCGGCTGGCCGTACTCGACCGAGGCGCCGTCCTCCACCAGCACGTCGCGCACCACGCCGGTCGTCTCGCTACGGACCTCTGACATGAGCTTCATCGACTCGACGCCGCCCACGACCTGTCCCACGCTCACCAGGTCTCCCACGGCGACGGGCCTCTCAAGGTGGTGGAAGACGCCCACCAGCGAAGCGGTGACCTGCTCCGCCTCCGGCTCGGCGCCGGCCGGAGCGGGAGCCTGCCCGTCAGCCGGAGGGCCGCCGGCCGACGCGGGCGCTTCAGAGGCATGCCGGCCGGCGGCGCTCGGCTCGCGGCGCAGGAGGATGCGGCGGTCGCCGGCTCGGACCGAGACCTCGCGCGCGGTGGATCCGGCCAGGAGGCTCGCGATGGCCTCGACCTCTCGGATCAAATCTTCCATTGGAATATGCAGTGCTCCGTGAAGTGCAGGGCCCAGGTGAGGACCATGAGGATGAGGCTGCCCAGCAGCACGATGTTGGCGATCTCATTGCTGGAGGCGAGCTGGCCGATATCGATGCCGCGGGCCGTCTGCTCCAGCGACAGGCGGGACATCACCGTGTCGGCCGACCGGAGTGCGACCTCCATGGCGGACTTCATGGCGCTGAACTGCGAGACGGCCAGGGCAGGAACCGCCAGCACGACCAGCGGCGAAACCAACTGGTACTTCAAGCGCTGGTGCTCATTGTAAATGATGCAGTTGCGGCAGCGCTCGCGCTTCTGCGCCGGGCTGAAGGCGTTGTTCTGCGGGATCTTGACCTCTGCGCCCACCACCTTGGGCGGAGGCGTGGCCACCAGCGGCTTGAAGGGCGACTCCGGCTTGGCGGCGCCCAGCGGATCGTCCAGGTTGTACCGCTTGGCCATATCGACCGGCTCGTTGTCGTCGGGCACCATGGAGCGCGCCCGCGCCGCCTCGTGGGCCATGCCGACCATGGCGGTGCGGATCACCTGCTCCTCGCACATGCAACCCACGCGCACGCGCCAGCAGCGCTTCTGCAGGTGGAAGACCGGGCAGTGGCTGCGGACGAACTCGCGGCAGAAGGGGAGCTGGTAGCACTTGGCCAGGGCGCCGATGAGGGGCGGCCGGATCGGCTCCTCCTCCTCGACCTCGGCGCCGAACTGCATGGCCGAGCGCTGGGTCTTCTTGCGCGAGGAGCCGTAGCGGACGCGGTTCACCAGGTCGATGATGACCAGGATGATGCCGGGGATAGCCAGCACGAGGCCGGCGATCCGCGCTTCGTTGTAGACGGCCAGCGCGGCGGTGTTGCGGCCGGTCAGCCAGTTGGTAACCAGGCCCGGCGCACCCAACTCGACGCCCAGCGGCACGCCGTAGTAGAACCCGGCGGCGAGGAGGACCAGTGCGTAGCCGAGCCCCTCCTCAGCCCAGTAGAGGATCGACGAGGTGAGCAGCAGCACCGCCAGCGAGATGTTCAGGTACGAGATGGCGCCCTGGATGTTGCCGATGATGCGGACGCGCGCCTCGTGGGTGAGCGACTCCCACTGCCCGAGCCCGCCGCCCACAAAGCCATAGACCAGATAGCCCGCCAGGACGAGAACGGCCAGGCCGGACAGGAACATCAGCTTGCGCGACGCGTCCAGAAGCCACTGCGTGACTTTCTCGGCGCCGCCGGAGGTTCTGGACCTATTCCTTCTCACCGGGCGCATCCCCCGATCGGCGCGGCCGCCAAGGCTACTTGGCTCGCTCCAGGTAGTTGTCGGTTCGGGTGTCGATCTTGATCCGGTCGCCGACATTGATGAAGAACGGCACGTTGACGACGGCGCCGGTCTCAACGGTGGCGGGCTTGCTGCCGCCGGAGGCCGTGTCGCCGCGGACGCCCGGGTCCGTCTCCGTCACCTCAAGCTCCACGAAGAAGGGCACTTCGACGCCGATGATGACGCCTGCGTGGTCCACCACCTGGACCTCCATGCCGTCCTTCAGGTACTTCACCGGATCGCCGATGGCCGCCCTGGTGACCGAGACCTGCTCATAGGTCTGGCCGTCCATCAGGAAGTACTCCTCCTCCTGGTTGTAGAGGTACTGCATGGGCTTGCGCTCGATGTGCGCCTGCTCCATCTTCTCTCCGGCCCGGAACGTCTTCTCGATGGTGGCCCCGGTCTTGAGGTTCCGGATCCGCGTGCGAACGAACGCGCCGCCCTTGCCCGGCTTGACGTGCTGGAACTCAACGATAGTGAAAATATCGTTGTCCTGTATGATGGACAGGCCATTCCTGAAATCGCTGGTATCGATCAACTGACGCAACCCTCCCGTAGCGCAGGGGCATGCGCCCCCAACTCGCAGACGGTTAGTTTACCATAGGCCCGCCGACGCCCTCCCGAGGCCGCCCACGCGGGCTCACTCCTCGTCGGCGTCCCACCAGAAGAACCAGAAGTCCGACACCATCAACGACGCAGCCGGCTCGGAGAGCGTGTCCTGGAAATCGAGCAGGTCCGGGCAGTAGGCGACCATCTCGCGAGCGAGGGCCAGCGCCTCGCTCTCATCGGCGGGTCGCCGGGTCACGCTGCACTCGATTGAACTCCCGGTAATGGCGATCACCTCGGCCCCGTAGCGGACTTGCCAGTCGCGCAGGAGCGCCACGTGCTGCTCCGGCGGGGGGCACGCGAACCAGTCGCCGAAACGCAGGTAGGCCGGGGCTTGCCAACCGCTCGCGCAGGGGATCCGGGCGATGATGACCTCGGCAAACGGCTTTCGGGTGCGTGCATCAATGTGGGCGGTCGGCGTGATGGGCTCCACCGCATCGTCATCGGGCCATTCGCCGACCTCCACGGGACCGGGCCCGTCGGGATCCTCGTCCTCGTCCTCGTCGAGCGCCTCCTGCAGGGTCTGCAGGACGGCCTCGGCAGTCCAGTTTCGGGACGCGAAGAGGATGTCCTCGGGCGCCTGTTCGCCCTGCCGATAGACCTCCAGCAGATCGGCGACATCGTCCGGGCCACCCAGGATGATGGGCACGAAGCGCCCTTCGGCCTCGGCGGCCATCTGCGCCCGACGTTGCAGCGCCTCGGCGCCGGGGACGGTGATGGTCTCGAATGGGAAGCCCTGCGGAACCGGCGCGGCCTCGGCCTTCGCCTTGCCGACGCCCAGAAGTCGACCCAGCCAACCCATGCCGCGCCTCCATTGGAGTAGATGGAGGCATGGTACCCACTGCCGCGCGGGCGTAGCGCATAATGGGCCATGGCCGATCCCGTACTGCCGCGTTCGCGTTGGCGCGGTCGGCGGAAGGCGGGTCCCATGAGGCTCCTTCGCTCGGCGGCGCTCGGCGCGGCCGCACTGGCCTGCGTCGCGCTGACCGCCGCACTGACGCGCCCTCCGCAGCGTCTGACGGCCCGGTTCGCCGATGGGCAGGATGGCTGGCAGGCCGTGCCGCCTCCCACCGCGCCGCCCACACAGATCGGCCTGACCGAGGGTCCGCCGGCGAGCCGCTCGCTGCGCCTGCGCTACACGGTGACCCCGAAGAAGCTCGCGGGCATCATCCATCCCGTCGACGGCCTCCTGGGCGGCGGCATACGCGTGCGCGCCAGGACCGACACGCCCACGACGCTGGTGGTCGGCTGCATCGAGCGCGACGGCTCCTCCTACATGCGCACGCTGCAGACACGGGCCGGGGAGTGGGTCCGCTTCGAGGCGGCCTTCAGCACCCTGACGCTGAGCGACGACTCCAGGGACGAGAACGGCGCCCTGGACCTCGAACAGGCGGCCAACGTGGTCATCGCCGACGCGGGCGGCTTCATGCCCACCACCGGCATGGACCGGACGCTCTGGCTCGATGACATTGACGTCGGCGCCGATGTGGCGGGCGCGGGCGCGAGCCCCTACACGCCGCTGCTGCCCTGCGGACCCCCATCGGCATCGGGTAGCCGGGCCACGCGGGGCGTCCGGTATACGCCGGGCAAGTTCGGTCGGGCCATGGTGGCCGACACTCCGGGGGCCCAGGGGCTCGTGCCGGTGCGCGTCGCCGCGGACGGCTCCGGGTGGCGCTGGCAGCAGGGCGCCATCGAGATGTGGCTCTGCCCCACGGTCGACGTGGCGGCCATCCCGGATTGCAGCGGCATCGTCTCGTTGCAGCAGGAGCCCTTCATGCCCGGCTTCAAGGGGAGCCTGCAGCTCTTCATGACCGGTTCGCACCAGCTGGCGTTCATGCTGAACGGCTCCATGGAGAACCTGGCCGCGTCGCTACCCCTGCAGTGGAAGGCCGGCCGCCGGCGCCACGTGGCCGTCACCTGGGGCCCGGCGGGGATGAGGATCTACCTGGACGGCGTCGCGGCGGGCTCCGGCCGCATCACGGGTGGCCCGTCGGCTCCGGCCGGCGACCTGGTGGTGGGCAGCCACGCATGGACCATCGTCTCTTCGCGCCCATCGATGATGGCCTTCGACGACCTGCGCGTCTCCTCGCGTCAGCGCTCCGACGCCGAGATCATGGCCTCGGCGCGCCGAACCGAGCCGATCGCCCGCGACGCGGACACCGTGGCGCTGGAGCGGTTCGACGGCTCCCCCGCCCCGCCGGCTGCGCTGACGGGCGGCGCGTGGCCCTGGCACACCTTCCGGTCGGGGCAACCCATCGCACTGACGGTGTCCGGATCACAGCCTGTCCGGGGACGCATCGCCGAGGCAGGCGGGCGAGCTGCGGCGTCGCTCACGCCCTCCGCCGGAGCCCTTCGATCATCGCCCCCGGCAGCGCCCGGCTTCTACCGCGTGACGGCGGGCACGGCCGACGAGTGGCTCCGCGTGACGCCCAGGGCCGCCATCCCGCGCGACCCCTTCTTCGGCGGGTCGGCCTGCTACGCGGAGATGCGCGACGGCGAGCGCTTCTTCCAACTGGCGCGGGAGGCGGGCGTCCAGACGCTGCGGATGCCCTTCGAGTGGTTCGAGATCGAGCCGCAGGAGGGGCGCTTCGCCTGGGAGAAGTACGACCGCATCGTCGCCTGGGCGGCCAGGCACGGCGTGGAGCTGATCCCCACGTTCATCTGGGAGAAGCCGCAGCCGGCGTGGGCCGGGCCCGGCGAGGCCAAGGGGGGCCTGGAGAGCCAGGAGCGCTACCCGCCCACCGACATGGCCCGGTGGCGCCGGTTCGTGGGCGCGGTGGTTGCGCGGTACAAGGCGACGATCCACTGGTGGATCCCGGCCAACGAGCCGAACCTGGCCCGGTACTGGCACCCGAAGCCCGACGCCCGCGCCTACACCGACCTGCTCCGGCAGACCCGCGAGGCGGCGCGCCGGGCCGACCCGACCGCGCGCATCCTGGGCCTGAGCGCGTCGGGGATCGACCTGCGCTTCATGGAGGAGTGCTTCAAGGCGGGCGCACTGAAGCACTGCGACGCCGTGGGCGTCCACCCCTACAACTGCCCGCGCGACCCCGACGAGGCGGCGCCGATCAACATCATGGACCCGGCATCGCGGCGCGACACGTGGCGCGAGGGGCTTCGGGCTGCGGGCGCGCTGATCCGCCGCTATGGGGGCGCCCAGAAGCTCTGGCTGGACGAGGCGGGCCAGCCCTATCGGAATGACTTCCTGGCGCCCGATTGGGGCCGCCCGGAGCCCGAGGCCGCGCGCATCCTGGCCAAGGAGCTGGTCGAGGCGCGGTCAAGCGGATGCGTGGATCGCGTGCTCTGGTTCTCGTTCTACGGCGGCGACTACGGCTCGTTCGCCCTGGTGCGGCCCGACGGCAGCCCCTCCCTCCCGCTGGCGGCCTTCTGCGCCACCCGGGCGATGCTGGCCGGTTCCACCGCGCTCGGCGACGGCACGCGCGGGCCGGGAGTGGCCTCGCGGCGCTTCAGGACCGCCCGGGGCGATGTCGAGGTGTTGTGGAGCATGGCCGGACCTGCGACCATACGGCTGCCGCGCGGTGCGGTCGCCACCGACCTCTACGGCTTCCCCGTGCCGACGCGGGGCGCCGAGCGGGCGCTGAGGCTCTCGGCGTCGCCGGTCACCATCGTGGGGCGCTGAAGGGCGCAGGCATCGGGCTACGGCACGGCGCGGCCGCCAAGGGCGTCCTCCTCCTCCAGCAGGTGGGACTGGGCATCGCGGCCCGACGCGGAGCCGAGGATGCCGCCGGCGACCTCGCCGGTCGAGCCGGGGCGTGCGGCCGCGCTGGAGCGCGGTGCGGCATCGGACCTGGCGGGCTCCGGCGACCGCCGATTGGTGACGAGGGCCATCAGCGCCAGGGCCAGGATCAGCGCGCCGAGCCAGACGATGAGGTCGCGGCTCACCCGGCGATGCGGCTCGTGGGTGCCGTGGCTGTGGATCGGCGGGACGCCGTGCGACCCGCTGTGGTCAATATGGACGACTCGCTGCATGGCGCACACTCCCAGCGACGGGATCACCCGAATCCGCGTGGGACACCGTGGCGATCAAGAGGATTCGAGCGCCGCGCGTCGTGCTAACCATGAATACGCAGGTCGGCCGCCCAGGGGTTCACCCGGAGCGGCCGACCTGCTCGGGCGAGGCTATTGCGCCGCCTCCACCGTGTAGGTGTGCGGGATCGGACGGGCCGCCTGCCGCTGCTGCCGGGCGATGTCGGCGTCCCAGGCGTCCATAGCCGCCAAAGCCGCGTCGCTCTTGCGCGACTTGCACCACTCCAGCGGCAGTTGCACGGTGCGCCAGCGGGTGAAGTGGACCTGGTTGTGGGAGAGCGTCAGCGCGTGGACGCGGGCGGCCTGCTGCGCCATGGGCGTGGCAGCGAAGGCCAGGTTGACGCCCTGGGCGAGGTCGGCCGCAGGATAGACACCCACTTCGGCGCCGTCGATGCTCAGCCGGTAGCTGCCGCCGGAGAGGCCCGTCACCCGCACGATCTGGCGGTTGAGGGTCTCCTCGAAGTCGGACGAGGCCAGCACCAGCGCGAAGAGCGGGTCCTTGGCATCGACGGGCATGGGCAGCGCCTTGTCCAGCTGGGTCCAGGTGAGCTTGGAGCCGGGCGTGACGGCGCTGACGGTGCAGTTCTGGGTGCGGGCGGCCTTGCCCGCTCGGGCGTCGATCTCCACCGAGGAGACCAGCGCCGGGGCCTTCCATGCCTTCAGGAGGCACGCGGCCATGGTCAACTGCCCGGCGGGGCCGGGATGCACGCGGTCGGCGATGATCTTCTGCGCCAGCGCCGGGTCGGTGGCGTCGGCCTTCTTGAGCATGGCGACCACGTCGGTGCAGAGGTCGGCGACGCCCAGCTTTTTCTCGCCCGCAAGCTGCTGCACGAAGTCGCCGTAGCGCACGAGCACGCTGTTGTAGCCGCCGGGGAACGACGGCGCACGGGTCACGTCATCGAACGGCGAGGGGCGGATGAGCGTCATGCGCAGGTTCGGCAGGGCGCCCTTCATGGTGTTGACGATGCCCCGGTAGCCGTCGGCGTAGGTCTTGAAGATGCCCTCGTCGAAGGCGCGGTACGAGCCGTCGTTCATGCCCAGCATGATGGTCATCATCGTGGGCTTGTACGGGAGGACGTCGCGCTTCAGCCGCACGTCGATGGGTCCGCCGCCGCCGCCCGTCACGCGGTCGCCGCCCCAGCCCGAGTGGGTGAACGTGACGTTCAGGCCGGGGAAGCGGGTGACCACGAAGGTCTCCACAAAGGTTGTATAAAGCCTCTGGTCGGTGATGCTGTCACCGTAGAAGACGACCCGGTCGCCCTGCTTGAGCGCGAACTGGGCCAGGCAGGCCCCGGTCGCCAGCGTCAGCGCCAGCAGCGCCACCGCCGTCGTCATGATCCTTCGCAGCATGTTGCTCCCTCCCGCGGCCTGTTCCGGTGCGCCGGCTCCATGCCGTTCGCCGCGCCGCGTACCCCGTATTATGCACGTCCGGTGCGCGGCTCCCGGCCGTAGCGCTGCAACCGCGCTTGCCGTATAATGCACTGGAAGGGCCGCAGGCGGAGGAGCACATGAGCGTCGTCATCGAACCGATCACACGAATGGTGAAGTGGGATGAGCCGATCGATGCACTGGTGCGGTTGCGCACCCGTGAGCGGGCGCGCCGCCGCCGTTTCATCGACACCGTGCGCGAAGACGAGAAAGCGGAGTTCATCTACGGGGAGGTCGTCGTGCATTCGCCGGTTACACTGCGCCACAACGAAGTCTCATCACGGCTCGCCACGCTGCTCCGAGCCCATTGCCAACGGTTGGCCCTGGGGAAGGTCGGGATCGAGAAGCTGATGATCTCGCTCTCGCGGAACGACTACGAGCCCGACATCTGCTGGTTCGGCCCGGCCAAAGCGGCTGAACTGAGGCCGGAGCAGCGCCGATTCCCGGCGCCGGACTTCGTGGCGGAGGTGCTCTCCCCATCGACCGAGGCCAACGACCGCGGCGTCAAGCGGGTCGATTACGCCGCCCATGGCGTGGCCGAGTACTGGATCATCGACCCCGAGGCCGAGACGGTTGAACCGCTGGCCCTGCAGGGCGCGGCCTACCCCAGCGTGGCCCCGATAGGCCAGGGCGACCTGGCCTCGGCGGCGATCCCCGGCTTCCGCGTGCCGATCCGCGCCCTGTTCGACGACAAGGCCTGCCACGCCGCCCTCGCCGCGCTCTACCGCGAAGCCTGAGGCCCGACCCCGGTGGCCCTTGCCGAACACGGTCCGTGTCCGTCCGTGGATGCGCCACCCATGCCACGGAGACCCGCCTACAGCGTCCGCACTCGTAGCCTGGCGCGTAGCTCCTCCAGCCCGAGCTTGGGCAGCGCCACTCGGCGGATTTCGCCCGGCAGCAGGTGGAAGCCGTTGTCGCCGATCTCCAGCCCGCGGCTCAGGCCTCCCTCGCCCTCCAGCCGCAGCCAGACGTAGGCAGCGAAGCGCTTGGCCGCCAGGTAGGCCTCGGGACCGTCGGCGCCCTGGGCTACCTCCACCGTGAGGCCCGGATCGAGCAGGATCAACTCCTTCGTGCGGGCGAGAAGCAGGAGGTTGATCTGCTCCGCCCCGTCCGGCTCCGTCAGGCGGGCATGGACGGCCACGTGGCGCTCACGCCCGGTTGCGGCAGTCATGTCGAGCGTGCCCGCGCAGCCGGTTCCGCCGGCCGGTACAGACGCCGCCGCGGAGGATGAAGCGATCTCCTCGCCCTCGAACGTCGCCAGTGTCATCCGCAACCCGCCGCTGACGGGCGTGAGGCGGTCGTTGGTGACGTGCGCCTCCACCGTGTTGCCGTGACGCACCAGCGAGACCAGCAGCGGCGCGTAGAAACGGCGGGCGGCGTAGTAGGCGAGCTTCGGCTCCAGCGCGTGGTCCACCACGGCCCAGGACTGCACGGGCCAGCAGTCGTTGAACTGCCAGAAGATGGCGCCCCAGCAACGCCCCTTGAGCCGCCGCCAGTGCTCGATGCCGCACTTCAGCGCCTCGGCCTGGTTGATCTGGCTGAAGTAGACCAGGTCCTCGAGCGTGCGCGGCTCCGGCACGAAGTCGCGAAGGTAGCCCATGTAGGTCTCATAGCCCTTCTGCGTCTTGTCGTGCCAGCGCACGGCCGCCGAGCGGGGCGACTTGTCCGCCGGGGCCAGGCAACCCTCCCAGGCGGCCATGCCGCAGGAGGCCGCGAAGCCGAACTCCGAGAGGAAGCGGGCGTTGTCCTCGGTATAGCGCGTCCAGTCGCCGCTGCCGTGCCAGACATCCCAGTTGTGCCGATCGCCCGCCTCGGAGGCGTTGGGCGAGGCGCCGCCGTAGGGCGACGAGGGCCAGTAGGGCGTGGCGGGGTCCTCCTGGGCCACCACGCTCGGCAGGATCTCGTGGTAGAGCCTCTCGCCCAGGTAGCGCGCGGGCCGGTTCTCGCGCCCGCCCCAGGCGTCGGCGTGCATCATGTGGTTCTCGTTGTTGCCGCACCAGAGGGCGATGGAGGCGTGCCCGGCGATGCGCCGCACGTTGACCAGCGCCTCGTGGGCCGCCACCTCGGCGAACCGGCCGGTGTCCGGGTAGTAGGCGCACCCGTAGGCGAAGTCCTGCCAGACCAGGATGCCCTCCCGGTCGCAGGCGTTGTAGAAGGCCTCGCCCTCATAGAGCCCGCCGCCCCAGACGCGCAGCATGTTCATGCCGGCTCGCCGGGCCGCGGCGATCTGGCCGTCGATGCGAAGCGCCACGCCGCCCGGATCGCGCGACGGGAAGCTGTCGGCGGGGATCCAGTTCGCTCCCTTGGCGAAGAGGTCGCACCCGTTGATGCGGAAGCGGAACGACTCGCCGCCGTCTGCCTCGGCCTCGCGCACCAGCTCGACCTGGCGCAGTCCGATGCGGTGCGTCCGCTCAGGCTCCACGAGGGCGCCGTCGGGGCGCTCCAGGCGAAGGCCGAGCTCGTAGAGGTTCGGCGCACCCAGCTCCCAGGGCGACCAGAGCCTCGGCTCCTGAATCTCGAACGTGGCGGAAACGGTCGCCCGTCCGTCGCCGCACGGCACGCTCACGCGCTGCGCCGCCAGGCCCGTGGGCAGGCGTTCGGCGTCGCCCTCCGGGTCCGTGGGAGCCAGCAGCGCGGGGAGGCCGATGACGACATCCAGCGGCGCATCGGCCTGACCGGGTGCGCGCTCCACCTCCACTGTGACCGTGACCCGCGCCGGCCCGTCGGCGTCGAAGGCCGGCGCGTGGCGCCGGTCCGTGATCCGGGCCACGGGCATGGTGATCAGCTCCACGGGCTGCCAGATGCCGCAGGAGACCAGTTCGGGGCCCCAGTCCCAGCCGAACATGCTCTGCACCTTGCGCACGAAGGAGCGCGGGCCCCAGGAGAACCAGTTCGGCCCGGGCGCGTCGTTGCCCGCGTCGGCCCAAGCCTGCCGCAGCTCGCGGCCGGTGCGCAGGGCGGAGGCGAAGGTGATCGTCAGCACGTTCCCGACGCACTGGAGCCGGCCGTCGACGCAGAACTCGTGCGGGATGTGCATGTTGGCGGTGCGGCCGAGCTCGGCGCCGTTCAGCGTGATCTCAGCCACCGTGTCCAGGCCGTTGAAGCGGAGGATCGCGTGGGCCTCGGGGTCATCCACGTCGAAGCGGGTCTCGTAGACCCAGTCGGTCTCATCCACCCAGGCGCAACCGCGCTCGTGCATGCGCTTGAAGGGGTCTTCGATCACCCCGGCGCGCATCAGGTCCAGGTGCACATGCCCCGGCGTCTCGGCGGGCAGCCATCCCAGCTCGCTGCAGGGCGACGTGCCGCGGGGATGCAGCTCGCGGACGCGCCAGCCGGCGTCGAGCGTGCGGGTCGCGGTGGACGGTGCGGGATGGTGCATGGTGGCTCTCCAGGGGGCGGGGTTAGCGGCGCGTCGGCGCCGCCCGGCATTGTAGCAGCACCATGCCTCCGACCCATGCGCCCCCGCCCCTTCACCCCCTCATCGCCGTCGCAAGCAGGAATCATGCCGCCTCGCGGCCAACGTTGCGCCATGCCACACCGCCCTGGAGGTCCGCCCATGCTGCCGTGCCGCCTGCTCCGCCCGCTTCTGCTCCTCGCCCTGGCCGGCCTCGCCGCCTCGCCGTCTCGCGCGGCCGACCCGTGGGTCGCCCTGGAGGCCGGCTTCCGCCGCCCCGCCATGGCCCAGCGCCGTCTCACCGGGCCGCTCTTCTGGCTCCACGGTGACGACACGCCCAAGCAGATCCGCGACTACGTGGCCAGGGTCGCCGAGGGCGGCAACGGCTCCTTCACGGTGGAGTCGCGGCCGCATACCGACTGGCTCGGCCCCGGCTGGTTCCGCGACCTGGCGATCTGCCTGGAGGCCGCCAAGAAGCACAACCTCCGCATGTGGATCTTCGACGAGAAGTGGTGGCCCTCCGGCGAGGTGGGCGGCAAGGTGCCCGAGCGCTACGGCAGCAAGCGCCTCGTCACCCGCGTAACCGACGCCCGCGCCGGCGAGCGCGTGGACATACCCGTCTTCCAGCCGGATCGCCGCATCGGAGCCGTGGCGGCCCGCGTCCTGCCCGGCGGCCTCGATCCCGCCTCTCTCACCGAGTTGCGCCCCATGCCCGGCACCCGCCGCATCGTCTGGGACGCCCCCGACGGCGCATGGCAGGTGGTCCAGTTCGCCTGGGAGCCGCGCATCAGCGGCAGCCGCTACCTGGTCGACGGCGCCAGCCGCGATGCCGTGGACTGGTACCTCCGCACGGTCTACCAGCCCCACTTCGACCGCTTCGGCGCCGACTTCGGCAAGACCATCGCCGGCTTCTTCTTTGATGAGCCCGAGACGCACGGCGACTGGGGGACCGAGGTCATGCGCGTGCTGGCCGAGCGCAAGATCGACTGGAAATCCGCCCTCCTCGCCAAGACCCGCAAGCTCGCGGGAGCGGCCCAGACAGCCGCGGCCTACCAGTACCAGGACGCCTACGCCGAGGCCTGGGGCCGCACCCTCTACGGCGGCATCTCCGCCTGGTGCCGGCGCCACCGCGTCGTCTCCATCGGCCACTTCCTTGAGCACGGCAACGGCTACCTGAACCCCGACATCTGCGCGGGCAACATGATGCAGCTCATGAAGTACAACGATATGGGCGGCATCGACGCGGTCTTCGACCAGTTCGTCTGGGGCAAGCGCCTCACCCGTGACAACCCGATCTGGCAGACGCCCAAGCTGGGCAGCAGCATCAGCCACGCCTACGGCAAGCCCGACGACGTGGCCATGGTGGAGATCTTCGGCGCCCGCGGCCAGGACCTGACCTACCCCGAGATGAAGTGGTGGACGGACCACATGTTCGTCTCCGGCCTCAACTTCATGATCCCGCACTCGTTCAACGTCCGCGCCCCGTTCGATACGGACTGCCCGCCCTACTTCTACAACGGCGGCTACGAGCCCCGCTGGCCGCTCTACCGCGTCTACGCGGACTACGCCTCCCGCCTCAGCAGCCTCCTCACCGGCGGCCGGCACGTCTGCCCCGTGGCCCTGCTCTACCTCGGCAACAGCGCCCACGCCGGGAAGTACATCACGCCCGAGCAGATGAGCGAGGCCCTGCAGGACGCCCTCTACGACTGCGACTGGATCCCCTACGACGTCCTCCAGAGCCCCGCGAAGGTCTCCGGCCGCGAGCTGCAGCTCCGCACAGAGCGCTACCGCGTCATCGTCGTGCCGGGCGTGGAGACCCTCCCCGCGGCGGTCCTGCGCAAGGTGCGCGACTTCTACCTGGCCGGCGGCATCGTCCTCGGCCATGGCTTCCTGCCCAGCCGCTCGGCGGATATGGGAGTGCCTGACGCCGAGGTGCAGGCCCTCGTCCGCCAGGTCTGGGGCGCCTCGGCCCTGCCCGGCCTGAAGCCCTGCGCGGCCAACACCGCCGGGGGCCGCGCCTACCTGCTCCCCGCCGCTCCCACGCCGAAGATGCTCCGCCAGGTCCTGTCCGAAGCCGGCGTCAAGCCCACGCTCGACGTCCTCTCCGGCGACACGCGGAACTGGCTCCACGTCGTCCACCGAAACAAGGCCGGCCGCGACCTCTTCTATGTCGCCAACCAGATGCACAAGGGCCGCGCCACCCGCTTCAAGTTCGCCGTGACCGCCCCCGGCGTGCCTGAGGTCTGGGACCCCATCCGCGCCGAGGTGAACTCGGTCCCCTTCCGGCGCCAGGGTGACCGCGTCGTTCTGGACCTCACCATGGAGCCTTTGGAGAGCCGCCTGATCATCTTCGCGCCGTCGGCCAGGCCCCTGCCGCGGCGGCTGGAGCCGGGCGCCGCGCCGCTCCGCGTGGTCCCAGTGCCGGGCAAGGTCGTCCGCAAGCCGCAGGCGGCTCCCGCCGCCGCCGCCGGCAGTATCGGCGAGGCGCTGAAGGGCTCGGAGTGGATCTGGGCCGCCGGCGGCAATCCCGCCTCATCGGCGAAGCCGGGGCCATGCTCCTTCTCCACGATGCTGGACGTGCCCGCCGGCCGCATCCGCTCGGCGCTCTTCGTGGGCACCGCGGACAACTCGTTCCGCCTCATCATCAACGGTAAGGACGCGGGCCGGGGCGGCGATAGCGGCGAGGGCTGGCGCAGCCCGGCCCGGCTCGACGTGGCCGCCTGCCTGCAGGCCGGCCCCAACCTCGTGCAGGTGGAGGCCGTCAACGCCACGGACAAGCCCAGCCCAGCGGGCTTCGTGGGTGCGCTGACGGTGGATGTGGAGGGCTCCCGGCGCGTCGTCCTCCGCACAGACTCCTCATGGCGTGCCGCCGCCGTGGCCCTTGACCCCGAGGCCGGTCCCGGCCAGGCCAACGAATGGCCGGCCGCCGTGGTCGCCGCGCCCTTCGGCGGCGGGCCCTGGGGCGCTCTGGGCGGCGGGCTCACGCTCAGCCCTGCCCGCGCGGCTCCCTTCACGGGTGGCGTCGTCCTGCAATCGGCGCCCACCGGCCCGGTCTACCTGGAGATGGCCGGCGTCGCGCCCGAGGAGGCCGCCCGCGTCACCGTCAACGGCCGCGACGCCGGCGGCGTCATCGGCGCACCCATGCGGCTCGAAGTGGGCCGCCTGCTCCGAAAGGGAGCCAACCAGATCCGCATCGAGCCCTTCGGGCCCACGGGCGTGAGGCTGGCGTGGTACTGATCTGGAGCCGTCGGGTAAGCTCAGAGCGATGTCCAATGTCCTTTTGGTGGACGACGAGTCGGGGATACGTATCACCCTGTCCCACTTCCTGCGTGGGGCGGGGCATTCCGTCACATCTTGCGATAACCCCATCGACGGCCTCAGGCTGGCGCTGGAGCTTCGGCCCGACATCGTCGTAACGGACGTGGTGATGCCCCAGGGCAGCGGCCTGGACCTGCTGCGCGACATCCGCCGGGAGCTACCCGACGCCCAGGTCATCATCATCACGGGCGCACCCACGCTGGAGACCGCCCAGGAGGCCGTGCAGCACGGTGCCTATGACTTCCTCCTCAAGCCCGTCGACAAGGAGGCCATCGTGCGGGCCGTGGGCGCCGCCTCCGATCTCGCCGATGTGCTGCGCCAGAAGCGTGTGCTGACCGAAAAGAACGAGCGGCACCGCGCCCATCTCGAGGAGCAGGTCGCTGAGCGTGCGCGAAGCCTTGAAGGCCAGATGGGCAGGCTGCGAGCCGTCATGGATGTGGCCGCGGCCATCTACGCCGGCCGGGACCTGCGCACCGTGCTGCAGATCGTCCACGGGGCGGTGACCACCGTCTGCGGGTTCGACCGGGGCGCCGTTTTCCTCTACGACTCGCCGACCTGTATCCTCCGCGCCTATTGGGGCACGAACCGCGAAGGGCAGGTGGAGGAGTTCATAGGAGCGTCCATCGATCTGGCCAGGACCCCTGGGTACCCGCTTGCCCGGCTGATGCGCGGCGAGATACCCTACTCGTTCACAACCGACTTTGAGGCCGAGCACCGCATCCCGGCAGGCGGCACCATGTCCGGCGTCCACCACCACCTCGCGGTGCCGCTGAAGGCCGGCGAGCGCATCGTCGGGGCGATCACGGTGGATAACCTGCTCAGCGATCGGCCCATCACCGAAGCCGATATGGACGCGCTGATGCCCTTCGCCGCCATCGCCGGCGCGGCCATCGACAGCACGGGGGCCACCCAGAGCCTGGCCGCGGAGCTGGCCGAGCGCACCGAGGCCGAGAGCCGGTTGGCAGCCCGGGGCCGCGAAATGGAGGCGCTGCATCAGGTCACGTCCGAACTCGCGGTTACCGAGGATCCCGAGACGATCTTCGCGCTGCTCCACCGGGCCATCACCCAGATGCTGCCCGGCTTCATGTTCCTCGTGTCGCGGTACACGCAGGAGGACGGCCTCATCCGATGCCTCTACGGCTGGTCCACAGAGGGGCGCATGGACGTCTCGGAACTGCCGCCCATCGAGCTGCAACCGGAGGGCATGGGGGCGCAGAGCCAGGTGCTCCGGTCGGGCAAGACCATCATCTTCGACGACTTCGCGGCGGCCACCGCCACCTCGACGGTCAACATCACCGTGGAGGAGGATGGGACGGTCTACGACGAATCAGAGGTCAGGTCGACGGCCACCCGCGCGGTCATCTCACCCATGAAACTCCACGGAAAAGTGGTCGGAGCCATCCAGGTTTTAGGCGAGGAACACGAAATCTTTTCGCAGGACCACGCCCGCATCCTGGACGCCCTTGCGGCCCAGGCGGCGGTCGCTTTGGCAGGCTAGAGGCCCAAAACAGGCCGCCGGACGCGATTTTGGGGCGATTTTCGGCCGGCTTGTTGATATTGGGCCTCCGCCACGGGCTATATATTGGAGGGGTCTCGTTGGACGACACGACAGACGGGTCCACGGAGGGCGATGTGGAGTTTGAGGATATGGACGAAACCCCGGAGTTCTACGCAGACTCCGTGAACTTTATGACAAATGTCTACGGATTTACGCTGGACTTCGGCGTCATGCAGGCGCAGGACCGGCCGCCGCAGACGACCGTGCGGGTCCGCATGAGCCCGCAGCACGCCAAGATCATGGCCCTGCTGCTCCGCAAGAACGTGCAGGAGTATGAGCGCCGCATCGGCACCATCATCCTGCCCGAGGGGCTCTACAAGGATTTGGGCGTGCAGGACGACATGGCCGGCGAGGTGTAGCGCCGAAGCCTGAACCGACAGGACACAGACGACCCATCAAGGGGGCCGCTTCCCAACCGGGAGGCGGTCCCCTTTTGCGCGTCTGCCCGGAAAGGAGGGGCAACTTGAGCAAGCAGCTGTGGGACCCGGGCGCCCCGCCCGGCTGGGAGGAGCTGGCCCACCGGTCGGCCATGGACCGCGCCTGGGAGGCCTACTACGGCCGCGCGGATCGGCCGCTGGCCGTCGACCGCTGGGGCCACGACGACAACGTGCGCCTCAGCTTCGCACGCCTCATCGTGGACGCCGGCGTCGGCTTCCTCGTGGGCCGCGGCCTGGGCATCGAGGCCGTCATGGCGCCCGGCGCGGCCGAGGATGCCGCCGCGCTCACCGAGGCCCAGGCGCTGCTGGACCGCGTCTGGCTGGCCAACCACAAGGACCTCTTCCTGCACCGGCTCGCCGTGGCGGGCGCCGTCTGCGGGCAGGCCTTCGCACGCATCAGCCGCGAGGCCCCGCAGGGCGCCGAGGAGGGCCTGCCGCGCATCATCGCGCCGGACCCGCGGGCCGTCTGGGTCCGATCCGCCGCCGATGACGTGGAGCGCATCGACGGATACCGGGTCTGCTGGACCGAGGGCGATGCGGCCCGGGCCGACCGCGCCTGGTGCCTCGACCCGGCCGGCGCGCGCTGGGTGGAGCGCGACATGGAGAGGCCGTCCGGCGGAGGCGGCTGGGCCTCGAGGTCGGTGCGGGCGTGGCCCTATCCGTGGCCTCCGCTCGTCGCCTGCCAGAACCTGCCCGCGCCGAACGCCTACTGGGGCGTCAGCGACCTGGAGCCCGATGTCCTCCAGCTCTGCGGCGACCTGGAGAAGGTCATGGGGAGCATGGCCCGCATCCTGCGGCTCCACGCCTTCCCGAGGCTCTGGATCACCGGCGCCCGGCGCACCGACCTGGACCTGGAGCAGGACGGCATCCTCTTCCTGCCCTCGCCCGACTGCTCCGTGGGGAGCCTGGAGATGCGCGGCGACCTCTCGGCGTCGCTCTCCATGTTCACCCGCCTCAAGGAGGCCCTGCACGAGATCACCCGCGTGCCCGAGGCCACCGGAAGCCGGATGGACGGCATGGGACGCCTCTCGGGCTCGGCCCTGAGGATCCTCTACCGCCCGCTGCTGGACAAGACCATGACCAAGCGGCTGCTCTACGGCGACCTCGTCCGCCGGGTCTCGCTGGCCGCGCTCACCGTGGCCGCCGATGCCCTGGCCCCCGGCCTGCCGACCGGCCGCCTGGGCGTGCGGCTCCACTGGCCCGACCCGCTGCCCGAGGACGACACGCCCGACGCCGCCACGACCTGAGAAGGAGGAGAGATGAGAAGCATCCTGCGCAAGCTGGGCCTCGTGGCCCGGCTCATGATCGACTGGGACCTCTTCAAGCGCGCCCTGGACGCCGCCGTGGCGGACCCGGTCCTCCGCGCCCGCGGCGAGGCCGCCATGCAGATGGACCCCGCCCTGGCCGCCCAGGTCCAGACCCTCAAGGCCCTCTGGGCGCCCGTCGAAGCCGACCTCCGCGCCCTTCGCGGCGCCTGAAAGGAGCGACCCGTATGGTCTCCAAGTTCGTGCTCTTCCCGGCGGTCATCGCCTCGGGCCAGAGCGTCAGCGCCGATGTCGACACGGGCGGCGCCACGGTCCTCATGATCGGCCTGCCCTCGGCCTGGACCGCCGCCGACCTCACCTTCCAGGTGGGCGACGGCCTCGGCGGCTGGATGAACCTCCACTCCGCCGACGGCACGGAGTACACCGTCAAGGCCGCCGCCGGCCGCTGCGTCCTGCTCCCGCCCGCCGACTTCGCCCGCGTCCGCTACCTCCGCGTCCGCAGCGGGACCTCGGCGACGCCCGTCGCCCAGGCCGCCGAGCGCACGGTCCAGCTCCACGCGAGGCAGCTGTGAGCGCCGCGCTCCTCACGCTGCTCTGCGCCCGTAGCTCCTGGACGCCGCGCAGCCTCCCCGGCGTGGTCCTCTGGCTTGACGCCGCCGCGCTGGACGGCACGGCCGACGGCGCCTCGGTGGCCGGCTGGGCCGACTGGAGCGGCGCGGGCGTCGTCTCCGCCGCCGTCCAGGGCTCGCCGGCCGCCCGGCCCACCTACAAGACGCAGCTCACCGGCGGCGGGGCCATCTCGCCCAGCGGCCGTCCCGGCGTCTTCTTCGCGGTGGACGACTGCCTCCGCGTCGACGGGCTGGCCCCGCTCCTCACCGGGACCGACACGCCCTTCACCGTGGCGGCGCTCTTCCGGCCCTCGGCCACGGGATCGTTCGGCTCGGTACTCGGGCTCGGCAGGACGCTGTCGGCCTCCGACTACTACGCCTTCGCGGGCCTCACCGACCTGGGCCGCGCGTTCCAGCTCCGCGTCTGCGGCACGTCGAAGCAGTGCGCCGGGCCGGATGTCGGCGTCGGCTCGCCCCACGCGCTCATCTGGGTGCAGGGCGAGACGCCGGGCTACGTGGGCCGCAACACGCTGGAGGGCTCCGAGCCGGGCGTCACCGCCGACCTCGACGTGGCCGCGGCGCTCTTCAACACCTGCTGCGTCGGCATGCTCGACCGGGGCGGCACGCTCTTCTACCCGCTCAACGGCTACCTGCAGTCGCTCGTCGTCTGCCAGGGCGCCCTCGGGCTGCAGGACCGCGCCCGCCTGGCGGCCTGGCTCCGCGCCAGGGGAGGCATCTGATGCACCGTGTCACCGTGCTGGTGCCGGAGGAGGACGCACCGGGGGCCAACGCCCTCGCCGAGGCCGTCGCCGGTCCCGAGGCCGCCGCGACCTTCGGCGCCCGCGTGCTGGACGCCCAGGGCGCACCGTGGCGCGTGGCCGACCTGGTGGCCGACGAGCCACTGCGCCTGGCCATGCTGACGGCCCTGGCCGCCGCCCAGGCGCCCATCCGCTGGGTCATCGCCGACGAAGCCTCCGGCCGCCACATGAGCGACAGCGAGCCCGGAGCCGACGCCCGTGTGGGCCTGCCCTGGAGCTGGGCCCAGACCCGAGCCCTCATGGCCCTCCGCGAGCCGGGCATCTAGAACCCGCCCCTCTGTCCGTGTTCGTCCGTGCCGGTCCGTGTTCGTCCGTGTGTCCGTCCCATTCCTCCCGGAAAGGAGCCTTCCCATGCCCGATGCCGCACCCCCGCCCGCCGCCGACGAGGCCCTCGCCGCGGCGCTGGCCCGCGAGGCCGACCTGCAGGTTCAGCTCCGCGAGGCCCTCTTCGCCGCCGAGGCCGCCCGCGCGGCCCGCGAACTGGGCCTCGTGGACGAGGACGCCGCCGTCCGCCTGCTCGACCGCGCCGCGGTGCAGACCGGCGACGACGGCCGGCCCGTCAACCTCCCCGCGCTGCTGGCCGACATGGCCCGCAAGCGCCCGTGGCTGGCCGGCCGGACCTCCGAGCCCGCCACCGCCGCCAACCCCGCCGCGTCCCGCCGCCGCCTCACCCGCGACGACGTGCGCCGCATGACCGCCGATGAGATCAACGCCGACTGGGACGCCGTGCAGATCGCACTGCGCGGCTAGCCCCGTCAACCATCCGAAGAGAGGAGAAGCAACTTGGCACTCGACAACTTCATCCCCGAGGTCTGGGCCGCCCGCCTGCTCCAGAGCCTCCACCGCGTGCAGGTCTACACGCAGCCCGGCGTCATGAACCGCGACTTCCAGGGCGACATCCGCGAGAAGGGCGACACCGTCCGCATCAACTGGATCGGCGCCGTCACCGTCAGCGACTACACGCGCAACGTGGACCTCTCCGCGCCGCAGGCCCTGAGCGACAGCCAGACCACGCTGCTCATCAGCCGCGCCCGGAGCTTCAACTTCCAGGTCGACGACCTGGACGCCGCCCAGCAGCATCCCAAGGTGATGGATGCCGCCATGGACGAGGCGGCCTACGCCCTCAACGACGACGCCGACAGCTTCGCCGCCGCGCTCTATACCGACGTCTCGTCGGCCACGAGCATCGGCTCCGACGCCTCGCCGATCACGCCCACGGCCACCAGCCTCTACGAGCGCCTGGTCGACCTCTGCGTCCTGCTGGACGAGAACAACGTGCCGCGCACCGGCCGCTGGGTGGTCCTCCCGCCCTGGGCCCACGGCCTCCTGCAGAAGGATGACCGCTTCGTCAAGCAGGTGACGCCCATGGCGACCTCCGTCCTCATGAACGGCGTCGTCGGCCAGGCGGCCGGCTTCCAGGTGCTGGTCAGCAACAGCGTGCCCAACACCTCCGGCGCCAAGTACAAGATCCTCGCCGGCGTCCCGCAGGCCTGGACCTTCGCCGGGCAGCTCCGCAAGCTGGAGGCCTACCGCGTCGAGCGCCGCTTCGCCGACGCCGTGAAGGGCCTCCACCTCTACGGCGCCAAGGTCGTGCGCCCCACGGCCCTCGCCCTGCTCACGGCCAACAAGCCCTCCTCGTAGCCCTTGGGGCCGGTCCGGCGTGCCCGCTGCGCCGGACCGGCCCGCAGCCTCGAAAGGAGACCGAACATGCCCAGACCCACCATGCAGGCGATCATCGCCCGCCTTCGCGCCCTCATCGGCGACCCCGCCGGCGCCGACCAGACCTGGAGCGACGACGAGCTGCAGGACCTCCTCGACCACTCCCGCACCGACGTCCGCTACCTCCGCGCCATGGCCATGGAGACCGTCCTGCCCGGCGGCTCCGCCGTCGTGCTGGATGCCTACGCGCCGAACGGCCTCACGGACTGGGAGGCCGACGCCCAGCTCTGCGGCCCCGACTACCAGCCGCTCACGCCCGCTACGTCCGACCACGCCGTGGGCCACTGGACCTTCGCGTCCTCGCAGGACGAACCGATCCACATCCTCGGCAAGACCTACGACATCCACCTCGCCGCCTCCACCGCCCTGGAGGCCTGGGCCGCACGCCTGGCTCGCGAGTACGACTTCAAGTCCGGCGACCAGTCCTTCGCCCGCGGCGCCGCGGCCGACCGGCTCTTCGCGGCCGCCCGTGCCATGCGCCGCCGGGCGCGCGTCGCCATCAGCGCCTGAGGGGAGGCCACCATGCTCAGCACGCGGGAACTCGCCCGAATGCGCGCCGAGGTCCTCCGCTGGATGCCCGAAACCGCCCAGGTCCTGCGCTGGGAGCCGCTCACGGTGAGCTGGGTGGCCGTCGGCTCCCACCCCTGCGGCCTCGGCCCCAAGCGGTCAGTCACCCGAGGCGACTCGGGCCTCCTCGAGGGCGTCACGCTCTGGCAGTTCCACTTCCCGTACGACGCCGACATCCGCGGTGGCGACCGCCTCACCACCGGCGGCCACACCTACAACGTGACAGGCACCGACCAGGGCCGCACCGACGCGGTGCTCCTCACGGTGCAGGCAGGGCGGACGGCGTGAGGAGGTGAGGGGGTGAGGGGGTGAGGGGGTGAAGGGGTGCAGGGGTGAGCGGGTGCACGGCCGGGTGGCTGACTGGGTGAGAACCTCTCCGGTGGCTCGGGCCTCCGTGCCCGAGTCCGG
>CAISJD010000136.1 GCA_903885605.1 uncultured Chthonomonas sp. | reverse complement strand
CTCAGCCGGTCGGCCGCGTGGAGCTCCAAGCTAAGCTCAGGCGCGGCCGACCGGCGGGGCAACCGAGAAACGTAAGAGCAAGACCCGCCCAAGACAGGGGCAGGAGCACGGAACCAGTTACACACACCAGTTGACACGACCTGACCGACCGCCGGCGCTGGTCAATGTGTACCGAACACTGTATACTGCGGTGCTGCCGTCGGACGAGACCAACTCGGCGTCGGAAACCGTCGAGGTGATATTGAGATACGTAGATTTGTCGCAGTCATAGTCCGGCATGGATGGCGGCCCGCCCACCTCCCAGCGGAAGAGATACAGACCTCGGATCGCCTTTGTACCGGGCGGCCCGTAGTTCGTCGATCCATCCCAAACGTAGCTCAACTGAGTTGGTCCGATACCGACGGCTTGCCACTGGGTATACGTCTTCACCAGGTTTTGCTGGGTGTCGTAGATCGACAGCGTAACGGGTAGGTTGGTCTTGTAGCACATGGTTGCCGTCGCTGTGCATGTGTACGGGGTGTTGTCCTCGGGATCCCACGGTATCGGCTCGGGATTGGGTGGCGACACGGCCGTGACGACTACGTCCTGGAGGTCGACAGTGGTCGTCTTGCTCACGCGGCCCGAATGGGCCCGGGCGGAAAGCCGCTCATCCGGAAGCCGCTGTAGTCTATGTCGACAGTGATCGTGTGCGGTCCGTTGTGCGAGCCGGCCAGGTACCACTCCTTGCTGTACCTCGCCGACTGCTGACCCCCGCTGTTGTGGTCGCAGCCCGCCGGGCATGACGACGCGGATGAAACGTTATGCTCAACGATATCGCTCGTGTGGCCGGCGACCTCGTGCACCTCCTGATCGAGGATGCCGCTTCCAGGCCGGCGCCGGAGTCGGTCAGCCTGCGCGCCGCACTTGCCCGGGCGTTCAGCCACAAGACCATGGCCGATGCGTGCTTGGCGCTGGTCCTGCCAACCGGCAAGCCACCGCAGCGACTGAGTCGGGGTCCTTCACTCCGTTCAGGACGACCGGCTAACGGCTAACAGCGTCGAGGCTCTCCCATCCGCCCCATCGCCGCCTGCGCCGGCAGGAGATCGGGGGCTCTGGGTCGAACGTCCGGGCATGCGGAAGGCGTTGCCCGGCAAACCGAAGATGGGAGGCGTCGTGGGCGCGGCGGCGGCGCTCCTGGCGCTGCTTGCGGGCCTGGCTCCGATGGGAATGCCTGCGCTGGACCCGGCGCGGCCCGGATGGGTCCCCACGCCCCCCTCCTATGTGCGGAAGGCCACCTGGCAGGCGACCCTGACCGCCACTCGCGCCTGCCTGTCGGCTCGCCGGTACCCGGTCCCCGGCGACGATGCCGGCGCGCTCTGGGCCAGGCTGGACCGTGACTTCCCCGTCCCCTCCGACTGGATGCTGCAGGATGCGGGCCTGGGCCGCGACGGCTGGTTCGAAGCAACGCCGCCCGTGGGCCTCATGCGCGATGCCACGCTGCGGGCCTGCGCCGAGCTGGGCCGCGCCGCCGCTCCCTTCCGTGCCCGCCTCGCCGCGTTGGAAGCCGCCCGGGCCGCCGCCGATGACGCACGTCGGCTGGACCTCTACGTGGCGGCATGCCATGCGAGGCGCGCCCGGCGGCTCGGGCCGCTCCTGCGCAAGGCCCCGCGCATCGTCTTCGCCAAGCACTTCAACATGGGCGGCTCCCACTACGCCTACACTGACGGACAGAGCGACGCCCAGAACGAGCGCCACTTCTACCCCGGCTCGGCCCTCTGCCGGCTCGATATGCAGGGCCTCACAGGGCGCGTGACGACGCTGGTCGATGACCCGGGCGGCGTGATCCGCGACCCCAACGTCCACTGGGACGGCCGCAGGGTGGCCTTCGCCTGGAAGCGGTCCGAACTGGAGGACGACTACCACCTCTACGACATCGACGCCTTCGGCGGCAAGCCGCGGCAGCTGACGCGGGGGCTGGGCTTCGCCGACTACGAGCCCGCCTACCTGCCCAACGGCGACCTCGTCTTCAGCTCCACCCGCTGCGTGCAGACCGTGGACTGCTGGTGGACCGAGGTGGCCAACCTCTACTCCTGCGCGCCGGACGGGAGCCGCATCCGGCGGCTGGGCTTCGACCAGGTCCACACCAACTACCCGCAGGCGCTCGACGACGGCACGGTGACCTATACGCGCTGGGAGTACAACGACCGGGGGCAGCTCTTCGTGCAGAGCCTCTTCCAGATGCGCCCGGACGGCTCCGGCCAGACAGAGCGCTACGGCAACAACTCCTGGTTCCCCACCAGCCTCCTCCACGCGCGTGGCGTCCCCGGCTCGGGCGAGGTGATGGCCGTGGCGTCGGGGCACCACTCCTCGCAGGCGGGCAAGCTCTGCGTGGTCGATACGCGGCTGGGCAGCCAGGAGAACCAGGGCGTCCGGCTCGTGGCCCCGCGCCGCGCCACGCCCGCCGAGCGCATCGACGCCTACGGGCAGATGGGCGACCAGTGGATGTACCCCTACCCGCTCAGCGACCGCGAGCTGATCGTCTCCTTCTGGCCCGACGACGGCCACCGGACGGGGCGCAGCACCTTTGACGGCCACTACTCCATCTTCTGGATGGACGTGGACGGCCGCCGCGAGCTGCTGGCCTCGGACCCGGAGCGCTCATGCCACAACCCCTCGCCGCTCATGCCGCGCAAGGCCCCGGCCTCGACGCCGCGACCGGTGGTCGAGCCGCCGGCCATGGGCAGCTACTATGTGCAGGATGTCTACGCGGGCCCGGCCATGGCAGGCGTGGCCCGCGGCTCGGCGGCGTCGCTACGGGTCGTGGCGCTGGACTACCGTGCCGCCGGAGTGCGCGCCAACGGCAACAGCGGCCCGGCGGGCGGGGCTCTGGTGAGCACGCCCATCGCCATCGGCAACGGCGCGTGGGACCCGAAGGTCGTGCTGGGCGAGGCGGCCATCCAGCCCGACGGCTCGGCCTACTTCACCGCCCCTGCCCGCACGCCGCTCTACTTCCAGGTGCTGGACGGCGCGGGGAAGGTGATCCAGACCATGCGCTCCTGGTCGACGCTCCAGCCCGGCGAGCGCGCCTCTTGCACCGGCTGCCACGAGCCGAAGAGCGCCGCACCGGCCGCATCGCGCACCACGCAGGCCCTCCGCGCCGGGCCGCAGCCTCTGGTTACGCCCGGAGGGGCCGGCGGCGGCTACAGCTTCCGGCGGCGCGTGCAGCCGATCCTGGACAAGCACTGCGTCGGCTGCCACCGCGACCCGGCCCTCCGCCCGCCGGGGGCGCCATCGGCTCCGCACGCCGACCTGACCCGAGCGGCGGCCCTCTCGCCCGAAGGCGCGCTCTGGCGCTGGACCACCGAGCGGCCCGCCGAGGGCTGGGAGCGGCCCGGGTTCGACGACACGCGCTGGCCCGAGGCGCCGGCCGCCTTCGGCAACACAGGCTTCGGCGTCCGCACGCCCTGGCAGGCCGAGGAGATCTGGCTCCGCCGCACCTTCACGCTTGCCGCGCCTCCCGCCGGCAGGGAGCTGCTCCTCAATGTCTTCCACGACGAGGATGTTGAGGTCAGCCTGAACGGCGTGCCCGCCGCCGAGGCGCAGGGCTTCGTGGTCGCCATGAAGCAGATGCCGGTGAGCGCCGCCGCCGCCCGGGCGCTCCATGCGGGCGTCAACACGCTGGCCGTCCACTGCCGCCAGACCGCCGGCGGCCAGGGCGTCGAGGTGGGGCTTTACGCCCTCGATCCGCCCGCCGGGGCCGCGCCGGGGCCGCACCGGGCCTTCAGCCTCCTCGGCACGCCGAGGCCCGACGTGACCGCGGGCCGCCTCTGGAGCGAAGCCTACCTGGCCCTGACCGCCGCCGCGCCGGACCAGAGGAACGCTGACCTCGCCGGAGCCTGGCTCGGCCGCTCCAGCCGGCTGGTCAACTGGGTGAGCCCGCAGTCGACGCCGCCCATCCAGCCCGCCTACGCCGCAGGATCGGCCCGCAGCGACCTCATGAAGCTGCTGGAGCATGGCCACGGAGGAACCCGGCTCACCGCCGCCGAGCTCCGCGAGATCGCCTGCTGGATCGACCTGGCCGTGCCCTTCTGCGGCGATTACATCGAGGCCAACTGCTGGACGCCCGAGGAGACCGACAAGTACCTCCGCTTCCTGGCCAAGCGGCTGGCCATGGAGGAGGTCGAGCGGCGCGGGCGCATGAAGCCGACCCCCGGCGCGGCGCGTTCGGTGCGGATCGAGTTCATCGGCGCGGATGACGCAGGCCTGGTGCGAACGAGCGCCGTCGGGTCGCTGACGCTGCCCCGCGAGTTGCGCGTGGGTGACCGGGCGCTCCTCTGCGGCCCTCCGGCGATGCGCATCCGGCTGGGCGGCGGCTCGCCCGAGGCCGAGGTGCGCACGGCAGACGGCATCCGCATCGTGGAGCTATGCCCGCCCGGCGCCGCCCGCCCGCAGCCGGCCGGCCGCATGACCATCACGGCACGGCCGGCCGACGGACGGTGACCGGGAGCCGCGGCACTGGCTCCACGGACATCGGTCGCCACTCGCAGCACTCCCCTGAGGCCGGGCCGCCGCCGCCTCCGCAACCGGCCGACCCACGGCGCCGGCATTGTACGGCGGACCCGTGGAAGGGTCAAGGGGGCAGGCCGCATCGAAACCACCGCCACGCCCCCGCCCTTGGCGAGGTGCGTGCCCTTGACGTCTTCCTGAGGCGGCCCCATCGCCGAAGGACCCCCCGTAAGCCGCCCGCCGCACTGCCGCCTTGAGCGGCGCCCACGGCCCCACGGCTTGACGCCATTGACCCCGTTGACGGTGTTGACGACGGCGCGCAGCCGCCTTTTCTTTAGACTTTCCAATTGCCACTTTCGACTTTCTCCCCGCCAACGTTCCCTTGCCACTTCCGGGCTTTCTCTGGCCCCTTTCGGTCCCTCAGCACCCCTCCCGGGGCGATTTTGGGGCTGTTTTCGGCTCGCTTGTTGATATTGGGCCTCCGCCACGGGCTATATAGTAGAGGAGTGTCTACATTTGCCGCTCAGCCGCCTCCTCTCCACCCCTCTTTTCCGCATCGATATGCGGAGCGTTTCCACAGGAGAGTGCCCCATGACCGAACCGCTTCAGATCGTCCTCGCACGCCTTGCCCGCGTGCGGCCTTCCCGCTCCGGCTTCATGGCCTGCTGCCCCGCGCATGACGACCGGCATCCGTCGCTCTCGGTTCGCCGCGCGCCGGATGGGCGGGTGCTGGTCCACTGCTTCGCCGGATGCCCGCTGGAGGCCGTCCTCTCCGCCCTGGGACTGCGGCTGCGCGACCTGCGGCCGGAGGCGCGCCCTTGAGCCGCCTCTACCGCCCCGCCTGCGAGATGCAGGCCCTCACCGGATCGCCCGCCGAGGCCTACGTCGCCGGGCGCGGCATCCCCGCCGACGTGGCCTCCCGCACCGGCCTCAAGTTCGCGCCGAACTGGCTGGGGGCGCCGGCGCTGGTGGCTCCCGTCCGCGCCCTGGGCGGCCACCTGGTGGGCGCGCATGGCCGCTACCTCGTGGCCCGCGACCCCAAGTGCCGCTCCGAGGGCGAGATCGGCGAGGGCGTCTTCCTCGCCCATCCCGAGGCGCTGGAGGGCGCCGTCATCACGCTCTGCGAGGGGGTGTTCGACGCGCTGTCGCTGAGCGCCGCCCAGCTGCCGGCCATGGCCCTCATCGGCCTCGCCTTCCGGCCATGGCTCGTCCCCGCGCTGAAGGGGCGCGTGGTGAACCTGGCCTTCGACGCCGACGCCGCCGGCGACGCGGCCGCCGTCGAGTGGGAGGAGCGCCTGGCGCCCATCAAGACCCGCCGCGTGCGGCCCACGCGGGGCAAGGACTGGAACGAGGAGCACCTCGCCGCGGGCCTCCCCGCGCTGGCCAAGCTCGTGCAGGACGAGCAGCTCGACCTCTGGCCCACGCTGGTCCTCTCGGCGCTGGAGCTCGAGCCGGCGAAGATCGACTGGATCTGGCCCTACCACCTCGCGCGGGGCAAGATCACGCTCATCGAGGGCGACCCCGGCAAGGGCAAGGGGCTCATCACCATGGACGTCGCCGCCCGCCTGAGCCGGGGAGGCGAGATGCCCGACGGCGCCCCGTCGGCCCGCAGCCGCGTCCTCTTCATGACCGGCGAGGACGACATGGCCGACACGGAGATGCCCCGCCTGGAGGCCGCGGGCGCCGACCTGAGCCGCATCTTCTTCCTCAAGCCGAGGGAGGACCACAACGCCTGGCGGCTGCTGGAGGACGCCGACACCCTCGAGGAGCAGGTGAGGTTCTGCGGCGCGGACCTGCTCATCATCGACCCGCTGACGGAGTTCCTGGCCAACGTGGACACCCACCGCGACAACGAGGTGCGGGTCGTGCTGGGCCGCCTGCGCGACCTGGCGAAGGCGACGCGCTGCGCGGTGCTGGCCGTGCGGCACCTGAACAAGGGCGCGGGGACGGCGGCGATCTACCGTGGAGGCGGGAGCATCGCCTTCACCGGCGCGGCGCGCTTCGTCTTCACGGTGGGCCAGGACCCGGAGGACCGGAGCCGCCGCGCCTTCGCCATGACCAAGTGCAACGTGGCGCCGGAGCTGCCGACGCTCATCTACCGCCCGGTGGCGGCCGGCTCCACGGCGCGGATCGAGTGGCTCGGCAAGAGCGGCCTGACGGCGGACCAGATCCTGGAGATCCCGCACGACCGCCCGAAGGACCAGGCCCGCGAGTTCCTGGAGCAAGCGCTCTCAGAAGGCCCGGTAGCGGCGGCGGAGGTGATGGAGCTAGCGGAGAAGGAGGGGATTAGCCGGGCGACCATCAAGCGCGTGAAGCAACAGATGGCGGTCCAGAGCGCCAAGGTCGCCGATGGCTGGCAGTGGTCGATCGAAGACCAAGGGACTCACTTTCCCATGGCAGAGAAGTGAGTCCCTTGAACCCTTGACGACCCCGACCAGAGGGACAACCCGGTCAAGGGACTCACTTTCCTATGGTAGAGAAGTGAGTCCCTTGAACCCTTGACGACCCCGACCAGAGGGACAACCCGGTCAAGGGACTCACTTTCCTATGGCAGAGAAGTGAGTCCCTTGAACCCTTGACGACCCCGACCAGAGGGACAACCCGGTCAAGGGACTCACTTTCCTATGGCAGAGAAGTGAGTCCCTTGAACCCTTGACG
>CAISJD010000135.1 GCA_903885605.1 uncultured Chthonomonas sp. | reverse complement strand
GGCACTGGAGATGATAAGCCGACAGCCGTGGCCGTTGACACTCTTGGCTCTGCCTATTGCGTGGGCACCACATTCTCGTTTGACTTTCCAACGACCGCAGGAGCCTTGGACACTGGCCGCCGATTTGGACCGCACGCATTTGTTGCAAAGCTACATACTGACGGCAATACGATGACTTATAGTACATTCGTAGGATATGAATCATATGGATGTTCGGTCGATGTAGCAAGAGGGACAGAACCCGTAATTGGTGGCATGACTTTTGGTTCATTCCCTACGACTGGCTATGTGTGCCAAGCCGAGTTTGGCGGCATCTACGACGCCTTCGTCGCCCAGCTTGCCGCCAACGGTGCAACCTTGGTATGTGGCACCTACCTTGGTGGGTCAGGCGGAGACGTTGGCACTGGCATCGCCGTCGATGCCTCCGGCTCCGCCTATCTTACCGGGTACACCGGAAGCCCCGACTTCCCAACCACCGCGGGCGCGTTCGACACGACCCACAGCGGAGGCGGCGACATCTTTGTCACCAAGCTCGCCCTCGGGCCGACGGCGGCGGCGATGGGCCTGTACCGAGCGAACCTGCACTCGCATACGAAGTACTCGGACGGTTGGCCGGGCTCCAGCGACAGTCCGGCGGGCGCGTATCAGGCGGCGCGAGACGGCGGCCTCGACGTGCTGGCGGTGACCGACCATGGCGAGCAACTCAGTACCGGCGAATGGGGGTCGGTGGTACGCGACGCGGAGGTGGAGACCACCGGCAACTTCGTGGCCCTGCCGGGGTCCGAATGGACCCACACGTTCGTGTTTGGCACGGACTGGCTGCCTTGGCTCGATCCCAGCGGCCTGGCCATCAGCGGTGAAGGGCATATCAACGTGCTCGGAGCCTCGTCCCGCGTTGGGGCGTACGACAAGGACATGGATTCGTCATCGGCGGTCAAAGGCGCTCTGTCGGAGTTCTACGCATGGCTTGCCGTTGATGCCAAGGGCATTGGGTCCGGCGAGGTGGTAGCTCAGTTCAACCATCCGAGCCTCTACGACCACTCGGAGCACTTCGACGACATGGTAGGTCCCAGGACCGCCGAGGCCCGCCAGATCGTGTCATTGATGGAGTTGGGCAGCTTCGGCCTCTGGTATGAGGGGAAGGCAGACGGCAATGGCGCCGGTGATCCTCGCGACGACAATGAGTACTGGTACCGCCGGGCCCTGCGGAACGGCTGGCGTGTGGCGCCCACGAACGGCGGCGACAATCACCATGGCGGCTATGCGTTCGGCACGAACCCGCCCGTGAACACCGGCATCTTCGCTCCGCCTTTCCCTGCCGGGGCCACCGTTCAGGAGAGGCAGTCCGCCATCCTAAAGGCGCTCCGAGCGCGGCGGACCTTCGCGTCGGAGGATCGCGATGCCCGGATGGTCCTGACGGCCGAGGCGAACGTGGCTCCCCAGCCCTGGTGGATGGGCCAGGCCATTGGGCTTCCGGCCTCCACGGCGATCACCCTCCGGGTCCAGGCGAGCGACCAGACCGACCCCATCGCCAAGGTAGAGCTCATCACCCCCGGCGGCACGGTCCTGAACAGCCTCTACGGCAGCCGCATGGACGGCTGGACCTCGGTGAACGCCAACCAGTTCGACCGGACGCTGCAGCTGACCAGCGACGAGATCGTCGCGCTTTACCCCTACCGCACGGCCTACGACGAGGTCTGCATCTACGCGCGGGTGACCGAATCGGACGGCCAGCTCCTCTACGCGGCTCCCATCTGGATCAGCCTGCCCTCGCGCACCAGCACAGGCACAGTCACGGCTTCGTCGGCCCTGGGCCGGGTCTTCGCCCGAGCCGTCTTCCAGATGCACGACGGCGGCGCGTCGAGCGCGCTGGCCGACCGCAAGGTCGTCTTCCGGGCCGACGGCGCGCCGGTGGGCGAGGCTACGACCGATGCCGCCGGTGTGGCGACGGCCGAGTTTGACCTGCTTGAGGGCGAGACCAGCGTCACCGTCACCGCCGAGTTCGCGGGCGACGCCGACGCTGGTGCGAGCTACGCCTCGGTGGACCACAGCGTGGCTCGCACAAACACCCTCCTCTATGTCCCCGACCGGACGCAGGTGATCACCCAGACCGTGGCGCTCAAGGCCTACCTCAAGCGCACCAGCGACAACGCCTGGCTCCCCGGCCGCGTGGTGATCTTCTCGGTGGCGGGCACCAGCGTGGGATCGGCGGCGACCTCGGCCTCCGGTGAGGCGGTGCTGAAGTGGGTGGTGGACGCCGGACCCGCCACGCGCACCCTCCGCGCCGACTACACCGGGGAGCCCGCGTACAACCCCTCCTCCGGCGCCGCGACGCTGACGGCGCAGACGCTGGCGACCAAGGTCTACGTGGTGGACCGGCTCAACGTGAAGATCAAGACCTACACTGTGCTCAAGGCCTACCTCTACCTCCTCAACAACGCTATCCTGCCCGGCAGGACGCTGACCCTGGAGGTCGATGGGACGGCCCTCGGCTCGCAGGCCACCAACTCCGGCGGTTACGTGAGCTTCGGCTACACCGTGCCCGAAGGCGCCGGCGCGGGGACACGGACGCTGCGGGCGACCTGGGCGGGCAACGGCGGCTACACGGCGTCGACGAACACCGGCAAGCTGGGCGTGGTGCAGGGCGACCTCTACCTGTGGCCCTATGTGAGGAGCGGCAAGCGGGGAACCATCCATCCCCTGAAGGTCTACGTCCGCAGACTGCCGGACTACGTGATCCAGCCCGGGAAGGCCATCACGTTCAAGGTGAACGGAACGCCGGTCGGCTCGGCCAACGTGGCGGCAGACGGCTGGGCGACCGTTTCCTGGGCGATCCCGGCGGGCGAAGCCACGGGAGCCCACACCGGAACCGCCGAGTTCGCGGGTGACGCCTGGTACGCGGCCACCAGCGCGACGGGGAGCTTCAACGTCGTGCCGTAGCGGAGGTTGAGGAGGAGGGGCGAACCCGCGGCTTCGGCTATTATGAGGTGTGGAGGGTGGCGGCATGGCGGAGTTGGACGAGGCAGTCATTCGTGAGTTCGCCGACCGCGGCACCATCTGGCTGCTCGACTCGTCGGCGAACCTGCGCGATCTGGTGGCCATGGCGGCCCGGGAGATCGCCGACAGCCTGGAGTTCGAGCGGGCCGAGCGTGTCAACCGCTCCTTCGTGCCCGCCGACCTGCATAAGCTGGAAGCCGACCTGCTCTACCGGGTTCCGTACCGATCCGGCGGCTCCGAGGTTTGGGTCTACCTGCTGGTCGAGCACCAATCGCGGCCGGATCGGCTCATGGGGTACCGGATTCTGTCGTATATGGTACAGGTATGGGAGCTCCAGCGGCAACGCTGGGAGCAGGCGAAGACGCCGCCGGCTGAGCGACGGCTCTCGCCCATCATCCCGATGGTCTTCTATACCGGCAGGCGCCGCTGGGCCGGTGTGCCGGGCATGGCCGCCGCCATGGACGCTCCGTCGGCGCTGCAGCGGTTTATCCCGCGGCACGAGTCGCTCTATCTGGGGCTCCACGGGCTACCCGGCGACGCCCTGACCGGCTCGCCGTTCGCCGGGCTCTTGCGCGCGCTGCAGGCGGCGAAGGGCGCGCCGGACGAGATGGAGGCGGCCCTCCAGGCGGCGGTGAGGGAGCTGGAGGCGTTGCCTGCCACGGCTCGGGCCGAATGGAGCCGAGCGATGCACTACCTGCTCCTGCTGGTGCGGCACGCATGCCGCCCGCAGGACCACAAGGAGTTCTACCGGGTGCTGGCCGAGAGCGCCGGGCCCGACCAACGAGAGGAGTTCAGGGAATTGGCGATGACAGATGCACAGGTCCTTGTAGCTCAGGGACGCCGCCAAGGCTTCAAGGAAGGCCGGCTTGCGGGTCGGCAGGAAGGCCGGCAGGAGGGCCGGCAAGAGGGCCGGCAAGAGGCCTTCGTGGCCCTGCTTGGACGGATGCTCGAGCGGCGCTTCGGGCCGCTCACGCCGGCGCAGCGCGAGGCCGTGGCCGCGTTGAGCGATGACGCCGCGGCCACGATGGGTGTCGACCTCCTCAACGCGCACTCCCTGGCCGACCTGGGGCTGTAGGGGCGGCCCCACGCCAGGCGGCACGCCTACCAGGGCAGCGGGCTCACCTTACCGCGCGGCGTGATCGAGAGGACTTGGCTGCCCGCCCAGACCGTTCGGTAGGTCACGTGGTCGACCCGCTCGCGCTCCATGCGGACCGGGATCGGGAAGACGACCTCCGCCTGGTCGCCGGGGCGGAGACGGCCGATCTCGGCGTAGCCCGCCTTGAGCATGGGCGTGACGGCCTCGCGGTTCACGCGGACCACCAGGCGCTTGGCGTCCACCCACTGCGGGATGCGCACGCGCACGGTCCGATCAAGCCTGGCCACGAAGGTGATGCGCCCCTCCAGCGGCAGTTCCGAGCGGACGAGGCCCAGCGGCGTGTCGGCGGAGAGGTGTAGGTTCAGGCTCAGCGTCGCGCCGTCGTCCGTGAGGATGTGCGCAGCGCACTCGGCCATGGCGTGGAGCGTGCCGGAGGTAATATCCAGCGTTGAGAGCGGCCAGTCGCCCTCCTTCATCCGGTCGTTCGGAAGCTGCATGGCCCAGCCGCCCACGGTTCGCTGCAGCACGTTGCGCTCGGCGTCGGAGGCGGGTTTCGGCGCGTCGTGCAGGTAGCCGCGCATCTCGGCCTCGCGGTGCTGGGTGGGCAGGACCATGCTGCGCAGGTAGCGTTCTGCCGGCTCATACCGGTTCGTCTGCCCGGCGGCGCCCAGCGTTAGGCAGGTGCGGATGATGTCGCCGGTCTGGTTCATCTCGCCGCGCGAGGGCTCGTCGGCGGGGTGCTCGGGTGTCACCTCATCGCCCCATCCCCAGCTGCTGAAGTACTCCGGCGCGCCTTTCTCCAGGATGCGCACGCAGGTCGCAAGCATGGCCTGGTCGCCGGTGAGGAGTGCGTACTCGGTGATGCCGCTGAGCGACGAGGTGATGCTGTGGACGTGCCCGGACGAGCGGTCCATGGGCGCGAACCTGCCGTCCGGCTCGAAGCCCGTGCGTAGCGAGGCCCTTGCGTAGAGCCCCGCCAGCTTCAGGGCCAGCGGGTCGCCTGTGGCCCGGTGGCAGGCGAGCAGGGGATCGACCATCCGCGAGGCGTTCATCACCGAGATGCCCGAGCACCGGTCGGCCATGCCGCGCTTGCGGAGCAGCTCCACGGACCACTCGCCCTTCTCGTCCGTGACGGCGTCCAGCGTGCGGAGCATGAGGCCGGCTTTCTCGCGGGCCCAGTCGGACTTGCGATCCTGGACGAGCATGACGAGCCCGTAGAGCCCCTCGCGCATGTTGTGGAACTCTACGAGGCGCCGGTTGCCCTTCTCCGGGTCGTAGTAGGAGTTGAGGTGGTCCTCGTTGTCGAACGAGCTACGGAGGTAGCGCTCCAGCGTGGCCAGTCCCGCCGGTGGGAAGGGCGTCCCGGCCAGCCGCTCGGCCATCATGGAGCCCAGCAGGCAACGGCCCACCACGTGGGGGATGCCGATGACCACGGAGTGGAGCATGACGCCCGTGTTGTCGGCCTTGTGGTTGGCGTAGAAGTAGGGCTCGTCGCCCCTGTCGCGGTTGAAGAGGCTGTTCAGGTGCATGCCGGCCAGAGCGATGGCCTCCTGAAGGTCCGCGCGCACAGGCGCCTTACGTGCTGCGGCCAGCACGGCCTTGCCTGCCGGCGTGGCCGCGTAGGTCTCCAGATCCGGCCACGTCTGCAGCGTCACAGGCGCCCTCATCCGGTTGGCCATCCGCTCCTGTACCTGCTCCATGGCTCTCTCCTCGTCCGCCTGCCTCACGGTCGCGGGCACGGCCCACCGGGCCTCGATGCGGCTGATCTCGTCCTGCGTCAGCAGCCGGTCGTAGAGCGCCACGCGGGCGATGCGACCGTTCAGGTACTCGCGCTCGGCTCCGGCGAAGTAGCGGGCGCCGATCCGCAATTCGTCCATGATCGTCACGGCCGGGGACGCGGGTCGCGGTGTCTGCGGAACACCGTCCACGCGGAGGCGTATCTGGTCGGCCGCGCGCTCCACGATGATGACGTGGAGCCCGCCCGCCGGGCGGCCGCCCTTCATCTGGTTCAGCTGCCCGGCCATGCGGCCCGCGCCCTCCACGCTCACCTCGTTGAGCCCGCGTCGCGAATAGAAGAGGTCCACCGTGAAGCCGGGGTCGTAGTCGTGGCCGTTGCGATTGCAGGCGCTGACGAGCCCGCCGCCGCGCACGTCGGTTCCCGCCGCGGCCACCACCGCCAATGTCCAGACGCTCGCCTTGCGCCCAAAGCCCAGCGCGCGCAGGGCGGTGGCGCGGCCGTCGAACCGTACCGACGCGGGGCTGCCGCCGGATGCGGGCACGTACTCCGGCCGCGACGGCCCGTCAGCGGTGAGCGTCGGTCCTCCCGCCGTCGTGCTTCGCCAGGCGGAGACGCGTCCCACCGCCAGGGTCAGTGTGGAGCGGTCCGAGGCGTCGAGGTGCAGGATGGGGCCGCGGCCCGAAGCCGATGCGGGCGCGAGGCAGAGCAGGCAAGCGAGTGCGAACATGCAGCAGAGTTGGCCGCGCCGTCCGGGGATTCCTGCCTTGGCGGGTCGGACTCCGTCAACGCGGCACGAATGCAGGAGCCTGCGCGTCCGGTGGTGAACAGGGCATGCGGGATCGTGCGCCACGGTGATGGCGGGCGCCCACGGGGAGGTGCGGGAATGTGGACGCGATGGCTTGCGGCGGTGCCGGCGATGATCACGGCCGGCGGTGCGAACGCGCAGGTGGCTGCGAGGCCGCACTACTACGCCCATGATGCCGTGCTGGACCGGCACGGCGTCGTCGCGCCCTGGTACACCGGCTTCAACGGCCAGCTCGATTGGCGCGCCAGGATCGCCGCCGAGACGCTGAAGCGTTACCCCTGGACCGACAAGCCCGCCCGTGCGCCGCACTTCGTCTTCAATGGGACCTGGGCCATCGCTGCGGACGGCGCCATCACGATCCCCAAGCTGAACGACTGGGACAACGGCGACCTGGGCCAGCGCGCGGCCTACATCCTCTCCGGCCTGGTGGACTACTACCGCTACAGCGGCGACGCCTCGGTCATCGGGCTGATCACGGTGCAGGCCAACGCGCTACTGGACCACGGCGTCACCTCCGCCTCGCACCCCTGGCCCCGCTTCCTGGTCAGCGTCCCCAACCGCGGTAAGCCCTACGGCGCACCCGACCCGCGCGGCTTCATCCAGCTGGACATCACCGCCGAGGCCGGGCTAGGGCTCGTGCGGGCCTACGAGATGCTGGGCGACAAGCGCTGGCTCGAGGCCGCCACACACTGGGCGCTGTTGCTGGCCCGCAATCGGCGGCAGGGCGAGATGCCCTGGGGGCGCTACGCCAACCCGCAGGATGTGCCGTGGGAGGACCTCCAGACGGGCGGCGTCGTCTTCCTGCTGGAGTTCTTCGACGAGCTCATCCGGGCCGGAGCGCACGACCCCAAGGGCGAGATCCTGGCCGCGCGCGATGCCGGTCGTCGGTACCTGCGCGACGTGCTGCTGCCGCGATGGATCGCCCACGACACCTGGGGCCGTAACTACTGGGACTGGAACGACCCGGTGCAGGCCGAAAACGTCACCGAGTTCGCGGCTCGCTACCTGATGGCCAACCCGGCGGCCTTCCCCAACTGGCGCAACGACGCCCGGAACATCCTGGGCCTCTTCCTCAACCGCACGTCGGTGGCGCCTGAGTCGGGCGGCGGCGTCTTCTCCGGCGCCTGGGCCTACCCGGAGTCGTCCGGCTGCTGCGGTCGGTCGAACTGGTATGGGCCCATGGAGCTGGCGCCGGTCTGGCTGGAGTTGGGCGTCCGCACCGGCGACCCGTGGGCCACCGAGGTCGGACGCAGGCAGGCGATCCTCGCGACCTACGACGGTCATGCCACGGGCGTGGTGGAGGACAACATCGATGGCGGCCAGATCGTGGCGGGGGCCTGGCTCAAGATCGCCCACCCCATGGCCCTGAAGCACACGCTGAACGCCATCGCCTGGCTCCCGGACCGGCTGGGCGCGAACCGCGAGAGCCACATCGTCCGCTCGACCTCGGTGCTGACGCAGGTGCGCTACGGCGCGGGCTCGGTGCGCTACACGGCCTTTGACGCGCCGGTTCGCTCCACCGAGGTGCTGCGGCTGGCCTTCCGCCCCTCCGCCGTGCTGGCCGATGGGCGCGCCTTACGGTTGCGATCGGACCTGAGCTCGCCGGGCTATACCGTGAGGTCGCTGGCGAATGGCGACATGATAGTCACTGTGCGTCGCGACGGATGCCGCTCCGTGGAGGTTCGAGCCGCGGCGCCTGAGCCGTCGATCACCCTGAGTCCTCTGCCCGCGGGCCGTGTGGTCGCGCGCAGCATTGACTTCCGGGGCAACCGCGTACGGCTCATCGGCAGCGTCGGCCCCGACGGTGGGCAGGCCGATGTCACCCTCGACGGCGTGAAGCAGCTCTGCGGCATCGACACCTGGTCGCCGGTCCGCCGTGACGGCCAGACGGTCTGGTTCACCAATGGTCTGACCGACGGCCGACACCAGCTTCGCATCACGGCAACAAGGCGGGGTGGCCCGCTCTCCAGTGGGAGCCGCGTGGCGCTGGCGCAGGCGGTCTGGTCGGCCGGCGGCGCCTCGGCCGGGTTCGGCGAGGGCGGCGGGCCTCGAGGCGCCCAGCGGGTCGTCTTCGGCTACGCCGGTCGGCGCGACCTGACCGACGCCCAGGGCGTGGCGTGGCGGCCCGCCACCGAGTGGATCGTCCGATCGGGCACGCTGACCGACGCCGTAGCGCAGGCGTGGTGGACCGATCCCCGCCGCTGGTCCGTGGCCGGCGCCGATGCACCGCAGCTCTACCGCTACGGCGCCCACGCCCGCGAGTTCACCCACGTCTTCACGGTGGGCCCAGGCCTTTACCACCTTCGCATCAAGCTCATGGAGAGCCGATCGCTGCCGGTGAACGAGCGCCTCATGGATGTACTCGTCGAGGGCGGCCCCAGTCTGGAGCGGCTGGATGTGGCGGCCACCGCCGGTGGCGTCGGTCGGGCGGCCGACCTGGTCTTCAACGGCCTTCGGCCCACTGCCGGGACCATCGCGGTGACCTTCCGCGGGCTCGGGTACGCCGAGGCCATCGTCCAGGCCATGGAGGTCGGACCCGGCGAGGCCCGCGGCGGCGCACGGCCGGTCCGCGTCCCCGAGGCGCGCGTCCAGGGCGCCGGCAACCTGCTGCGCAACCCCGGCTTCGAGCAGACGGCGGCGGGCGTGGTGGGCGACCTGGGCACGAAGCAGGTCGCCGCCGACTGGACCTACCTTTTCCTCTCGCCGATCCGCAGCTATGTCTGGGCCGAGAGCGACTACGCCCAGCACCCCGACTGGGGCATGCCGGAGATCGCCGAAGGCAAGCAGGCGCTGCGTACCCACACCGAGTCGGACGGCCATACGCTGGTCTACCAGGAGGTGGGCGTCGTGCCCGGTCGCGAGTGCGAGGCGAGCGTGATGGTGCGCGCCGCCGACCTGCGCGGCAAGGGCTTCGGTCGCGGGGCAGGGGACCGCGCCCAGCTTGCGATTGAGGAGATCTCGGCCGGCGGGCAGTGCATGGCACGTCATCTCTCAGAGGCGGTGACCGCTGCCGGACCGTTCCGGAAGCTCCGGGTGAGGTTCAAGCCGGCTGCCGCCAAGCTACGGTTCGTGCTGGAGGCGGAGTTGCACGTGACCTACGACCAGGGCCACGTGACGTGGGATGCGTGTGAGCTTCGGGCGGCCCGGTAGTCCGGAGCCCATAGGAGGACGGATGAAGCACTACGGATGGCTGGCGGCGGGCGTCGCGCTCCTCTGTGCGGCGGGTGCGGACGCGCAGGTTCGGGTGACGGCTCCGGGTCTCACGGCGCAGTTTGACCGGGGCGCCGTCTCGCGGCTGGAGGCCGGCGGAAGGCTCCTGGCCGCGGGCGGAATCGCCTCTGCGGGCATCCTGCGCGTGGGTTCGGACCACTCCGTAACCGACAACCCCGCCGCCGTGGCAGGTCCTGCGAAGCGGGCCTCGGTGACGCACTCCGCGTTCCATGGCCTGCCCGGTGCGCGGGTACGCACCGCCTACTCCGTCGCGGGCGGCGAGATCACCGTCGTGCAGGAGGCCACCTCGCCGCAGCCGGGCGTCATCGGCGTGCGGTGGGCCATCGACGGCATACCCTTCACCTACAGCATCCTGGTGCCGGGCGGCGGCGGCGTGCGCATCCGCAAGGGCTCGCCGGGCTCGGCATGGGGCTACGACTATCCCATCACCTGGGAGGCCCAGTGCGTTCTGGTCGAAGGGCCGGGCCATGGTCTGCGCGTCTGGGCCGAAGACCCGGTGGGCCGGTACAAGAGGCTCCGCGTGGATCGCGGACCCAAGGGCTGGCGCCTCACGTTCACCACAGAGAACAACGCGCCCTGGGCGCCGCTGAAGGCCTGCACCTCGGTTCGCTGGCGCATGGGCGCGTATAAGGGCGACTGGCGCGCGGGCGTCAAGCCCTATCGAGACTGGATGGCACGCACCTGGTCGCAGACGCCGCTGGCGAAGCAGACTCCGGCCTGGGCCCGCGACACCCGCTTGGTGGTCACCATGGACCACGCCCTGCCCACGCTGGAGGCCTTGGCAACCCGTTGCGACGCCTCGCGTGCCATGCTCTACCTCCCGCAGTGGCGCCTTGCGGGCTACGATCGCATGTACCCGAACTACGACGCCGCGCCGGGCTTCGAGGCCTTCGTCAAGCGGGCCCATGAGCTGGGCTTCAAGGTGATGGTCCACGCCAACTACTTCGGCGTCGACCCCAAGAGTCCGGAGTACGCCCGCTTCGAGCGGTACCAGGTGCGCAACCCGAACACGCACGCGCTGGAGTGGTGGACCTGGGATGACGACCCGCCCATCAAGTTCGCCTACATCAACCCCGCCTCTTCCGAGTGGCGCAAGCTGCTCGTGAGCCGCATGAAGGAGATGGTGGAGCGCTACTCCATCGACGCCATCCACATCGACCAGACGCTCTGCATCTTCAACGATGAGAACGGCCTGATCGACGGCATGACGATGATCCAGGGCAACGTCGCGATCCAGCGCGAACTGCACGAGGCGCTTCCGCAGGTGGCCCTCTCCGGAGAGGGGCTCGACGAGGTAACCATCCGCTACGAGGCCTTCGCCCAGCGCCACTCGCAGGGCCTGGACTTCGTGCAGGGCGTCTGGGACCGGCCCGCGCTGGCCATGGCCCATCCCATCTCGTCGTACCTCTTCCACAGCTACACGCAGCCCTACGGCTACCTGGGCATGACGGGCCCCTCCAACGGGCAGCTCTACAGCGCCTGGCGCGAAAACTACAAGCGCTGGGCGGTGCTGCCCACCATCTGCTGGCCCAGCGCGGGGCAACTGAAGGAGCCGACCGGCTTCCTCCGCAACGCGCTGGACGAGGCCCAGGCCTTCGCCCGGCATGACCTGAGGCCCGACCCCGACGGCCCGTGGCCCGCCGATGTCTGCTTCCCCTACGTCGGCCGCCAGGGCGTGCGTGCGGCCTACCGCGAGGACGCCACCGGGACGCTCTTTGCGCTGGAGACGGACGGGCTCAGCCGGACGCTGACGCGCGTCATCACCGGCGTCACCGAGGTGGCCCTGCCCGGCTCGCTGGAGGGCTGGCGCTGCTATGATCGCCAGAAGCTGCTCGGTCTCGATCCGGAGGCCTGGTACGCCTACAATGAGGCTCCGCGCGACCCGGCGGCCCCGCACATCGATCGCCTGCCCGAAGGCGTGAGCGTCGGCCGCATGCAGCGCACCGCACTGGGCGTGGTGGCCGAGGTGCGGCCCCGCTCGGTGGAGGTGGGCCGCGTGGTCGAGCGGCTGCAGGCCGGCCGCAGCGGCTGGACCAAGCCCGGCGGCGGCGAGGAGACCGTGCGCGGGCCGCTCTACGAGAGTCCATCCGGCGCCTTCTTCATGCCCATGGGCGCCAACCTCCACGCGCACCCGCCCTGGAAGAGCGGCGCGGGCGGCTCTTCCTTTGTCGAGTTCAACGTGGCCGTGCCCGTGGGCGATGGGCCAATCCGGTTCGTCACCGACGTGGCGATGGACAAGAACGCGCTGGGGCCGGAGAAGTCCGACGGCGCGCTCTACACCGCCCGGGTGCTGGGTTCGAACGGCGTCGAGGTGCGCGTCTTCAATGCCACGAGCCAGACGCAGCCGTTGACCATCGACCTCGCGCCGTATCGCGGCAAGAGCGTGACGCTCCGGCTGGAGGTCGGCCCAGGGCCCGCGGGTAACGTCTCGTTCGACTGGGCGCGCTGGTACCGACCCCGTGTGGAGGCCACAGCGCCGGCATCCCAGCGCATCGGCCTGGCGGGGCTGCCCTCCTACGCCGCCGTGCTCTCAGGCGTCGACTCGCCGCAACCCGAGGCCGCTGCCGACGGCATCCTGGCCCGCGTGGACGCTCCGGGCTCGGTCTACGTCCTGACGCAGAAGCCGCCGGTGGTTCGGCTGCCCTGGCCGTTCCGGGCCGAGGCCGCCGCCGTGAGCGTCGTCGATGACGCCGGGCGTGTCATGCAGGACGCCCAGTTCGCCTCGTTCGTGCCCGGCGGGGGCGCCGCCGAGGGCGTCGAGCGGACGGGCATCTCGGCGCACCCGCCGGACCACGGCCGCACCATCGGCGAGTTCGCCGTGACGCTCCCGTCCGAGCCCGCCCGGTTCAGCGCCTGGGTAGCCCTGCGCGACGGGAGCAAGTCCGACGGCTGCCTCTTCATCGTGCAGGCCAACGGGCGCGAGATTGCCCGCCTGCGCCGCACCGCGGGGCCGTGGCAACGCCTGGAGGCCGACCTGGGCCCGTGGGCGGGCAAACCCGTGGCGCTGGCGCTGATCACAGACGCCGACGGCGGCTTCAACTTCGATTGGGCGGTCTGGGCCGATCCCAGGATCGAAGCCGCCGCGGCCCGCTGAGAGAGGGGAGAGACCACCATGAACTGGATCAAGATCGGCATGATCGGGCTGGACACCAGCCACGCCATCGAGTTCACCCGCCGCCTGCAGGCGCCCGACTGCGACCCCGCGCAGCGCGTGCCGGGCGCCCGCGTGGTCACATGCCTCCGCTTCGAGACGCCCTTCCAGGACGCCGCGGGGCTCGACGCCCGCCAGGCGCAGATGGAGGCGTGGGGCGTGCGCGTCACGGAGGACCTCGGCGAGGCCGTGTCCGGCTGCGACGCCCTGATGCTGGAGATCAACGACCCGGCGCGGCACCTGGAGTGCGTGCGCGCCTGCGCGGGCTACGGCCTCCCGATCTTCTTGGACAAGCCGATGGCCGGTACGATGGAGGCCGCCGAGGCCATCGCTGAGGTCGTCCGCACCCGTGGGCTACGGCTCTGGACCGCCTCGTCGCTCCGCTTCGCCGATGCCCTGCTCGATGCCTGCACCGCCGTGCCGCGCCCCGACGTGGCGGTGGTCCATGGGCCGCTGGGCATCGCGCCGGCGGGCAGTTCCGTGGTCTGGTACGGCGTCCACGCCTGCGAGATGCTCCAACGGGCCATGGGGCGCGGCCTGGCGCGGGTGACCTGCCACAGCGATCCGCAGGGCCGGGTGATGGTCGCCGAGTACGTCGACGGCAGGCGCGGCGTGGTGATGCTCACCGAGGGGATGTACCACTACGGCGGCCGCCTCATGTCGAAGCAGGCTTCGGTGGCCTACGACGTCGATGCCGGCACGATCTACACGCGGCAGCTGGAGCAGGTCGTGCGCTTCTTTGCCGGCGGGCCCGCGCCCGTGGAGCTTGACGACGCCCTGGAGGTGATGCGAATGCTCACCGCGCCGGGAGCCGAGGCATGAGCGGCGCGCCGCGCATCATCGACGCCCACGCCCACGCCGACTGGCTGGGCCACGACCTGACGCACACGCTGGCCAATATGGACCAGTACGGCATCGATCGCGCGTGGCTCCTCTCCTGGGAGTGCCCTGAGGACGAGTACCCGCCGACCCCAAGCCTCTTCTACCGCGAGCCCGGCGGGCCTATCCCCTTCGCTCGGGCGGTCTCCTACTGCGAGCGCGCGCCCGGCCGCTTCGTGCTCGGCTACTGCCCGGACCCGCGACGCCCGGATGCCGTCACCCGCCTGCAGGCCGCCCGGGATATCTACGGAGTGCAGGTCTGCGGCGAGCTGAAGCTGCGGATGGTGCTGGACAACCCCGACGCCCTCCGCCTGTTCCGCTACTGCGGCTCGGTGGGCATGCCCGTGACCGTACACATCGACTACGAGCACCCCACGGGCCACTCGTCGCCGCGGCCCAACTGGTGGTATGGCGGCGGCGTCGAGGCGCTGGAGCGGGCGCTCATCGCCTGCCCGGAGACCACCTTCCTGGGCCACGCGCCGGGCTTCTGGGCGCACATCAGCGGCTCCGGCGTCGAGATCGACAACCCCTATCCCACGGGACAGGTGACGCCTGACGGCCTGGTGCCGCGATTGCTTCGCACCTACCCGAACCTCTGGTGCGACCTCTCTGCCGGGTCGGCCCACAACGCCCTCTCGCGCGATATGGCCTTCGGCCGCGAGTTCGTGCTGGAGTTCCAGGACCGGCTCCTCTACGCGCGCGACCAGTTCGACAACATCCATCAGGAGCTGCTCAACGCCTTTGACCTGCCTTCGGGCGCGCTGGCCAAGATCATGGCCGGCAACGCCCTTCGGCTGGCGCCGGTGGCCTAGGGGAGGGGAGGGAGCATGGCGGGAAACTTGCTTGCGTGGCAGTCTCGGGCCGGCATTCTGGTCGCGCCCGTCCTGGCGCTGGCGCTCTGTAGCGCTCCGCAGCCGCAGTCACGTCAGCCCGCCGCCGTCTGGCCCGACCTGGGCGCGAAGCCCTTCACGATTTCGGCATGGGTCAGCACGCGGTCGGGCGGCGCTATCCTGGCGCGCTGTCCGGCCGAAGGCCCCTGGGCGCCGCAGGCCAAGGCTCTCTTCGTCCGCGAGGGGAAGCTCTGCTTCGATGTGGGCTGGGTGGGCGTGGTCACGTCGCAGGCTGACGTGGCCGACGGCCGGCCCCACCACATCGCCCTGACTGGCCCGAACCCCTACACCCTCTGGGTGGACGGTCGGCGCGATGCCCAGGCCGCATTGGCGGGTGAGCCCGACCCGCCGGGCGCCCTGCTCCGCGTGGGGGCGGCCTGCCCCAACTTCCCGGAGCCCGCCGCCCTCGACGGCGAGATCGCTGACCTGCGCCTGATCCGGCGCGCGCTGGGTGCCTCCGAGATCGCCTCGCTTGCGGCCCGGCCTCCGACATCCGGCGACGCGGTGATCGCCGACCGGCTCCAGTGGATCGCCGGCGACGGCGGAGCGGCGATCCGGCCTCTGCGCCTCCGTTTCGCAGGCCGACGGGGGCTCGACCTGCCCGGTTCGGCGGTAGCGCTCCCGCCGCCGGACACCGCCGCCTCCGTAGCCGCGCTTCGCCGGGCGATCACAACGCTGCAATCAGAGGCGGGCGCCTCCTACCCGAGCCGCGCGCTCCTGGCCCGGTTGGCTCCGCTGGAGGCCGCCGCCCGGCGCGACCCGGCCTCGCCTCGCCTCGCCGCCGCGCTCGATGCGCTCCGCCGCGAGGCGCTCGTTACGCGCAACCCGTTGCTCGGTTTCCGCAAAGTGCTTGTGGTAAAGCGTAAGACCTACCAGTCATCGCACTACTACACCGATTACATCGACGGATGTCGCGACTACGGCGGATCGCTGGCCGAGGTCGACCTGGTCACCGGTCGTTCGCGGGACCTGGCGCCCGGCCTCGCTCGGGGCATCTTCGGCCGCTTCGACCTCTCGTTCGACGCCACGCGCGTCGCCTTCGACTGGAAGGCCTCGCCGGAGGAGGGCTTCCGCATCTGGGAGGTGGGCGTCGACGGCAAGGGGCTGCGGCAGCTCACCTTCCCGGAGCCCACCGAGGCCGAACTGGTCCGCGCCTACCGCAACGTCGGCACGCCCACCGGCATCCCGTACCGCACGGGCACCGACGACATGCACCCCTGCTACCTGCCCTGCGGCGACATCGTCTTCATCAGCACCCGTTGCCGCAAGGGCATCCTCTGCGACGAGCCCGACGTGCTGACCACCACAGTGCTATACCGCATGGACCGCAACGGGAAGCAGATGCGCCCGCTCTCCTACAACTCGGTCAGCGAGGCAACGCCCACGGTCACCGCCGACGGCCGTATCCTCTACACGCGGTGGGAGTACGTCGACAAGGGCGGCTCGGCCTGCAAGTGCCTCTGGAGCATGAACCCGGACGGTAGCGGCTCGGCCGAGGTCTACGCGAACAGCATCTCGCACCCGACCACGTTCATCGACGCCCGCGATATCCCCGGCCACCCCGGCCTCTACCTGGCAACCGGCGCTCCGCACATGCCGCTCTGCGTGGGAGCGATCCTGGAGCTGAACACGGTCTATCCGCTCACCACGCAGACGCCGCTCACCTACCGCACGCCGGAGATACGCACGCCGGACGAGCACGGCTACCGCCACCTCCGCAACGGGGTGTGGACGCTGGACTACAGCGGCCCGCTCTACCGCGAACCCTATCCGCTGAGCCGCAGCTTCTGCCTGGCCGCCGGCAACCCGGATCGACCCTACAACCAGCCCAACGCCTATGCGGTCACGCTCATGGACGCCTTCGGCAACCGCGTTGAGGTCTATCGCGACCCGGCCACCTCCTGCTGGGAGCCCTTCCCGCTCAGGCCCCGCCGCAAGCCGCCGGTGATCCCCGATCGTAGCGGCCCGGACGCCTGGGGTTCGCTGGTGCTGTCGGATGTCTACGAGGGCATGCAGGGCATCGCCCGCGGCCGCGTCAAGTTCCTGCGGATCATGGAGGACGTGCCCCGGCCCTGGTCCGCCCGGCGCACATGGCCCGGCGACGGCCGGAAGCAGCAGCACGTGGTGGTGAGCAAGGATGGCCACCTTGCGCCGAAGATCGTCCACGGCATCGTCGATGTGGCGGCAGACGGCTCGGCCGCTTTCCGCGTGCCGGCCAACCGCAACCTCTTCCTGCAGGCGCTGGACGCCAACCATATGGAGCTGCAGCGGATGCGCACCTTCGTCAACGTGCGGCCGGGCGAGACGCGGGGATGCGTGGGTTGCCACGAGGAGAAGAAGCGGACGCCCATCTGGGGTGCTATGGCCGCGGCCCTCCGCCGCCCGTTCCAGTCGCCCCGCGCCGAGGATGGGCAGATCACGCCGCGCACGGTCCACTACGCCACCGACGTCCAGCCCATCTTGGATCGTCGCTGCGTCGGTTGCCACGGATCCAAGGCGCCCGCGGCGGGCCTCGATCTTACCGGCGCCGAGACCGAGCAGTTCTGCCGCTCTTACGAGGCGCTCATCGACCGGAAGCTGGCCGGCAACGTGGTGGATGAGATCGGCGCCAAGCACGGCAACATCGAGGCCACCCCGCCGCTCACCTACGGCTCCCACACCAGCAAGCTGGCCAAGCTACTGCTCGCAGGGCACGGAGGCACGGGCCTGACGCAGGCCGAACGGATCCGCATGCTCACCTGGATCGACGCCAACGCGCCCTACTACGGCTCCTACGACGGCCGGCGCAACATCCGCTACGCGGGGATGCCCGACTACCGCCCCAAGCCGCCCGAAGGCCCATCCTGCACCGCCTGGAGCGGCCCGCCGGGGCCCTGAGGACGGTAGACCTGCCGGCCCTTGCAGTGTGGCGGCGGCCGGGGGTATGCTATTCACCACTCTGGTGGTGAATAGAACATGGATCACGAACTCCTCGGACTGACCGCATACGAAGCCAAGGTCTACCGCGCGTTGCTGGCGCAGGGGCCGCTGACCGCCTACGCCGCCGGCAAGGCCGCCGCGGTGCCGCTGTCGCGCGTCTACGAGGTCGTTGCGCGGCTGGCCGAGAAGGGCTTCGCCCGCTGCCTGGAGGGTGAGCCCGCCCGCTACGAGGCCGCGCCGCATCAACAGGTGGTGGAGGACGCTCGCCGCCGCCTGCGGCAGGACCTCGACACGCTGGCCTCCGAACTGGCCGCCGTGGCCCAGCCCGACGCCCAGCCCGAGCGGCGTAGCCTGCGGGGCATGGATCAGGTGCTGCAGGCGGTCCGCACCGCGTCGTCGCCGGGAGCCGTCATCGTGGCGGGTCCGGGCGCCCGCCAGGTCGCCGCCGCCGCCGCCAGCGGCGGAGCCTCCGTGCTGCCCGGCTCCGAGCAGGATGCCGCGGGGGATGACGGCTTCGTGCTTATCTGCGCCGACGGGTTGCTGGTCGCCGGGAGTGTGGCGGCCGGGGGCTCGGCCCTGGCGCTCCAGCACGCGCTACTCCATGCACTGGCCGCCCGGGGCCTTGCGCGGCCCGCTCGCAGAGCCGCCCAGAGCGCCGGTGCAACTCCCAGGAGGCCCGACACGGGTCGCGCCTGGATTGACTGGGAGGCCCAGAAGCAGCACCGCCTCCTCGGCCGGCGGCCCTCCTGACCGGCCGCATCACACTGTCAACTACACCGAAAGGATAGCCAACCCTAGATGAACTATGACGTCAAAGACCTGAGCCTCGCCCCCAAGGGCAAGCTCCGGATCGAATGGGCCGAGATGGAGATGCCCGTTCTGCGGCAGATTCGCGCCCGCTTTGAGAAGGAGCAGCCGCTGGCGGGCCTGAACCTGGCCGCCTGCCTCCACGTCACCACCGAGACCGCCAACCTTGCCATCACGCTCAAGGCCGGCGGTGCGAACGTGGCCATCTGCGCCTCCAACCCGCTTTCCACGCAGGACGATGTCGCCGCCGCGCTGGTGCAGGAGTTCGGCATCTCCACCTTCGCCATCAAGGGCGAGGACAACGACACCTACTACAAGCACATCCACGCCGTCCTGGACCAGAAGCCGCACCTGACCATGGACGACGGAGCCGACACCGTGGGCGTCATCCACAGCGACCGCAAGGAGCTCATCGAGGGCATCATCGGCGGCACCGAGGAGACCACCACCGGCGTCATCCGCCTCCGCGCCATGGCCCAGAACAACGTGCTGGCCTATCCCATCGTCGCCGTCAACGACGCCGATACCAAGCACCTGTTCGATAACCGCTACGGCACCGGCCAGAGCACCGTCGACGGCATCATCCGCGCCACAAACCGCCTGCTGGCGGGCAGCTTCTTCGTGGTCGCCGGCTACGGCTGGTGCGGCCGCGGCGTCGCCATGCGGGCCCGCGGCATGGGCGCCAAGGTCATCGTCACCGAGGTCGAGCCCGTCCGCGCCCTTGAGGCCGTGATGGACGGCTTCGAGGTCATGACCATGGAGAAGGCCGCCACCATCGGCGACCACTTCTGCACCCTGACCGGCGACATCCACGTCCTTCGCGGCGAGCACTTCGCGGCGATGAAGGACGGGGCCATCATCTCCAACTCGGGCCACTTCAACGTGGAGATCGACCTCGAGGCCCTAACCGCCATGGCCACCGCCGTGCGCCAGGTCCGCGAGTTCGTCGTCGAGTACACCATGGCCGACGGCCGCCGCCTCTACGTGCTGGGAGAGGGCAGGCTTATCAACCTGGCCGCCGCCGAGGGGCATCCGGCTGCGGTGATGGATATGAGCTTCGCCAACCAGGCCCTCTGCGCCGAGTACATGGCGAAGAACGCCGCCACGTTGAAGAAGACCGTCTATCCCGTGCCCGTTGAGATCGACCGCGAGATCTCCCGCCTGAAGCTGGCGGCCATGGGCGTGGACATCGACGTGCTCACCGAGGAGCAGGTGGCCTACCTGGCCTCCTGGGAGATGGGCACCTAGGCTGCGGGTGGCCCCGGGCTAGCCTTCCCGCTTGGGGTCGACGTGCAGTGTCCGTTCGTTGCGATAGGTCACGAGGCCGGGAGCCCCGCCTCGTGGCCTTCGCACATGTCTCTTCTGGGTGACATCCACCGCCACCACCGACGAGTGCTTTGATGCGCTGTTGCGCGCCGCCCAGACCGCCGCCTCCTGCAGCACCGCCGCCGGCACTGACTCCGGGCGCCCCTTGCTGCGCACCACCACGTGTGCCCCCGTGCCGCCGCGAACGTGCAGCCACCAGTCGGTCGGCGCCGCCACGCGGGTGGTCAGGTGGTCGTTCGCCTCGGCCGAGAGCCCGATCAGGATCTCGTAGCCGTCCACCGTGCGGACCGTGCTGATGCGCCCGCCGTGGGGTTCCGCCGCCTTCTTGGCCGCCACCGATACGGGCGCCGGTCCAGGCTCGGGAGCCAGCAGTCCCGCCTCGCGCATCTCGGCGCAGAGCGCCTCCGGGTCGGCCCCCGGCTCGCTTCGCAGCGTCTGCAGCGCTGCGGCAAGGGTGGCGATCTCGGCCTCCAGCCGTGCGCGATGCTCCTCGAGCCGCGCAGCGCCGCTCCGGGCCTTCCGCGCCTTGGCGAATAGCCGCTCGGCGTTCTCATGGATCGTCATGTCCGGGTCCAGCGGGATGGCGACCTCGGGCATCTCCGCCTCGAACAGGTCCGCCACGCGCGCCTCATGCGTCCCGGCAGCGATGATGGACTGGTGCGCCAGAAGCAGCTCACCCCGCCGTTGGTGCGCCTCCGCCGAGCCCAGCTTGCGGGCCTGTTGCGCCAGTTCCGTCATCGACGACTGGCGGCTCTTGAGCGCCCGCTGCATCTGCCCTTCGGCCTGCCGTGCCATGTTCGCCGCGTGGGCGTGGGTCTCCATCTCGGTGTACGCCGCGTCCGCCGCCGGCGAGAAGGACGCCACCGGGTGCGCCGCTGCGCCGGGCAGGCAGGCCGGCGCCACCGGGTAGGCTCCCAGGGCAGCGCCCCTGGTGTCGCGCACCACGAAGCCCTGGCCGGTGGGCGCGCCGAACACGCTGCGCCACGCCTCCTCGGCCGATCCGTTCGTGCAACGGATGAGCAGCTCCTGCGCCAGGAAGGGCGAGAGGCCCTGGAGCGTGGCCATGGCCCTGGCGGCAGCGGCCTCGGCGTCCGGCAGGGCCGCCGCCTCCGCCAGCGCGGTGTGCGCAGTCGGGAGGCGGGGATCGACGGTCCCTGCGGCGATGGGAGCCATCGCGAACGGCCGGCCGGGCAGCACCTCACGAGTGCGGCTCAGACGCGCCGAGATGTGCTTCATCGAGTCCAGGATGCGGCCGTCGGGATCAACAAGGATGATGTTGGCGTGCTTGCCCATCATCTCCACGACCAGGTCGCCGGCTGCCATGCCCGCCCGTGCGAAGCGGAGCGTCACCACGCGGTCGAACTCCGGCTGTTGCACAGCCGCCAGCGTCGCCCCGTCCAGATGCTTGCGGCAGGCCATGCAGAAGACCGGCGGCTCCGGCGGATTGGGTCGCTTCACCCAGGTCTCGTGCAGGCGCGCCCACGTGGCATCCGCCGACAGCAAGAGGAAACGCCGCCGCCCGCCCGCGTAGAGGCCGAGGACCAGCTGCAGCGGCGCCGGCTGCGTGATCGACTGCACCAGCCCGCCCTGAAGCGCCTGGGCGATCTCACGCGTCGCCGCCTGCACGCACAGACTATCAAACGGTATCCGAGTAGCCATACCGAGAGTGTACGCCACAAGAGCCGCCCTCCCTCCCCTTCGCGCTTCAGCCAGGATGGGGCATAATCCAAAGACCACACGGGAGCCAAGCGATGCGCACGATCTGGTTGGGACAGGTGGAGTACCGGGACGCGTGGGAGCTCCAGCGCGAGCTGGCCGCGCTGCGCGCCGACGGAACCATCGACGACCTCCTGCTCCTGCTTGAGCACCCGCCCACCATCACCCTCGGGCGTGGCTTCCATGCCGGGAACCTCCTGCGCAGCCCCGAGGCGCTGGCCGAGGCCGGCGTGTCGCTGGTCGAGACCGACCGAGGCGGCGATGTCACCTACCACGCGCCCGGTCAGTTGGTCGGCTATCCCATCGTCAGCCTGGCTGAGCGCGGGAAGGATGTCCATGCCTACCTGCGAGACGTGGAGGGCTGCATCATGGCGGCGCTGGGCGACCTGGGCGTCGAGGCCCGGCGGTTGCCGCCGCACACGGGCGTTTGGGTGGGCGACAGGAAGGTCTGCGCCATCGGGATCAAGGTCAGTCGCTGGGTGACACTGCACGGCTTCGCGCTGAACGCCTCCGCCGACCTGGACGGCTTCGGGATGATCATCCCGTGCGGGATTCGCGACAAGGGCGTAACTTCGCTGACAATCGAGCTGGGGAGGCTTGTATCCCCACGTGATCTGGTACACTTCATGTCCGCGCGGTTCACTGAGCAGTTCTCGCAGTCGTCTTCTGCAGCCTTCCCGCCGCGGGCCGGACTATCCGACAAGATGCGAAAACTCCTGGTCTCAGGGGTTGACTCTGGTGGAGAGCCGGTGCTATCCTGTTTAGCCGTTGCGCCCCCCGGTGCTTAGTTTCCCGGGAAGCTGGCGTGGTTCTTTGACAATCGCATAGGGTCTGGGTAAATGCGTGCGACAATCTTGTTCGCATGTTAGGGTTGTGTGTAGTGGTTGGAGGTTTGTTTGATTTGAGGGCTCGTGGCGTTGTCGTGAGTTCTTGAGTTTAGCAAGCTACAAAGGGCGTCTGGTGGATGCCTAGGGGCAGAGTGCCGATGAAGGACGCGATCAGCGGCGAAACGCTCGAGGGAGCTGCAATCAAGCGAAGATCTCGAGGTATCCGAATGGGGAAACCCGTCCGCCGTAATGGGCGGACACCGCATGCTGAACACATAGGTATGCGGGGGGCACCCGGGGAACTGAAACATCTTAGTACCCGGAGGAAGAGAAAGCATATGCGATTCTCCTAGTAGCGGCGAGCGAACGGGGAACAGCCTAAACCTGTGGGGTACGCCCCATGGGGGTTGCGGGACCGGCATGGTCTTGAATGGATAGCGATTTCGAAGCGGCCTGGAACGGCCCGCCATAGAGGGTGAGAGCCCCGTAGGAGGAGTATGGGCCATTTGAGCGCCGGCACCCAAGTAGCGCGGGGCACGAGGAACCTTGCGTGAATCTGGGAGGACCACCTCCTAAGGCTAAATACGCTCTGCCACCGATAGTGAACCAGTACCGTGAGGGAAAGGTGAAAAGCCCCCCGGGAGGGGAGTGAAATAGAACCTGAAACCAGAGCGCCTACAAGCAGTCAGAGCCGGGCTACGGCCTGGTGATGGCGTGCCTTTTGCAGAATGAACCGGCGAGTTGCCCTTGGTCGTAGGTTAAGCCATTCAGTGGCGTAGCCAGAGCGAAAGCGAGTGCGAATAGCGCGATAGATGGCCGGGGGCAGACCCGAAACCGCGTGATCTACCCATGGTCAGGGGGAAGCGTGGGTAACTCCCATGTGGACGCCCGAACCAGTGTCGGTTGAAAACGGCTTGGATGAACTGTGGGTAGGGGTGAAATGCCAATCGAACGCGGAGATAGCTGGTTCTCCCCGAAATGCATTGAGGTGCAGCGTCACCTGTTTTGTCCTGCCGGTAGAGCCACTGGATGGCCGCGGGGCCTTACCGGGTTACCAAAGTCAACCAAACTCCGAATGGTAGGACATGAAGGGTGGCAGTGAGACGGCCGGGGATAAGCTTGGTCGTCGAGAGGGAAACAGCCCAGACCGTCTGCTAAGGTCCCAGAGTACAGGCTAAGTGTAAAAGGATGTGGGGATGCATAGACAACCAGGATGTTGGCTTAGAAGCAGCCACCATTGAAAGAGTGCGTAACAGCTTACTGGTCGAGTGTCCCTGCGCCGATAATGTAAGGGGGCTCAAGCCTGTCACCGAAGCAGCGGATGTGGCCCTTCGGGGCTGCGTGGTAGGGGAGTGTTCCCGTCGCGGCGAAGCCGAGGGTGTAAGCCCTGGTGGAGCGGCGGGAAGTACGGATGCCGGTATAAGTAGCGAGAAGACGGGTGAGAATCCCGTCCGCCGAAAGCCTAAGGGTTCTTAAGGAAGGTTCGTCCTCTTGAGTTTAGCCGGTCCTAAGGCGAGGCCAAATGGCGTAGTCGATGGCAGTCCGGTAGATATTCCGGAGCCAGTGAAGGTCGTTGATCACGTGGGGACGCGGTTGAAGTTTCGGTCACGGTGCTGGTATACCGTGTTTCCGGGATGGCCCGTGGGGGTAGGTAAATCCGCCTCCGTATACGGGTGGCCTGGAACGAGTGGAACCTTCGGGGGAAGCGAAGCCGGGATGGATGCCGCCGCGAAAAGCCGCGTGGGAGGTCTTCTCTGACCGTACCGCAAACCGACACAGGTAGGCAGGTAGAGGATACCAAGGCGTTCGAGAGAACTATCGTTAAGGAACTAGGCAAACTGACCCCGTAACTTCGG
>CAISJD010000134.1 GCA_903885605.1 uncultured Chthonomonas sp. | reverse complement strand
GGCCGACGCCCTGGGCCGGAGCGCCGCCGCCTCGCTGCGCGTCAAGCAGGCGGCGGGGCCGCGGCCGAGCCTGACGCTGGGGACGCCCTCGGCCTGGGCCTCCTCGCGTCCCTCTGCCGCAGGCGGCTACCGGCTGGAGGTGACCTCGCGGGGTGTCTCCATCGGCGCTACGGACGCGGCGGGCCTGCTTAACGGCTGCGCCACGTTGAGGCAGCTTATCACGGCCAACAGCCGCGACGGGGCGCTGCCCTGCGTCCGCATCGAGGACTGGCCCAGCATCGCCCATCGGGGCTTCCTCGACGACATCACGCGCGGACCCAGCCCCACGCCGGCCACGCTGCAGCGGCAGGCCGCGCTGGGCGCGTCGCTGAAGCTCAACGTCTACACCTGGTACCTCGAGCACCAGTTCGCCTACCCGGCCCTGCCGGACATCGGCCCCAAGGGCGGGTCGCTGCTCCCCTCCGAGCTGCGGGAGTTGGACCGGTCGGCGTGGCTGCAGGGCGTGGAGTTGGTGGGCTGCCAGCAGTCGTTCGGCCACTTCGGGAATATCCTGAACAAGCCCGCGTACAAGCCGCTGGCCGAGACGCCCGACGTGCTCAACCCGCTGCTGGAGGGCTCCTACGGCCTGCTCGGCAAGTTGTATGAGGCGCAGGCGCCGTTGCTCCGGTCGAAGCTCTTCAACGTCTGCTGCGATGAGACCTGGGGCCTCGGCACCGGTCCCACCAAGGAGGAGGCCGCCCGCATCGGCGTCGGCGGCATCTACGTGGGCCACGTGCGGCGTGTTCACGACCTGCTGCGAGACCGCTTCGGCAAGCGGATGATGATGTGGGGCGACATCATCCTGCAGCACCCCGACAAGCTGGACCAGATCCCCAAGGACACGGTCATGCTGAGCTGGGGCTACGACCCGCGGCCCTCGTTCGACGAGGCCATCCTGCCCTTCGCCAAGGCGGGCTACGAGTTCTGGGTCTGTCCCGGCACGAACTGCTGGAGCCGCATCCTGCCCGACTTCGCCGCCACGGCCGTGAACGTTCGGAACTATGTCCGCGACGGCGCCAAGCATGGAGCCTCGGGCGTTCTCAACACCAACTGGCTCGACGACGGCGAGGCGCTCCTCGGCGGCAACTGGTACGGCATCGCCTGGGGCGCCGAGTGCTCCTGGAACGCCTCGGCCACCCCGCGCGATGCCTTCGACCGGCGGCTGGGTGCGGTGCTCTTCGGCGTGCGCGACGACCGCTTCGGCCGGGCCATCCGCCGCCTGGAGGCGCTCCACGCCATGCCGGGCCTGGAGGGGCTGATGAATAGCCGCTTCTGGCGCCCCGAGGCAGGCGGCCCGCTGCGCTCCGGGCTGGCCCTAGCCGACCGGATCGATGCCGCGGCGCTACCCGCCCTGCGCGACCTTCGCGCCGTGCGCCGTGCGGCGACCATGAACCAGTGGGTGCTGGACGACCTGATCCTGCAGGCCGAGCGCGTGCGCCACCTGGCCGATCGGCGCCGCCTCCTCTCCCGAGCCGCCGAGGCCTGGCAGGCGGCGCGCATGGCCCCGATCGGTTCTGGCGTCGCCCGTGATGCCCTGGCACGGTCCGGCGCGTCGCTGCAGGCGTTGGAGGGTCGCCTGCGCGGCCTCCGTGAGCGCTTCGCCGCCCGGTGGCTGTCGCAGTTCCGGCCCTTCTTCCTGGACCGCACGCTGGCGCGCTACGCCGCCGCCCTGCACGAGGTCGCCGCGGCCCGCACGGCCGCGCGCACGGCCCTTGCCGCCGTCGCGTCCGGTAAGCCGATGCCCGAGCCTCCCGCCCTGCTGCCCATCGCCGCCGTGGCCATGCAGCGCTCCGCCCTGGCGCCCTCGCGCGCCTCGGCGAACCCGGCCGCGTCGTGGGCCGTTCCGGGCGCCTCGCGGCGGCTGCCGGTCCTCATCACGTCGCCGGGTTTGGCGATTGCGGGGCAGCCCCTGGCGATTGAGCTGCCTGCGGGCGCCCTGCTCCACGGTCCGCTGACGTGCGTGGAGGCGGCCACCGGCGCGGCCATCCCCTGCCAGGTCGATGCCGAGCAGGGCAGGCGCATCCTGCGCTTCCTGGCTCCTCCGGCGCAGGGCGGTGGACGCGAGCGTCTGTTCCACGTCTACTCAGGCGGCTCGCAGCCCGCGGCGACGGCCATGGCCGCCCGGCGCGACGGTGCGGGCTTCATTCGGGTGGAGAACGGCAGGCTCAGCCTCCGCTTCGGCGCCGAGGGAGGCCACATCTACCGTTGGTGCGTCGATGCCCTGGGCGGCCTGGACCTGACCGAACCGGGCGACACCGGCTGGGCGGGCTTCGCCGACGTCAACGGCGTCGCGCGGACCGCCCGCAACGAGCTCACCGCACCCATCGTCGGCCCGGCCATGGTCCGCGTCGTCAGCCGCGATCCGGCGGGCCTCACCAAGACCTTCGAGGTCTGGGCGGGCGCGGAGTGGGTGGACTGCACCCTCAACGAGCCGACCACCTGGTTCGCGTGCTACGACGATATCAACGTCATGGGCGCCGCGACCGCGCGGCCGGGCCGCAGCCTCTTCGAGGACGGCCATACAACGCCGTTGAAGCCCCTGAGCAACGCGCCGGGGGAGTGCCAGGAGAGCCGGTCCAACGTGCGCTGGGCGGCCAAGTTCGCCCCGGGCGGCGCCCTCATCGCGCTGCTCACGCCCGAAGGTCCCTCGCGCCTGACGGTGGGACCGGGCGGCGGCATGGGCGCGGCCTTCCTGGACTGGGGCGCGCCGTCCGAGCGGTTCGTCATGGTCGGAGGAGCCTGCCCGCAGGACCCAGCGGCCACCCTCAGCGCCCTCCGAGCGGCCCTCGACGCCCGACACCCGCCGACCGTAGCCCTGGGCGAGGAGGAGGGTCCGTAGGCCCCCGCCGTCACCGACAACAAGGCCAACAACGTCAGTGGGGTCGGAAGGCCCTTGACGTTGTCGGCCGTGTCGACGGCGCTATCGACGAGGCCGGCTTACCGCTTGGCTTTGGCCGCGGGGTGGTAGCCCGTGTCCTCGGGCAGTTCCGCGGCGCGTGAGGCGGCCACGGCCAGCTTGTCGCACCGCTCGTTCTCCGGGTGGCCGGTGTGGCCGCGCACCCAGACGATGGAGACCTTGTGGACCGCCAGGAGGCCCAGCAGCTCGATCCAGAGGTCGGAGTTGGGCACGCGTTCGCCCTGGCGCATCCAGTTGTTCGACCGCCACTTCAGCGCCCAGCCCAACTCGATGCTCTTCTTCAGGTACTCGGAGTCCGTGGTGAGCGTCACGGCGCAGGGGTAGCGCATGGCCTTCAGGGCCTCGATGGCGCCCATCAGCTCCATGCGGTTGTTCGTCGTGCGCCGGAAGCCGCCGGACATCTCGCGGCGTTTGTCCCCGTAGACCATGACCGCTCCCCAGCCGCCGGGGCCCGGGTTGCCCTGGCAGGCGCCGTCGGTGTAGACGAGTACGTGCTTCAGACCTTCATCCGGCGTGAGCGAGGGTGGCATGGGGCTCCGTTCAGGGCGTCTCGGCGGCGGGCGCCGCTTCGCGCAGGTAGGTGTGTAGGCTCAAGGCGACCGACCGGTTCATGCCGGGCGCGGCGGACAGCTCGTCTACTTCGGCCGCCTTGATCCTGGCGATGCTGCCGAAGTGCTTCACCAGCGCCTTGCGCCGCTTGGGTCCGATGCCCGGCACCGCGTCCAGCACGCTCTTCGTCTGCCGCTTCGCCTGGACCATGACGCGGTAGGCGTTGGCGAACCGGTGCGCCTCGTCGCGGATGCGCTGCACCAGGTAGAGCGCCTGCGAGCTGCGCTCCAACGCCACGGGCTCCTCGCGGTCCGGCACGATCAGCAGCTCGAACCGCTTGGCCAGGCCGCAGACCGGCAGGCGGACGCCCACCTCCTCCATGGCCGCCAGCGCCGCGGTGAGCTGACCCGAGCCGCCGTCGACGATGATGAGGTCCGGCATGCGGGCGAACTTCTCGTCGCCTGCCACGCCGTCGCGCAGGCGGCGCGTCAGCACCTCGCGCATCATGCCGGGGTCGTCGGCGCGGCCTTCATGCTCGCGGATGCGGAAGCGGCGGTACTCCTGCTTCGCCATCATCCCGCCCTCGCAGACCACCATGGAGCCGACGAAGGCCTCCGCCTGGAAGTTGGAGATATCGTAGCACTCGATGCGGTTGGGCGGTCCGTCAAGGCCCAGCGCCTCGGCGAGGTCGGCCAGGGCCCGGTCCGTGTTGCCGAGGCGTGCGCGCATCTCGGCCCGCATGCGCCCCATGGCGTCTGAGGCGTTCTCTGTGGCCATCTCCACCAGCCGCTTCTTGTCGCCCCGCAGCGGCACGGAGATCTCGACCTTGCTGCCGCGCTTCTGCCGCAGCCACGACTCGATGATGCTCGCCTCGTCGATGTCGCAGGGGAGCAGCACCTCCTGCGGCACGTAGGCGGCCGCGTTCTGGTAGTACTGCTTCACGAACTCCTGCACGGCCACGCCGTTGGGCTCCTCGGCGTCGGCCCCCTCCAGCAGGTAGCTGTTCTGGCCGATCAGCTTGCCGCCTCGGATGTAGAACATCTGCACGCAGGCGCCGCCGTCCTCGGCCACCAGGGCCACCACATCCTGGTCAACCAGCCGGGAGCTGATCACCTTCTGCCTCGAGAGCACCTGCTCGACCGCCGAGATCTGGTCGCGCAGGCGCGCCGCGACCTCGAACTGCAGTGCGTCGGAGGCGCGTGCCATGCGGCGGCGCAGGTCGTTCAGGATCCGCTCCTGCTTGCCCTCCAGGAACGAGGTCGCGTCGCGGACGGCGCGGGCGTACTCCTCGGCCTTGGCCAGACCCGCGCAGGGCGCCAGGCACTGCCCCATGCTGTGGTAGATGCAGGGCTTCTGCACCTCCTCGCCCGTGAACCGCTTGCCGCAGGAGACGATGGGGAAGATGCGCTTCATCAGGTCCATGATGGCGTAGACCGGCCTCGCGCCTGTGTAGGGGCCGAAGTAGCGGTTGCCGTCCTGGCGGATGCGCCGCGTCATCATGAGCCTCGGGAAGGGCTCGGACGTGGTGAGGCAGATGTAGGGGTAGTGCTTGTCGTCCCGCAGGCGGACGTTGAAGTGGGGCCGATGCCGCTTGATGAGGTTGCACTCGAGGACGAGCGCCTCCAGCTCCGTCTCGGTGACGAACCACTCCAGGTCGCACACCTCGTGCACCAGCCGGCGGACCTTCGGCGTGTGGTTGGCGCCGGCCTGGAAGTAGGAGCGGACGCGGCTGCGCAGGTTCACCGCCTTGCCCACGTAGATGACCTGACCGCGAACGTCGCGGTAGATATAGCATCCGGGCTTCTGTGGCAGCGAGCCGAGCTTCTCTCGGAGCTTGGCGTTGTTCTCGGTGTGTCTCAGCATGGCGGGATGCAGCGGGCGTGCGCTACGGCGCCTCGGCGAGGGCGGTCCGGACGGCGGACTCGGGCACATCCGAGACCCAGTGGCCGACAGACGGCAAGCGGCGGGCGGCCGCGCTCTCCAGTACAGCCTCGTATGCCTGCAGGATCTGGTCCGCGTCGTGAAGCCGCTCGGAGTTCCGCCGGGCCTCGACGCCCATGGCCGCGCGCTCGTCCGAGCCCAGACCGGCGAAGCGAACCACGGCATCGGCGATGCTCTCGCAGGACATCGGGTCGAACAGGTACCCGCTACGGCCGTCCAGCACGAGGTTGCCCGCGTCGCTGACGTTGCTGGTCAGGACAGGCACGCCGCAGGCCGAGGCCTCGCAGACCACATTGGGCAGTCCCTCGTGGATCGACGGCAGGATCACGGCGTCACTGGAGCGATAGAGATCGACCACGTCCTTGCACTCGCCGCCCAGGTCGACCATGTCGGTGACGCCGGCCTCGGCAGCCGCGGCGACCATCTGCGCCTTGATGGTGCGCCCCGGCTCGATGTCGCTCTGGCCGCCCCGCCACCGGAGGAGCGGCCGCTTGCCCGGGAGCCGCTTGGCGGCCATGCCCCAGGCGGTCATCAGCCGGACGGGGTTCTTGCGCAGGGCGTACGTGCCCACAGCCGAGAAGACGACCGAGCCGTCATCGGCGCGCCGCGAAGCGCCCGGAGTGAACCGGTCAAGGTCGAGGAGGTTGTAGATCGTGGTGACACGGCCGCGCATGAAGGGCGCGCAGGCCTCGATCATCAGCCGGTTGCAGTGGCTGTTCGTCACCACGGCATCGGCCACCCGATGCATGGCCTGGCGCCACGGGAAGCGATTGCGGCCTGCACCCGGCTCGGCGTTGCGCTCTGAGACCACCAGGCCCCACCTGCGCGACGGCAGTGCGGCCAACTCAGCGTACAGGCAGGGCTGCGGCAGGTAGGCAAGCACCACGTCCGTAGCCGCTGCGCGGAGCGCCGACCGGACCATGAGGATCCTCCGCAGGGGGTTACCCGACTGGACCACCCTCACCGTGATGCCGGCCTGCTCAAACTGCGACCGGTAGAAGCCGCCGTCGTGGTAGGCGACGAAGTCGACCTCATGGCCGAGCCGCGCCAACGCCACTGCGACCGCGCCGAGCTGGCGCTGCGCCCCGCCGGAACCCAGGTTGTCGATGAGGCAGGTTATGTGCATCGCGTCGCCGCCGCTTCCCTCCACAGCTCAACCAGTCGGTCCAGTACCTGTGGCCCATCATAGCACGTCGCGGCTCGGAGCCGGGCCGCCGAGCCCAGCGCGGCCAGCCGGGTGCGGTCCGTGTCAAGTGAAGCGATGGCGCGCGCCAGTGCGCCCACGTCGCCGAGCGGCGTCAGCACGCCGCACGCGCCGTCGGCGAGCATCTCCGGGATCGCCCCCACCGGCGTGGCCAGCACGCACCGCCCCAGCGCCATAGCCTCCACCACCACGTTGGGGAAGCCCTCGCTGGAGCTTGGTAGCGCCACCACGTGCGCCGAGGCCATGGCGGCCAGCGCCTCCGCATGCGGCAGGCGGCCGCAGAGGGTGAGCCACCCACCCCCGTTCCGCTGGGCGGCGATGCGCCGGAGCTCGGGCTCGTAGGCGGCCTCGCAGGGCCCCACCACACGAAGCTCCACATCGGGACACGCCGGAGACGCGCAGGCCGACACGAGGTCCGCCACGCCCTTGGAGACGATCGCGTGGCCGACGAAGACGATACGGAGGCGGTCGCCCTGCGCCGGCGCCTCGGTCGCGTCGGCAAGCCTGCCGAGGGCAGGGGCATCGACCATGTTCGGCTGCACCCGAACGGTCGGCATGCCGATGGCCCGCTGCAGGGCGTCGGCGGACGGCCTATCAAGCGCCAGTTGCAGCGCCGCCTGCCGTGCCCCGGCGCACAGCGTGCGCCACTCCCATCCGCCGGACGCGGCCAGCGCCGGGATGCGGCCGAAGTGGTAGTGCATCACCACGGGCGTTCCGCGCCGGCGCGCGCCGGTCGCCATGAGCTTGTCGCGGAATACGCCGAAGCCCGCACTGGTGGCGATATGCACCACGTCCGGCCCGTACTCGCCGATGGCGGCGGCCACGCGGGCATTGTCGCGCAGGCCCTGGACCGCGCCGCCGACGATCCTACGCACCGCAGAGAGGTCCGTCACGGACCGCCACCGCACGGCGGTATCGAGGAGGCGCACGTCGACGCCGTCGCGTGCGGCAAGGCCGGCCACCACCGCGGTGGTCCACGTAGCCATGCCGCCCTCGGGCGGCGGAGTGGGTGCGACGAGAAGCGCCTTCACAGCAGCCGTGGCTCGGGCAACACCAGACCGGCGCCTAGGCCGGGAGGACCGGCGTCGCCGGCGCGGCTGAAGTTGCGGGAGCCTTCCGCCGCATACGGGCGACGGCCGGCGCCTGAGCCAGCGCCAACGAGATGGCGAGCCAGAGCGCCTTCCTCGGGACCCAGTTGCCGAAGAGGTTCGCGGCCAGCATGGCGCAGAGGACGGCGAGGGGCACGACGCCCAGCGCCCCAAGCCTGTTGTCCCAGGCGGCCTTCAGGCAGTATCCCAGGCCGATCAGGAACGGCACGGCGCCGAAGAGGCCCACCTCGGTCAGCAGGTGCAGGACGAGGTTGTGGGCGTCCATGGGCTTGCGCCCCTCGGTCTTGATCCGCTTACCGAGTTCGCGCGCGTTGTTCACCGGGCCGAACCCAACCAGGGGGCTCTCGGAGAACATGGTGATCTGCTCGGGGTAGATTCGTTCGCGAAGGCTGACGTCGCCCTTCATGACGCTCATCCGGAAGCGGCCCAGCGTGATGTCGGAGCCGGCCAGCGAGTAGGCCAACCATGCCAGCGCGACCACCATCACCGCGGCGGACCGGACCCACCTCCAGAGGTTGCCTCCCTGCACCAGCAGGATCGCCAGTCCCGCGGCCGTGGCCACCACGCCGCCGCGCGAGCCGGTGGCCATCGTCATGACGACCAGGACGGCGCTGGCGGGCACGGCGATGATCTGCCGGCGTCGGCTGGCCTCCTGCGTGGTATACGCCAGTCCCAGCAGGGCGCACAGCGACATTCCGAAGACGCCGGCGATATGGTTGAAGTTCTGGCCGCCGAACGTCATGCGGGAACCGATAGGCGTCACCTCGCGCACGACCGAAACCTGAGCGGCCATGAGTAGCGCGATGAGCACCGATGCCGCGCCGAACGCGAAGACCGCCTGCATGGCGAGCCGATGGTCTTTCATCAGGTTTGTGGCAACCAGCGCAAAGGCGAGCAACTGGAAGAGCGTGCTGAACCGAAGCAGCACATCGGCTCGGAACGGCTCGATGTTGACCTGCGGCACGGCCATCAGCACCCAGATACCGAGGTAGCCCACGAAGTACCAGAACGCCTTCGGCGGCTTGGCGAACGGCTCCCGATGGTTCAGAACACACGCCACGAAGAAGGCTATGCCGATGACCTTCGCAAGGGCTGTACCCGCCTGGATGGCGACCATGTCGAACGGGATGGAGAAGACGAACGCCAGAAACGTGGCCCGGACCAGGAAAGTCCGCGCACGCCGCTCCTTGGCGCTGGCCAGGTCCTCGTGCCGCTCCTGCGGGTTAAACGCCGGACCGGGTCGGCTCGAAGGCTGCACGGCGGACTGCGTCAAGCGCGTGCTCCGGCCGCGGCCTTCAGCATGTGGAGCCGGAAGTGGCTGATGGTCAGGTACGCCCCGAGGCGGTTGGACAGCAAGGCCACGCCCAGGCCTCCGAGCTGGTTCGGCGACGTCCAGCGCAAGCAACATCGGCTGTAGCCCAACTGCTTCAGCAACCCCTCCCAGGCCTCGGGCGGCTGGTGCTTGTGCCACTCGATCCAGGTCGCGAACGGATTGGTCACGTGCAGGTCGGCGAACAGGCCCCGCGAGGAGCAGTCCGCCAGGAGGAGGTGCCCGCCGGGGGCCAGCCATCGGTCAATGGTCTCAAACATGCTCAGGTACTTCGCCCGGGCGGCGGGGTCCTTCCCGAACGCGATGCACGCCGGCTCATCGAAGTGGTTGATGGAGTTGTGGATGAGCACGATGTCGAAGCTACCCGGCTCGGCGTCGAACTCCTCCATGAAGCAGGGGCGCATCTCCACGTTGGGGGCGCCGATATCGCGCGCCACGCGGCTGAAGGTCTCTCGCATCCCCGTGCTGCTACCGTCGGTCTCCGGCTCAAGGCAGATCACCTGGGCCGCGCCGGACGCGGCAGCGTAGAGGCTGAAAACGCCATTGCCGCCGCCGATGTCCAGCATCCGCTTGCCCCGGAGAGGCACGTCGGCATATAGCGCCGCACCGTAGTGGCCCAGCCGTTTAGCCGTACTCCACATCCTGAGCTTCTCAGCGGAAGCCAGGAACGCCGGCAAGGCATCGGCCGGCGCGGACGCCATCGGGTCGTTCGTCATGCTTGTCCTTCCACCGCTCTCGTGGCGCCGTCACGGCCTCGCCACAGGAGGACGAACACGGCGCTGATGCCCAGAAGCCTGACAGCCATCGTCAGGAAGGAGGCGTATGCCGCCCCCTGAATACCGTAGCGCGGCACCAGCAGATACGCGCCGAGCACGGCCACACCGGCCACCACGCCCGACAGGACCGTCTGCGGCGCGAACGACCGAGTGGACGATACCACAGTGCCCACTGCCGTCGATACATAGAACAGCGCTCCGCCGGCCAGCATCCAGTTCAGGGCATGGGAACCCTGACGGTACTCGGCGGTGAAGAGCGCCGTCAGCAGGTGCGGCCCCCAGAGGTAGCCGGCCAGGAAGATCACCAGGCCCGCTCCGCCGGCGGCCACCACCAACGCTCCGGCAATACGAAGGAACTGCCGCTCCTCGCCGCGAGTGTAGTGCTGCGACAGGCGCGGCACGGCGGCCACGCCGAGTGCGTTGATGACGAAGTAGCCCACATTGTACAAGCTCGCCACGCCTGCGAAGAGCCCCAGGGCGCCTTCACCAAGAAGCCGTCCCACGATGAACTGAGGGCCGCGCGTGTTGAGCAGGATGGAGAGGCTCATCAGCGCAAGAGGGAACCCGGTTGCGACGATGTCCCTCATGGCGGCTCGGTCCCATACGGGCCGCCACGCGGCCAGCCAGCCGCCGCCCTCCGCGGGTCCGACCAGGCGCGATGCCGACAGGGTGTCATACGTGCAGAGCACGATCAGGTATCCCACCCCGAAGCCCGCCATCGCCCAGGCCACCGAGTGCGTCAGGGCGTACACGCCAATGACGCCGGCAAGGGCCAGCAGGTTCCGGATGATCATGGACACGGCGATCCGGTCCATGCACTCCTTCTGCTGCATGAGGCCGTACATCACGTCGCTGAAGCCGTCCAGTACCAGCGCCACGGCGAGGACCATCAGGGCCGGAGCCGCCTCGTGGCTGAACGGGCCCCAGACCGCCACTGCCAGCGAGACCACCAGGGCCAGGGCCAGGCACGAGATGCGGACGGCCACATAGGAGCCGAACCGGTACCCCTCGCGCTGGTCGGTCGCCTGGACGACGCGAAGCCCCATCTGGGCGAACACCATGACGGGCTGGGCCACCGTCAGCGCGTCCGTGTACTGCCCTACGGCCGTCTTGGTACCCATCTTTGCCAATGCGGAGAGGATCGCCCAGTTGGCCGCGTAGGCGACCAGGTTGCCGGCAAGCGTCCACGAGAAGTTGGCGCGCAGGGATAGGGGCTGCACACGCTTGGGGCGTTCAGCGCCGGACGCCGCGGCATCAGGCGTGGTGGCGGGTTGCTCAGGCGCCTCGCTCGGCGCCGGGGATCGGCCGTGCGTCGTACCAGGGCGCGGGGTGCCGGGCGGCGCTAACCGCCGTAGTACCCGCGGTACCACTCAACGAACCGTCTGACGCCCACCTCGATGGGTGTCGAAGGACTGAACCCCACATCCGCCATGAGGGCGTCGACATCGGCCCACGTGGCGGGCACGTCGCCGGGCTGCATGGGCAGGTAGCGTCTGACGGCAGGCACCCCCAGCGCCTCTTCCAGGACCTGCACGAACCGAGTTAGCTCCACAGGCTGGTTGTTGCCGATGTTGTACACGCGGTACGGAGCCGCGCTCGTGCCGGGCTCGGGATGCTCGCCGGACCACGCGAGACTGGGTTGGGCGGGCCGATCCAGGACGCGGATGACGCCCTCGACGATGTCGTCGACGTAGGTGAAATCTCGGAGCATCTGCCCGTTATTGAACAGGTCAATCGGTTCGCCGGCCAGGATGGCCCTGGTGAAGAGGAAGGCGGCCATGTCCGGCCTGCCCCAGGGACCGTAGACCGTGAAGAAGCGGAGCCCGGTCGTCGGGAGCCCGTACAGGTGGCTGTACGTGTGCGCCATCAGCTCGTTGGCCTTCTTGCTGGCCGCATAGAGGCTCAGGGGATGGTCCACGTTGTGGCTGACCGCGAACGGCATGGTGCGGTTGGCGCCGTAGACCGAACTGGACGACGCATAGACCAGATGCTCGACACCCCGATGCCGGCAAGCCTCCAGCACGCTCATGAACCCCACCAGATTGCTCTGCACGTAGGCGTGCGGGTTCTCCAGCGAGTAGCGGACGCCGGCCTGTGCAGCCAGGTTGATCACCGATCCGGGCGCGTGGTCGATGAAAAGCTCGTCCACGGCCCGCTGGTCGGCCAGGTCACCTTCAACGAAGGTGAAGCCCTCCCGGCACTTTAGGTCGGCCAGCCGGTCGGCCTTCAGCTTGGGATCGTAGTAGCTGTTCAGGTTGTCGAAGCCGATGACCTGATCGCCTCGGTCCAGGAGCTTGTGGGTAACGTGGTAGCCGATAAAGCCGGCGGCCCCTGTGACGAGGACGCGGGCCATCAGCTACGAGCCTCAGCCACAGCTTCGCGGACGACGCGGGCAATACTGCGCATGTGCCCGTCGTCCAGCGTCGGGTGGACCTGCAGCATGAGCGCGGTCTCGCCGAGTTCGCGAGCCACGGGGAGGGGCTCCGCCGGCGCGAACCCAGCATCACGGAACGGCTTCTCCAGATAGATCTCGCTGCAACTGCCGGCCGAGCACCGGATGCCCTTCTCCATCACGCGGGCAGCCACGCGGTTGCGGTCGACGCCGGGACCGGTGTAGGCGTAGAACTTGTAGTAGGAGGGATGCACGCCCGCCCGAGGACCAGGGGTCCGAAGGCCGCGCACGTCGCCGAGCTCGTCCAGCAGGATCCGGGCGTTGTGCCGACGGCGGGCGACCCATTCGTCGAGCCTGCGCAACTGCACGCGCCCCACAGCGGCCTGAACCTCGGTCATGCGATAGTTACTACCGAGCGTGTCGTGCACATACTGGAAATGCGGAAGGCTCATGGGCTTGCCGTTAGCCAGCTTGATGCTCTTCCCGTGGTCCTTGTACTGCCAGCAGGTCTCCCAAACGCCACGGTCGTTGGTGGTGACCATGCCGCCCTCGCCGCAGGTGGTGATGATCTTGTCCTGGCAGAAGGACCAGGTCGCTACGCGGCCGAAGGAGCCTACGGGGCGGCCGCCGATGTCGGCTCCGTGGGCCTGCGCGCAATCTTCTACGACCTGCAGGCCGTGGCGGTCGGCGATGGCCATCAGGCTGTCCATGTCACAGGGCCAGCCCGCCAGATGCACTGCGATAATGGCCCGGGTCCGACCGGTGACGGCAGCCTCCACCGCTGACGGGTCGAAGTTGCCGCTATCGCGATCGACATCGACGAAGACCGTCCGGCAACCGGCCATGAGGGCGACGGCAGCAGAGGCAACGAAGGAGCGGGGCGTGACGATGACCTCGGAACCCGGCTCGAGGTCCAGCGCCATGAGGGCCAGTTGCAGCGCCACGGTACCGTTGGACAGGGCCACGCCATAGGCGCAACCAGACCGAGCGGCGAACTCGCGCTCAAACAGCCGCGATTCGTCACCCGTCCAGTAATTCACCTTACCGGACTGGAGAATCCGCGTGACCGCGTCGATCTGGTCCTGATCGTACTGCGGCCAGCCGGGCAGCAAGCCTCCACTGGTAGCGTGGTCATCCTGCATGCTGTTTGAGGGACACCTTTCGTTGCTGCGGCACGCCGCGTCGTGACATTCTACCTTAACGCGCCGAAGCCGTAGGCCCACGGGAGCCCCGGGAAGGGCACTGCGTGGGGTCTCACGCCCGGTCGGCGGCATCGCGCAGTACGCGCTCTAGGTCAGCTGCCAGTGCGTCGCGGGAGAACCTGCGTCGCCCCAGGTCGGACGCCGCCCGCGACGCCGCCGTCAGCCAGTCCTGATCGTCCAGCACCCCGGCCAGAACGGCTGCCCCGGCGGCCGCATCGGTGGGATGCAGCACCAGCCCTGCTCCGGTCTCGGCCAGAAGGTCGGCCTGCCAGCCTCCGTGATTGATAGCGATGGGCCTACCTGCCGCCAGGCTATCGAAGAACTTGTTGGCGGAGTTGGGCCAGAGCTGCGGCACATCGATCACCGTCGACATCGTCAGTGTGGATGCGCTGAGCCACCGGGCGACCTCGGGTTTCGGCATGGGAGGCAGCATGTGGAGGCTCGTACCGAGTACGTGCGCCTGCCGAGCAAGGTCGCGGACCATCGCCTCCTCGCGCCCATCGCCGATGACGGCAAACCTGACATCAGGCCGCGACGCGGACATCTGCTGGGCCAGTCGAACAACATACGAGACGCCGTTCACCTTGCCCAGCGCCCCGGCATAGACCACAAGGGGGCGGCCGCCCAACCAGGGAGTGCCGCTGCGGATCGCGTGCCCGGCCTCAGGCGGCAGGCCAAAGACGTCGAAGTCACAGCTGTTGGGCACCACGGTCACCCGTTCAGAAGGATAGCCCGTGGCTGTGACACCGTCGCGCATGCCGGGCGAGAGCGCCACCACGCGCGCCGAACTCCTGTAGGCGAAGCGCTCCAGCAGGCCTGCGGCGGGGCCCAGAGGCCCGGGCAGCGCCCCCAGCGCGATGGGCACATCGGGCCAGAGGTCGCGCACCTCGAAGACCATGGGGCATCCCTGCCGCCGCGCCGCCCAGACGCCGGGGAGCGCGATGGTCAACGGTGTGCTGGTCGCAAAGATCACATCAGCCGGCAGCGCCGCGGCCCTCGCGGCCGACGCCGCGGCGAACCGGACAAAGGCGGCCGCCCGGGCTGCGTAGCCCATCTGGTTGGCGTAGGCCAGGCCGAACCAGTGTGCGGTGAACCCGGCCTGCTCGGTCACGGTCCAGCGGCCGGGGCTACCGTGGAGGCGACGGTGGTCGCTGGTAACCAGGTTGACCTGATGGCCGGCCGCGGCCAGCCTGCGCGCCATCTCGTAGGAGCGCGTCGAGCCACCATGTTCGGGAAGGTTGGCGTACTGGTGCAGGTAGGTGATGCGCACAGGGCTCAGCCTGATCCGGAGGCCGGTCGGCGCAGCAACGCCGCGCCTGCCGCCACGCAGAGGATGGGCATCAGCGGGTGCCGGAAGCGGCCCTCGGAGCCGGCGCCGCCCGACAGCGCGAGCAGGTATACGAACACGACGGCCAGAAGCGAGGCCAGGTACCTGCCTGGCCGGAACCGCAACAGACCCAGCACGGCCACGCCGTAGTAGAGCAGTGTCACCGCCAGGAGCGCCGCTCCCACAAGCCGCGTCGCCCGCATGTTGCTGACGGATGCCATCTCCGGCGGCACGTCGCCCACGTCGGCCATCCGTCTCAGCACATCCCGCCGAAGACCGGCAAAGGGCTGCACAAAAAGCGTCGCGTTGCGGCCCAGCAGCACCCTTGGGATGCCGGCAAGCCAGAGCCTGGCGGCGATGTCGGGCCGGCGCCGAACGATGCGCATGCCCTCGCGCTCCATGAACCGCACGCGCTCAACCTGCGACCAGCTCCGCCGCTCGGGGTGGTCGGGGCCGAAGTCGGACTGGACCATCTCCGACTGCACCTGGGCCATGGTTCGACCGGTCTCCGCGCCGATCACGGAAGCGGCGTTGTAGTAGTAGTTGTTCTGTACATGGCCGCTGGACAGCACCGGCCATTGGTGTACCCGCAGGTTGCGCAGCTGCCACAGGCCGGGCAGGCCAAAGCCCAGGGCCACGGAGATGCCGGCCGCAGCCAGGAGCCGGCGCGCCCGGCTTCGCCGAGCAACCGCCGCGGCAAGAAGCACGAGGACGGGAGCCAGCGGAAGCGCGACCGCGATGGGCCGGCAGAGCGCCGCGCATCCCATGGCGGCCGCTGCGCCGGCAACGTGCCACAGG
>CAISJD010000133.1 GCA_903885605.1 uncultured Chthonomonas sp. | reverse complement strand
TTCGGCTCGTACTTCCTCATCGGCACGCTGGCGACGCTCTTCCCGTCGGTCATGCCCGGCATCATCCGCGGCTTTGGCCTGAGCCTCGTCACGGCGGGGCTCATCTTTCCCGCCAACGCCGTGGGGAGCATCCTGGGCGGCCTGGGCGCCGGCGTCGGCTCCGACCGGCTCGGCCGCAAGCCGTTCCTCTGCGCCGGGGCGCTCGTCTCGGGCCTCAGCCTGCTGGCGCTCTGGCACACGCGATCTTTCGGGGTCTTCGTGGCGGCCTTCCTGATGCTGGGCATGGGGCAGGGAGCGCTGGCCAACAGCGTGAACGCGCTGGTGCTGGACCTGAACGCCGGGCGGCGCGGCGCTGCCATGAACGGACTGCACGGCACCTTCTCGCTGGGCGCCATGGTCTCGCCCTTCCTCATCCGGCTGGCGCTGGGGCCGGGGCTGGAGTGGCGCCCCGTGGCGCTGGCGGCTGCGGTGGCCTGGACGCTGTTCGGGCTGGCCACGCTGGCCTCGCCCTGCCCGCCGGCCCAGCCCCGCCCGCCCGGGGCCAAGCGGTTCCAGTGGGACCTGCTCCGCAACCAGCAGTTCGCCATGATCTTCGCCATGGGCTTCATCTACAACGGCATCTCGTGGTCGCTGGTGGGCTGGGTCAAGGAGAGCGTCCAGCGGACCGGCGGGCGGAGTGAGTTCGGTTCCGCCCTCATCTCGCTCTTCTACGTGGGCCTATCGGCGGGCAGGTTCGCCTGTGCGCGCTGGTCGGAGCAGTGGACCTACGGCCGCACCCTGGCCCTCTGCGCCGTGGGGTCGGCTCTCGCCTACCCACTGGCAGTCTTCGCCGGGAGCCCCGGCTGGGTGGCCGTGGGCGTGCTGCTGGCGGGCCTGTTCCAGTCGGGCCTTTACCCCACGGGTCTGGCCTACGCCACGCGGCTCTTCCCCGGACTGCCGGGCACCGTCACGGGCACGCTCTCCGTGGGCATGACGGCAGGCGCCTCGATCCCGCCCTGGTGGACCGGCGCCATCGGCAGCGCCGCCGGGCTCCAGACGGCGCTGCGCCTGAACGCCCTCATGCTGGCGCCGCTGCTGGCGATCTGCTTCGCGCTGGCCCGCCGCGAGCGGAAGGGGCGGGGACAGACGCAGGTTTGACCTTAGTGACCTTAGTGACCAAAATATTTGTGGTTACTTTATACTTTTGAGTTTGCAGGAGCCCGGGGGCGGGTAGCCGCAGGCGGCGTCATCCAGGACCAGCACCCAGTCCAGCAGCTCGCCGGGCGTGGGCGTGTTGAACCGCTTCTCGCCTTTGGCGGCGAAGCTGCCCGCCTGGGTGGCCTTGCCGGTGCGGGGGTTGAACCACCAGGCCTTGATGCGTGACGCTTTCAGGGCCTCCAGGCGTACCGCAAAGGGCCTGCCCACCGGCGCGTAGACCATGGCGTAGGTCCGATCCGTGTCCCGCGTGGCGGAGAAGTGGTAGACCCCGGAGCCGGGCATGGCGCTACGGATGGAGCCCTCCATCAGCACGTCGTCGGCCGGGATGCGGGTGAGGAAGGGCCGCGACTCCATCAGCGCACGTCCGTGCTGCATCTGCGCGGCGCCGGGCTGGAGGATCGCCTCGGTCCAGGGCATCAGCGGGTTGTTGATGGGCGGCCGTTGGGGGTCCCACATCTGCCAGACCGAGTGGTGCCCGTAGGTATGGCCGAACGCGCCGCAGAAGAGGTCCCAGTAGAGCGGGCGGCGCACGTCCGCCGAGACCGAGTGGCCCAGCCGACCGGCGTTGAAGTCGACAGGGTGGTCCTCGTAGATGGGCTCTCCGTCGAGGACGGGCTTCACGGGCTGCCGGTCGTAGTCGGCGCGCGTCTTCTCGTAGCGCCCCGCGTACTCCAGCACGTGGCCGTTCTGGCGCATGTTGAAGTCAAGCCACGGCTCGTTGTGCAGCCACGTGGAGGAGCTATTGGCGCCCGGCGGGTGGAAGGTCATCAGGTGCGCTCCGCCGTCGCCCTTCCGCAGGCCGCGCGCCATGGCGCGCAGGACCTCAAGCTGCTCCGGTGTCTCTACGGGCCGGTCGCCGCCCAGGACCCAGACCAGCGATGCGCCGCGGTACCGGCGTCCGAGCCACTCGCCGTAGACCTCGGCGTTGGTGCGGTTGAAGATGGGCTTGCCGTCATGCCAGCCGCTGCCCCATGTGGGGAGCATCGCCACGACGATGCCCAGTTCGTTGGCCCGGGCAACCACCCAGTCGACGTGCTGGAAGTAGGCCTCCACCGGCCGCGTCGGGTCGCGGTCGACGAGCGGTACGTTTCCGTAGGCGTTGGGCGCGCCGGTGCCGTCGAGCTCCGCCAGCGCCACCGCCTGCACCACCGTGAAGCGCAGGGCGGCCCGGTTCCGCAGGTACCTATCGGCCTCCTCGCGGTTCAGGCGGTGGAAGAGCTCCCACGCCGTGTCGCCCAGCCAGAAGAAGGGCTCACCGCGCGCCGTCACCAGATACCGGTGGTTCTCGCTCACCTTGAGCATCGGCGCGGGCGGCGCTGCCGAGGCCACCGATAGTCCCAGCGCAGCTGCCGCGCCCAGCGCTCCCGTCAGCGCTCCACGTGTTGTCATGCCTCTCCCTTCCTGCCTTGCTCGCTCTACCGCTCGCCCAGCGTCAGGGCGAACAGGTCGGCGTCTTGTAGTTCGATCCTCAGCCGCACGGTGGTCCCTGCGGGCGCGGCCGGACCCGCCGCGCCGCGCCAGCGCACGGGCAGGCTCAGGCCGTCACCGGTCAGCGGGATGCACTCGGCCAGGCCGCGGCCCTTCAGCGGCTCTCCGTCGGCGCCCAGGAGCGCCACCCGCACCGATCCGCCGAGCCGCACCGCCGCATTCAGCGTCAGGACGCCGCCGTTGGCCGTCAGCGGCGTCGTCTCCAGCCGGCCGCCCTCACTGCCGGCCGAGGCCGAGACGAAGCGGTCCCGCTCTATGATGACGCGGCTGTAGGCGCGAGGCTGCTTGCAGGCGACCAGGTTCTCCAGTTCGGCCTCCTGGTGTTTGAGCGGCGAGCCGGAATAGTAGAGCCAGACCTCGTCTCCCTCCTCGATGAGGCCTTGCCCGATGTAGAGCGATCCGCTGTCCCACGCGCCCGGCGGGCCCAGTGCGATGAAGGGGCGGTCGCGGTCGGGTCGCATCCAGCGCACGCCGTCGCGGCTCACCGCCAGGCGGATGTCCAGCGTGTCGGCGCCCGGCCTCCGGTCATAGAGGCTCGGAAAGAGGAGGTACAGGCCCGCGTAGCGGCTGACGGCCGAGTTGTAGAGGTTGCTGTTGGGCGGGTCGGCGGCGTCGGCTGCCAGCACGCGCCGCAGCGGCGGGAAGGAGCCGAACTCGGCGCTTTCCGACCGGCCCACGTTGCCCGCCGCGCGGCCGAAGAGCACGAACCTGCCCTGCGCGGCATCACGGTAGCCCGTGAACTGGCTGTCGGCGAAGGCGGCGCAGATGGGCTCAGGCAGCCGCGTCCAGTGGATCCCGTCCGGCGAGACCATGCCCGCCACCTGGTGCGGCGGCTGCCGGTCCTGCCAGATGCCCTGCGAGACGGCCTTGTAGCGCTCGGCGGGCGGCGCCACCGGGTCGATCCAGACGCAGGAGCCGTGGACCCGCGACCGCGCCGCACCGGAGCCCACCTGCCGGAAGAGGATGTTGTTGGCGCGGCTGCCCTGGTACTCGGTGAGGCCCAGGTCTGGCTTCGTCCAGTGAACGCCGTCGCGGGATTCCGCGTAGCAGAACGACGTGTCGTCGGCTGTGGGCCACCCCGGCACGTCGTAGCACTCGTACCACATGCGGAACCGGGCGCGCCGATCCACCACGCCCCGGTCCTTCAGCACCGTGAACCAGTTGAGGGTGGCGTTCTCCCAGGGCCGGTCCGCCTGCAGCACCTTCTCGCCCGTCTTGCGCGGCGGATGGAGGCGCAGCGACACGCCGGAGGAGCGCTGAATCAGTGCGGTATCAGCGAACAGGCGCCGATCGGGCGCGGGGCGTGCCGGCGCGGCCATACCCAGCGCGACCAAGGCGAGGATCATAGGGCCACCCACCCGAGCGTGAAGTGCCCACAGGATACCTACCGCGAGCCGTGCGCCGCTGCCGTCCGCGCCGCCGGCCTAACGCACGGAGCTGAGGATGAACTTGTCCGGGATCACGATTGCGGCGCCCAGCTCCACGTTGACGATGGTGGAGCCGTCCACCAGGACATGGTTAAGCTCAAGCCCCTCGCCCACATAGGTGCTGTCGGCCACCATGGCGTCTGCCACGGTGCACTTCCTCTCCACCACGCAACCGCGGCCGATGACGGCGTTCGGGCCGATGCGGCTCTCGGCGCTGATGCGCACATTGTCACCTATGAAGACGGGCGCGATGAACTCGACGCTGGGATGCGCCATCGCCCCCCGGCCCATGCGGATGCCCGGCCGCACCTCTCGTCCCGTCAGCGGTGCGGCTGCCGCACCCCCCTGCAAGAGCGCAAACTGCGAGGCGAGGAATGCGGTGTAGTCGGCCATGGAAAGACCTTCGCCGCACACTATCCGGCGGCATCGGCCGTCGAGCACGGCAGCGGCAGCCTCACGGTCGGCGCAGCCGGCCAGAGAGGCCAGCACACCGGCCGTCACTACAGCCCAACCGCTCCACGAGCCGTCGGACGCGCGAAGCAGGATGCCTGACGTCTCGCCCGCGATCTCCCCGTCCGGCGCGGTCGGCGCCTCGTCGGCGTGGGCCAGCCAGACCACATCGCCCGGCTCGCCGGCGGCTCCCGCCACGGCGTTGTAGACCTCGGCCGGGGCGGCGCTGATGAACTCAAACGTGCAGCCCCAGCGGGCGCCATCGCCCAGCAACTCCCGCCACCGCCGGCCCAGCGGCTCGGACACGAAGGTGAGCCTGGTCGCGCCGAGGCTTACGAGCCGCTCCACGACGTGCTGCACAAAGGGGCGGTCGCCCAACGGCAGCAGAAGGTCCGAGGCGGTCTCCTGGGCGCCGGGGAAGAGGGACGGTCGGCTCGGCACGATCACGACGGCTCTCATATTGCACTACTCCCTGTCGGCGCGGCCATTGGGCCGGTACCAGGCGATTCTCCATAGGAACACCACGTTCCCGATCACATAGCGCTTCCAGAGGCGCCCGGGCTCCTGAAGAAGCCGGTACGCCCACTCAAAGCCGATGTCGCGCACCCACTGCGGCGCCCGGCTCACGCGGCCTGAGAAGAAGTCGAACAGGCCGCCCACGCCCATACCCACACGGGCCCCGGTCTCGGCCAGATGTTCCGCGACCCACTCGTCCTGCCGCGGAGCGCCCATGGCGACCAGCAGCAGCGAGGGTTGCGCCCGGCGGATGGCCGCGATCACCTCGGGCTCCTGCTCAGGCGGGAAGTAGCCGTGCTGTACTCCGACGACCGGCAGCCCGGGGTGATGCCCCTCGATCCAATCGCGCACGCCGTCAGCCACGCCGGGCTTGCCGCCAAGCAGGAATACGGATCGGCCGACGGCCTCCATCTCGGCGCAGAGCCTTGGGAAGAGGTCCGTACCGTTCACATTCTGGCGGATGGGCTGCCGCTTCAGCTTGCCCGCGATCTTCATGCCGATGCCGTCTGCCAGGACGACGGTAGCTCCGGCCAGAACGCGCCGGTAGCCGGGGCTTACGGCCGAGATGTTCGCGCAGTCGGCGTTGACGAAGCAGACATGTGTAGGCGCCGCCGCGGCCATGCCGCCCATCAGCCGTTCGATGGCGTCGGCCATGGTGTAGTTGTCGATGCGGATACCCAGCAGGCTGACCGTATCCGGGACCTCGGTGTCGCCCGACCCATACAGGAGCGCAGGCACGGCTCGAAGCGCGATGCCCACGTCGGTGCGGACGCCCGCGGCCAACTCGTACTCGGCGTCCGAAGCGGCCTCACCTTCGAAGTCGATGTTGGATCGGCTGCGGATCCAGTGGAGGCACACCAGGCCCGGTCGGGCCGAGCAGGTGCGCCGATAGAGCCTGTCGCGCACGGCGGGGCCGACGTTTACGGGCCGTGGTCCCACGAACGACATATCGCCGCGCAGAATGTTCAACAACGCCGGAAGGCGGTGCAGTCGGAGGGCCCGGACTACGCGATGGAGCCCGCTCTCCGGTACCGCGAAGGCGAACTCCTCAAAGGGCTCGCACCATCGGCCCAACTGCGGGTAACGTCGCATGGGGCCGTAGACAAGGCGGAGTAACAGAAGTACCGGCCACATGACAAGCAGCAACGCCGTCGCCAGCAGGAAGTCAAACCCACGCTTGAGCCAGGTATCCCATCGCGCTGCCACGCGGTGCGCCAAGACGCTCCATGCCCTGCGGGCGGAGCGTCGCATACGGTCATGATGATCGCCAAACCGGAGGAGAGGTGCGTCCTCTCCTCCGGCCTGGCCTGGCTCCCGGCTCATCTCAGTAGGCGCCTTTGCCCAGGAGAACCGCCGGGACTGTCATCACCAGCAGCTTCAGGTCAAGCAAGAAGCTCTGGCTTTCAATGTAGCGCACGTCCAACTGCACCTGCTCGGGGAAGGGGATATCGCCGCGCCCCTCGACCTGCCAGATGCACGTCAGGCCGGGCTTGATCTCCAGGCGCCGGCGATCGGCCAACGTGTAGAGGGCCACTTCACGGGGAACCGGCGGGCGAGGCCCCACCAGTGACATCTCGCCCTTCAGCACGCACCAGAACTGCGGCAGTTCGTCGATGCTGAGCTTACGGATGATCCGGCCGATCCAGGTGATGCGCGGGTCATTCTTCATCTTGAAGGTGACCGCGCCGGAGCCGTGATCGTTCTGCTCGATGAGCTTGTCCTTCAGCGCCTCGGCGTTGGTCACCATGGAGCGGAACTTGGGGAAGCGGAAGTGTGTGCCGTGCCGGCCCACGCGGTCTTGCCAGAAGAGAATCGGGCCGCGGTCGGTGAGCCATATGCAGAGGGCCACAATGCCGAAGATGGGTGAGAGGAGCAGGAGCGCGGCCGCTGAGCCCACAATATCGATCGCGCGCTTCAGCGCTTCGGCGAAAAGCACCGTGTTACGAAAGGCGGCCATCCGGCTCTTGGCGCGGAAATCCTGATACAACCGACGCCAGAGCGGGTTGTCGTAGCGGCGGCTAAGGTCGTCCACCATCTCCGACCTTGAGCGCTCCGCCGTCGGTAGGTTCTTCGTCTCTTGTGCCATTGTGGTCATATCCTGCACCGCCTTTGCCCTAACCGGAATGGCTGCAGTATCACGGCACAGCGTTAGCGCTGCATTACCGTCGCCCTGCGGCGTCCTCCAGCACAGCGAGCGTAGCGGTAGCGGCTCGCCTCCAACTGAATTGCCCGGCCCGATGAAGCCCGGCGGCGCGTAGCTCGGCTTGCCGCGCAGGGCTCTCGGCCACGCCACGGATCGCCTCGGCCATGCCGATCGTATCCTCGGGGCTAAACATTACCACAGCGTCGCCGCCCACCTCGGGCAGAGAAGAGGCCCTGGAGCAGGCCACGGGAGTTCCGCACCCCATGGATTCTAGAAGCGGCAGCCCAAAACCTTCATAGAGGGATGGAAACACGAAGAGATCGGCCCCGCGGTAGAGGTCCGGCACCGCGGCATCGGGCACGAAGCCAAGAAAGCGGATGCTTCCGGAGCAACCCGAGGCCTCAGCTGCGCGGTGTACGGCCTCGGCGCCCGACCAGTCGCTGCCCGCCAGCGCCAGCGTATGGTTGGGCAAGGAACCGGCGGCCTTGAGCTGTGCAAAGGCCTCGATGAGGCGCACGTGGTTCTTGCCGGGGTGCTCGATGCGGCTGATGTAGAGCAGGTAGGGCCCTGCCAGCCCGAAGCGCTCGGCCGTCGCGGCCTGGGCAGCCGGTCGGTCGCCGGGCGTGTAGACCTCGGCATCGGCGGCCTCGGGGATGACGACGATGCGATCCTCCGGCACCCGGGCGTGCGCTACCACGTCGCGCTTGCTGCACTCGCTGACGGTGATGGCCCGTGTGAGCCGCCGACAGAGCGCGGGCAGGGCGCGTCGGATGTAGAGGTCGCGCACGGCGTCGTACTTGCCGGGCACGTGGAGGATGCTGAAGTCGTGCACGGTGCCCACGGTGGGGCAGGGACAGAGCCAGGGCAGGCGCCGGTTGCCGGCGGGCAGGAACAGGACGTCGTAGCCGCGCCGGGCACAGAGCCGGCCCAGCGCCGCCACGTGCCAGAGGAGGTTGGGCCGGATGCCCCGTAGCTCGGGCGCCAGCGAGACGGCTCCGATCCTGGAGCCGCCCGGCACGAAGATGTCCAGTTCGTCGGCGTATGCCATCACCTCGAACTCGTGACCGGTCTCCATGGCCGCGAACTCGCGGATGAGGCTGATGGTATAGCGGCTGATGCCCGACTTGCCGCCGTCGGCGCCGCAGGTACTGATACCGATTTTCATTTGGGACCTCGCACGGATTCATGCCGATCCAGCACCATGCGCTGGCCCGTGGTCACATCCTTGCTGCCCGACGCGATGCGCTCCTCGCCGTGGACATGCCCGCGGTGGTAGGCCCAGGAGTAGACCCAGCGCCGCGCCGGGGTCTCCAGCAGGCCACGCCAGTCGCCTGCGGCGACATGCGGCGCGATATCGCGGATGGTGGCGGCCAGTGCGCGGCGCAGGGCCGTGGCCATCGTGTCGCGGCCGCCGTAGATGAAGGCGTCGGCCTCGCCCTCGATGAAGCGCCGGCCGGTGAGCTGCGTCAGGGTGTAGTTGTGCGAGTGCATCACCACCGACTCCGGCACGTAGCGGACGACGAGCCCTTCGCCGGATGCCCAGTGGCCCCACTCGGTGTCCTCGGAGCCCCAGGCGTCGGTGTAGAACCTGCGCTGTTCCCAGGCCGACCGGCGCATGCCGGCCAGCGGAAACGATAGCGTGATCCACTCCGGCCCGGGCCCCGACGGAGGGAAGCTGACCGCGTAGTCGCGCCGCACCCAGGTGTCGGCCTCCGGGCGCGGGAGCTGGCGGGCGTAGGCTGCCACCACGGCGGGGTCGTCGAAGGCCGCGACGAGGTTGCCCAGCGCGCTCGGGTTGAGCGGCACCACGTCCGAATTCTGCAGGACCACCAGCTCGGTTGCCACAGACCCGATGGCGTCGTTCAGCACGGCGCCGGGGTAGTAGTTGCCCGCCGGGATCTCGACAAGGCGGCACGGGTACTGCCGCACGATCTCGAGCGTTCGGTCCGTGGAGCCGGAGTCGACCACCAGCAGCTCGAAGTCGCGGTACTCCTGCGAGAAGAGGCCTGAGAGCGCCTGGGCGATCACCCAGTCCGAGTTCTTCGCCCGCATGATGACGGTGACGCGCGGCGAGCTCATGGGCGCGTCCCCTGCGCTCGTGTGCGGTCGGCGTCGTCGATGATCCGGCTCATGTGCACGGTCTCATGGCTCCGCAGGAACTCCAGGATCCGCTGGAACGAGGCCAGCTTGTCGCACAGGTAGAGCGTGATGGGGTGGATGATCATGTTCGAGACCGCGCCCCTCTCCTCGTTCTCCCGGAGGCCGTTGAGGACGATCTCGGTCCACTCTTCCACCTCATACGAGTCCGGGCCGAAATCGTCGGACCAGTCGTAGCGCTTCTGCCACCAGGCGACCCACTCGCGGGTCCGCTCCGCATGGTAGAGGTGCTCGTGGTCGGGAATGATGTTCAGCGGGTAGTTGTAGATGCCGGCGGAGTGCCACACAGGGCTACAGCAGTCCCGCTTGACGCCGTCGGAGCATACCCGCATGTTCGCGCCGGCCAGCGCGCTCTCGGTGTGGCGGCCATGCATGTACATGTGGTTGCGCCAGACGCGGGTGGTGCGGCCCGTCTTCTGCTGCACGATGGCGGCAGTGCGCCGCGCGTCCCACCTCTGGAACCAGAGCGGGCCGTTGTAGCTGCCCAGCGCCTTGTTGCAGACCCTGTGGAAGAGCGTGTTCTGGAAGCAGTCCCAGTTGTGCCCGCCGATCTCCACCAGTGGGCTCTGCGTCAGCGGCTTCAGGTCCTCCCACTCCTCGGCGAAGCACTTGCCCGAGATGAAGAAGGTGGCCTTGACGCCGGCCTCCTCCAGCAGCTTCAGGTAGCGACAAGCCACCTGGATCTCGGTGATGTCGCAGTGCTGCTGGTTGCCGGTGCGGAGGCTGCTATGGTGGATATCGCCGGTCAGGCAGATCATGCGGCGGGGCCCTCCATGGCCAAGCCCAGCCGCTCCAGTGCCAGCCCGAAGTTCACGTCGCCATAGCGTCCCCAGGCCGCCAGGTAGGCTGAGCGCAGGTCGTCCGCGCCGGTTGAAGCGGCCGACAGCATGCCCTGGGCGGTGCGCCGGTAGGCCTCGTCCTCCAGATCGTAGGCGATCACGGGGAAGAGGATGGGCATGGCTCCGGCCATCCCCGCCGTCAGAGCGCCCAGGGCGGCGTCGAACGGCAGGCCCCGCACGGGCGTCTCGCGCTTCAGGACGTTCACGACTTTCCGGGCGATCTGGCGGAGGGTGTCGACGCGGTCGAAAGCCTCATGGGCCATGGCGCGGTGGGGGTATGTGGTCCAGCTCAGCGCCTCGCCCCCCAGCCGTAGCGTCTCGCACTCCAGATGCACGGGAGCCAGCGCTTCGCGGAGTTCGCGCATCCAGGCAACCGGGTCGCGAGAGAGGTAGGCCGCGTAGTTCGGCCGGAAGCGGAACTCCACGGCCTCGTCGTAGAGGGCGCGGAAGTCGGGCGCCACGTCGGTCCGGGCCTGCATCCGCCGCTGCTTCTCGGCGTAGCTCCAGTGGTAGGCCCGGCGGAAGAAGAGCAGGGCGTCTCCGTAGCCGATGATGGCCTTCACGGCATGTTTGACCATGACGCGGCGGTCGGTGTCGGTGGGCGCGCGGCGCTGCAGCAGGTAGTCGTTGATGACGAGTAGCGTGCCCCTGTTCACGAGGAGGTTCCGCACGTCGTACGCCACGATGTCGCCGGAGGTGAACCGCGTGAGCGAGGGCACGTAGTCGGCGTCGCCCAGCAGCGTCTTGTGGCCGAAGCGCATGTCGTGCCACATGACGAGGCAGGGCGATACGGCCAGCGCGCCGTCGGTCACCACGCCGGCGTCCAGGCCGATGCCGTGCGCCTCCGACAGGGGCTTCAGGGCCTCGTCCACCTTGCGCTTCAGCGCCTGCGGGTCGCCTGCGCCGGACCTGGCGATGAGCAAGAAGTCCAGGTTGTTGTGCGGCCGCTCGCCGCCGGGAGTGGCCTCCACGCCGCCCTCGCCGCGGCCATAGCCGCCGATGAGCACGACGGCGCGATAGGTTGCGGGGTCAAGCGCAGCCGAGCAGGCCGCGGCCGCCTCGGTCACCAGCGCGGTGATCCGCTCCTCGACCTCGGCGCTGCCGTACCGTGTGAACCGGCCCCATCGCTCGCTCATTGCCCGCCTCCTTTGCCCGCCAAATCGCGCAGCAGAGCCAGCAGGTCGCGCACATGGCGCTCCGGCCGGAACCGCGCCTCCCAGTCCTTGCGCCCCGAGGAGCCCAGCCGGGCGGCCAACTCGGGCTCGCCTGCGAGCCTGTCCATGGCCTGCGCCAGCGCGGCCGGGTCGTTGGGCGGCACGGCGAGGCCGCTCCGGTCCGGGGTGAGCCACTCGCCCGTGCCGCCCACCATGGTGGCGATGACGGCCGTGGAGCGGCTCATGGCCTCGGGCCCAACCAGCCCGAAGGTCTCCGGCCCGCGGCTCGGGAAGACCACAAAGCCCGCCCGCGCATAGGCTCGCGCCAGCCCGGCATCATCAGCCTTACCGGCGAAGTCGACGCGGTTGCCCAGACCCAGCGACGCCGCCTGGGTTCGGTAGGCCTCCTCGAACTTCCCCGTGCCGTGCACCAGCAGCCGCACGGGCTTCCGGCAGAGGGCCAGCGCGTCCAGCAGCGTGTCGAACGCCTTGGCCATGGCGCCCAGCTGCCCAACGAAGAGCGCCAGGTCGGGCTCCCGCGCCGGCGGATCGGCCGGGGGGAGTGGCTCCGTCGTGTAGAGCGGCAGGACGTGGGTGCGGGCCCTGTCGAACCCGTGTGCGGCGATGTGGCCGGCCATGTAGCTGGAGCCGACCACGAAGGCCGCCAGACCCTTGTTGGCCGCCTGCTCGCGCAGCACGGTCCACGGACCCACGAACCGCAGGCCTCCATCCTTCACGATCCCGCCGTGGCAGGCCAGGCAGCCCGGCCCCACGGTGCGGGTGCAGGTGCGGCGCCCGCGCGCCGTGTATTTGTGCTCGCGGGTGCAAAAGAGGCGGTGGTCGTGGAAGAAGCGCGCCACCGGCGCCGGCCCCTGCGCGAAGGCATTAACGGGCGCGATGCCGCTCAGCCGGTGGATGTAGACCACGTCGGGCTTCAGGGCCACCAGCTGGCTCGGGATGTCGACCATGGGGAAGGCGGCGTCGAAGGCCTTGGTGTACGCCGGGTCATGGTCGGCCGCAACCGAGTACATCAGCGTGGAGTGGACGCCATGGTCGCGGAACAGCACGGCGGTGTCGCGCACGTAGCGCTCACAGCCACCCGTGAGACCGGCGATCTCGTTGACCCAGAGCAGGCGCATGGGGGATCTCCTTCCTGCCGACGCCGTCGTCAGGCGCCGCGCTGCGGGCGCTGCGCGATGGCGTCTTCGTAGATGCCCACGAGCTTGCGGGTCACAACGTCCCAGCCATACTCCGCCGCGGCCCTCGCCTTGCCGCGGGCGGCCATGGCGGCGCGCAGGGGCTGGTCCGTGAGCGCCCGGGAGAATGCGGCCACCACCTGGGCCTCGTCGTCGGGGTCGAAGAGCAAGCCGTCGGCTCCCTCCACCACGAAGGAGGGAATGCCGCCGACCCGGCTGGCCACCACGGGCAGGCCGGCGGCCCACGCTTCAAGCACTACGATGCCGAAGGGCTCGTGGACCGAGGGCAGGGCGAAGAGGTCGGCGGCGTGGTAGGCGTTGACCAGCTCGTGGCTTGCGGTGTCCAGGCCCGGTATGAGCGTCAGGTGGCCGGTGAGGCCCTGCCGCTGGGCGTAGGCCTCGATCTCCTGGCGGTAGGAGGCGTTGGTCACGTGGCCGATGAGCACCAGGTGCGCCCTGGGGTCCATGCGCCGAAGCTCGGGCAGCAGGCGCAGCAGGAGCATCTGGTTCTTCTGCACGTCGATGCGGCCCACGGTCAGGATGACGGTGGCCCCGGCCGGAATGCCTCGCCGCGCGCGGAACCCGGCGCCGTCGCCCGTGGCGAAGCGTTCCGAGTTGACGCCGTTGGGCAGCAGCAGCACGTTCTTGTGCGGGTAGCGCTCCTGCACGGCCTTCTGCTCGCCCGCGCCGACGCAGAGGATGGCCGAGGCGTCCTCCATCACGCGGTTACTGCCCACCCACATGCCCAGCGCGCGTCCCCACTCCAGGGCGCCTCGGCTCGGCTCGGTCCAGGTGGCCGCCTCGCCGCGAGGTACGTCGTAGACGCCGCCGTGCAGCGAGACGACGTATGGGATGCCCCGCTTCAGGGCCACGTGACGGCCGATGCCGCCCAGCCGCTTCTGGGTGTGCAGGTGGATGACGTCGAGCCCCGGCCACTCTTTCAGCGCTCGCATGAGCTGGAAGGAGAAGAGGTTACCGCCCTTCTTGTCCAGCTGGCGCCGTGCCTCGGCCCGCAGGCCCAGGTAGGGGTAGAAGTAGGGGTAGCGGTGGACCTGGACGCCGTCGATGTCCTCTTCGTTGGTGGCGGCCAGGGCGTTCGGGCAGGCGATGAACGTGTCGTGCCCCATCGCCAGCAGCCGCTTGCTGGTCTCAAGGACGACGGTCTCGGTGCCGCCCCACTCCTCCCGCACGAACCTGCGCGGGACCTGGGCCACTCTCATTCGACTGCTCTCCCGTCACACATCGCGCGTTATGTAAAGCCGGCTGACGCGGTTCAGCAGGACGCCCGCCACAGGCTTCCCGGATGCGGCCAGGCGCTCCGCCGCACGTCGCGCATCTGCCCGGCGCGTGAAGCGGCTCCGCAACACCAGGGCCGATGCGTCCATATTATGGGCCAGAAGCTCTGCCTCGACGCCCTCCTGCACCGGGCCGGCCAGCGTCAGGATCACCGTGTACGCCGCCGACGCCTCGCGCAGCAGGCGCGCCATGCGCTCCGAGGCCAGCGAATCCGTCTCCATGTCGGCGCCGCCGCGGGTGAGCAGGGAGACGCCCTCCACTCCGGTGGGCCTGATCGCCTCTGCCACGGCGCCCTCCGATGCCAGCGCCGGCGCCAGGCCCGGCTCGGGATCGCTCCCGGCCCAGAGGGCTATGCCCGGGGTCAGATGCGGCCTGGCGTCGATGACGAGGACACGCTCATCCTGCCGCGCCAGGCTGACCGCCAGGTTCTGCACGGCAGTGGTGGCGCCGACGCCTGCCGTAGGCCCTGCCACAAGGATGCGGGCGCCATCGTGCGGCACGGCCTGCCGGAGCCGCCTCGCCGCCATGCTGTAGCGTTCGGCCACCGGCGGCGGCGGCATCCAGGGCTCCGATGCGGGTATGCGGCACACGGGTACGGCTCCCAGCGACTCCAGTCCCGTGTGCTGCCGCGCCTCGGTGGTTGAGCGCACGGTGCGGTCCAGCGCCTCCAAGCCGCAGACCAGGATCAGGCCGACAAAGAGCCCACCCATCAGGATGCCGGCGGCAAGCATCATCTTGTTGGACTTCATGGGGCGCTTGGGCGCGTCGGCCACGGTCACGGTCCAGAAGTCCATGCCCACCAGGTCCTGCACGTGCCGGGCCTGCGAGAGCCGCTCCTCCAGCTCCTTACGTTCCGTCTCATGGGCGGCGATGTCACGCGAAAGCGTGTCGAACTCCCGCTGCTGCGCGGGGATGCGATCCAGCAACACCTGCACGCGGCTTCGAGCGGAGGACAGCGAGCGCACTCGCTCGATCACCGCCACCTTCTGTAGCTGGATGTCGAGGCTGCGGATAAGCGTCTCGCGCAGCACGGGCATGCTGGGTGCGTCGCCGCCTGACTGCGGGATCACGGTGCTCTTCAGGCGCTCCAGCTCCTCGCGCCAGCTTCGGTCCTTGACCGTGTCGACTGCGGCGATCTTGGCCTTCTCGAAGGCCGTGGCGGCACGCTGGTAGTCGGCCTCGGAGATCGCACCGATATCCATCAGCATCTTGTAGCGGCCCATCTCCTGCTCTCGAAGGCGGAGCTCGGCTTCATCGACCCGGACCTTCTTGTCGTCGGCGATGGCCTCCTTGAGCTGCTCGATGCGGATCTTCACGTCGCTGAGCGTCTCCATGTCGCGGATCGACTTGCTCTCCTTGGTCACGCGGTCCTTCAACTCGGCGACGATCTTGTCTAGCTGGGCCGACTGCTGCTCGACAGTTTTCCGATCGGCCTGAGCCTGCTCCAGCAGCACGCCGTAGTTGTTGTACTCCTCCAGCATAGCGCGTGACTGTTTTTCTATGTCGACGATCTTGTTGGCAACTGTAAATTTTTCCAGTTCGCCGTCGTGTACCTTGAGCTGTGCCCGAACGGCCTCGAGTTGCCGCTGCAGGCTACCGATGCGGTCGACGGCATCACGTCGGTCGTTGCTGCGGTAGTCCTCCAGGAAGACCTCACGCATGGTGTTGGCCAGGTCGGCGGCGCCCTTGCCTGTGCGCCACTCGGCGCTGATGCGCATGAGGGTCGTGTTCTTGATGACCTCGACGTCCAGGGCCTTGCCGACGCTATCGACGGGCGCCGTGAGGCCCAGCCGCTTGCGGACCTCGTCCACATGGCTGCGGGTCTTAACCGTGTCCTTGAGCGTGACGACGATGGTCTTCTCGTCGGCGTCCTTGCTTACCTCGGCATTCGGACGGAAGCGGATCAGCGTCTCGCCCAGGTAGGTGCCGGAGGCGTAGCGGCGGCTGGCGGACATGGCGAACAGACCGGCGACCGCCGCGCAGACGAGCAGGATCGGCAGCTTGACGATGACGCCCACAATCGTGGCCCGCAGGTCGATTCGGAACCCGCGGACGGCCGCTGCTGGTGTGGTCTCTTGCGTCTCGGACATCGCCTGGTCCTTAGCCCTCCGGGGCGGCATGCGGCTCGGCGGGCGCTGCCCGCCGGCGCAGGATGCGCGTCACAACGAGGTGCTTCTCCGATGGGTCGGTGAAACCCAGCCAGAGCACCGCAAGCGCGGCGCCCATGCCCGGCAGCGCCAGAAGCGCCACCTCCCAGAGCCGATGCGGCGGCATTGCGGCCCGTAGCGTCAGCGAGACGGCCGCCTGGACAAGCGCCGCGGCTACTCCGGGCACGATCACCCGGCGCAGGTACTGCACGCCCGTGACTGAGTGGACGCGGCAGGCATGACCCGTGGCGTAGAGCAGGTCACCGATAATCGTCGCCAGTAGAGTACCCGCCGCCACGCCGGCCATGCCCAACGGCCGCACCAGCAGGAGGCTGAAGCCCACGTTCAGGACCATCCCCACCACCTGCGCACGGGCCGAGAAGGCGTGGTGCCCTCCCATAACGAGCACGATGGCTGCGACCATCTGGGGCACCGAAAGCCACATGGCCGTCACGAGGAGGGCCATGGTCGGCGCGGCCCAGGCGTAGGCCGGACCCACCCAGAGCGTGAGCAGGTCGCGCGAGAACGACGCGGCGGCGGCGGCGGGCAGGCAGGCTCCCACGAAGGCGAACTTGGCAGCGTTGAGGAGCACGAAGCGAATCTTCTGCTCGTCGCCTTCGCCCTTGAGCATGGCCACCACCGGAGACATGGCGTTCACGCCCTGCTTGGTGAGCAGGTAGACCGCCTCGGCGATCCGCAGCGCCACCGTGTAGGCGGCCACGGCGGAGAGGGGCAGGAAGAGCTTCAGGATCACCGGGTCGGTGCGCAGCCGCACCAGGGCCGCCACGTTGACGACCAGCTGCGAGAGGCTGAAGGAGGTCATCTCACCCAGCAGGGAGCGGTCCGCCAGCCGCGGCGAGACGCGCAAGCCCGGCACGAGCAGGAACGCCAGCACGACGTAGGCGGCGTACTCGGCCAGCATGGCGGCGAGGTTGGCCCAGGCCAGCGCCACCACGCCGCCGCCTGCGCTCAGCGTCAGCACCGTCAGGACGGCGTACAGCGCGTTGCCGACGATCTGGATGATGTTGACCACCCAGATCTTCTGGTCGCCGAACAGCACGCCCTGGAAGAGGCCCAGGGGTAGCGCCAGGATGACGTTGCGGAAGCCCAGGATCCAGAGGATCGCCAGCGCACGGGCGTGCTGCTCGGCGGGAATGGCGAAGACGCGGTTGAAGAACGCGGCCAGCAGCGCGATGCAGATCGCCCCCACCAGCCCCAGGCCCAGGTAGACGACGGCCAGCGTGCTGACCATGCGGTTGCGCCGCTCGAAGTCGCCGGCGCCACGGCACTCGGCCACGTACTTCACCGTGCTGGTGGCGAAGCCGCAGTCCATCAGCGCCACGAAGCCCAGTACGGCGAAGACCAGCGACCAGAGGCCGAAGTCCTGCGCGCCCAGACGGCCGACCATGAAGGGCGTCAGGGCCAGCATGATCACCATGTTCATGCCGAACCGCAAATAGCTGGCTCCGGCGTTCAGGGCGAACTGGGCGCTACGCGAGGTGCGCCCGGTCATGCGGCGGCGGCCCCCAGCGCCTCCGACGGGGCATCGGCCTCCCGGTTCCTCAGCTGTTCCGCCAGACCCACGGCAAGGCCCGCGCAGATGGCGTACATGAATGTGACCGGAGTGATCCGGAAAACCCACTCATAGAAGCCGCTGGTATGGAGCGCCACGGCGCCCGCCGCAAGTGCGAACAGCAATCCTGCCTCCAGTCCACGTCTGCGTAACGCCGGGATCAGGGCCAGGCCCAGGAACCGGATCAGTATGACTGCGAAGACGTACTTGGCCCCGGTGCCCATCTCGGCCGCGGTCAGGTTGTAGATATGGTGGCAGACGCCGGCCTGCTCCTCGTCCTGCATGACCGAAACGAAGCCGCTATAGCGTGACTCCTTTGTGAGCGCCTCGGAGAAGTTGTTGACGCCCACGCCGAACATGTGGTCGTCCGCCATGCGCTTGGCGGCCATGTTGAACTCGTCGCGGGCCTCCTCGCTACTCTCCGGCGCGCTCTTCACCCTCTCCATGATGCTCTTGGCCGCCAACGCCCCTCCGATGCAGACCAGGATGATGGCTGCCACCGTGGCGATGCGGACGCGATTGCCGGGCAGGAATATGTTGGCGTAGGCGATGGCCCCCAGGAAGGTGCCGACGGAGAGGAGCATACCCAACCGCGAAAAAGTGGCTTGCGACGCGGCAATGAGGCCCAGCGCCGCCAGCACCGACCCTGCGGCGCCGCGGGGTGTCAGGGCCGGGTCGCAGAGGCCCAGCAGCACCACCACGGGTAGGAACTGGTTGATGTAGAGGGGTAGCGTGTTGGAGTGGTCGAACGGCCCGGGAACACGGTACATGTGGTGCAGGTACTTCTGCTTGAGGGCCAGGAAGACGACGTAGACGGCCGCGATTATGAACCCGCGCCACACGGCGGGGCCCTCGAAACCTGCCCGCATCACCTGGACAACGGCCCAGAAGATCACGAAGCCGCGCGCCCACTTCAGCAGCGAGAAGGCGGCATAGAGGGGCTGCGCGGCGCCGCCTGCCGAGATCAGCCCGAAGCAGAAGAGCGCCGCAAGCCAGCCGGTGTTATAGGGCGCCCAGCATATCCTCTCCGGTCGGCGGACCACCACGGCGACGATGAGGGCCCAGGCCACCAGGTCGGTGAGGTTGAACTCAAAGCCTCGGTCCGGCCCCCGGTACCACTCCATGGAGACGAAGTTGATCTTGGTTGTGTTGCTCAGCGCCGTGGAGACGATGAGCAGCGTGACGAGCCAGCCGCGCGCCTTGGCGCTGTTCATCGCGAGCCAGGCCATCAGCGGCACGCCGGCCACGAGCATGAGGCCGAAGACGAGGTACTTCACCGACTATGCGCCGACCTCAGCGCGCATGATGGGGTAGATGCCGTCAAGCCGCGCCGGCGGGGCCACGTCCTCAGCGTTGGTGGCGAACATGGCCGTCGAGTCCGGGTGATCGGGCACGTAGCCGTGCATGCCGGGAATGGGCCGCAGGCCCATGAAGCTGGGGCAGATGAGCACGCCGGAGTCGGCTACGAAGAAGATCTCGCCGTACTTGCGGCCCGGGAAGTCGCAGCCGAAGCGGGCCAGGTCGGCGTCGGAGAGGATACGGCCCTGCGGCTCGGCCTCCAAGGCCCTCTCGGTGGCCGCTCGGGCGCCCTCCGTGAGGAACCAGAAGCGGGCCATGGTGGAGTCGTACATCGCCACGTAGTCCTTGCCGAACCGAAGCCCGGTGGAGCGCATCCGGGCCTGGAGGTCGCAGGTGGCGGTGACGTCGGCCATGCCGTGGTCGGAGAAGACGAAGACACGAACCCGCTCGTGCCGCGCCTGGGCCTGGGCGATCACGGCCCGGAGCTCGCGGTCATACTCGGCGATCTTCCGGCTGACCAGCGCCGACTGCGTGCCGTGGGCGTGGAGCACGCCGTCCATGGAGGCCAGGTAGAGGTAGGCGAAACGCAGGCCTCCCTGGTCGATCCTCGCGCGGAGCGAGGCCAGGTTGTCCGGCTCAGGCAGGCGCCAGTCGGAGCAGTAGTGGGGCACTCCCATGCGCCGCAGGTCATCCATGATGGTCGTGCAGCCGCCGTTGATGCCGCCGGGCTGGTAGAGGTCGCGCTTCTCCGAGTAGTCGAACTGCGGCAGGGCCCAGAACGGCACACTGTAGAGCTGGAAGTAGCCCGTGTAGCCCAGCCGTCCGGCCAGCAGGCGGCTGAGTACGCGGCGCACCCGCGCCCTCCCCGCGACGGCCTCGGGCAGGAGGCCCAGCGGCCTCAGCGCCCGGAAGGGGCTGGTGGCGGGGCTGTAGTAGAAGAACGAGAAGTGCCCGTGGTCGCGGGGAAGCTTGCCGGTGAGGATCGTGGGGTCGCAGGTGGAGCTGTATCCAAAGATGGTCTCCACGGGCCCCCGCACCGGCAGCAGGTCGCCGAGGAACTCGTGACGCTCCAGGATGCGCCAGCCGAAAGCGTCGATGAAGACGCAGAGCGTGAGCGTCGTATCCGCCATGCCGCGCCGGGGCTCAGGCCGCGAACGCGGCGATGGCGGCCTCGCGCGAGTCGAGGATGTCGAAGACGCGGTGCATCCGCACCACCTCGCATAGCACGCGCACCGTCTTGCCCATGTTGCAGAGCTTCATGTCGCCGCCCGCGGCCGTGACCTGGCGGAGGCAGGAGAGCAGGGCGCCCAGGCCGGAGCTATCCATGAACTCGACGTCGGCGAGGTCGAACACCATCGCTTTGTGGGTCTTTATGAGCGGCGCGACCTCGGCCTTGAACTTGGCGGTGTTACTGGCATCGAGATTGCGCCCGGGCAGGAGCACAAAGGTGACATCGCCGATCGTCTCAACCTGCAGGTTCATTTCTTGCCTCCGGCGTGCTTCGTCAGGGTTAGGCAGTTGCGGCCCGACTCGTCGCGGAGCCGCTCTACCTCATCGACGCACTCCCCTATTATATACAGTCCGAATCCGCCTTCGGCCGATCCATCGAGATTGGGCTCGTCCGCTTCGCCAGATTCGAACGGGGGTCCCCAGTCGTAGACCCTGACTACCACACGGTCAACGTAGGCTTCCACCACGCACTCCACCGGCTTCGAGGCGTCACAGACGTGCGCGTGCTCGATGCTGTTGGCGGCGGCCTCGTGAGCCGCCAGTGCCAGTTGCTCCAAGGCGGTCTCGTCCAAGCGCCCTTGCGCTTGTGCGAGGACGACCGACCGGACGGCCGCAAGCTGGTCATAGGATGACGGCACCGTGACGGTTGCGCGCGAGACAGGGCCGCCGTCGGCCTGGCGTGTCACGGTCATGGCGACGGCCTGGACGGGGTCGCGTGCGCTCTACGTGATATGCTCATCGGCTCCTCGTAGGGCCGCGGCGCCGACGACGGCAGCCGCGTGGGCGTAGGCGTCGGCGATCCGGGCATAGGGCTCGGCGTCCTTCGCCTGGGTAACTCGGGCTGCCGCCGGATTGCCCTGCCATGCGGCGAGCAGCCGGCCCGCAGTGCGCGCATCGCCGGTGAGGTCCGCGATCTCGGCGGCGCAGAGCAGCGTCCATGGGGCCTGAGTGCCTGGCTCCAGCGCCATGAAGGCCCGCAACGAGGCGCCGGCGGCCGCGGGAAGGCGCAGGCGGATGCAGACGTCGGTCCGTAGCCGTGTTGCCATGGCCACCGTAGTCCGTCCGGCTTCACACGCAAGGCACTCCTGCAGCAAGCCCATGGCGTCCCGCAGGTCGCCGCGGTCCGCAGCCAGTGCGGCGAGGCGGTAGTAGGACCACGCCATGGGATCCAGCTCGTCGGAGGCGGCCGCCTCGGCCTCGG
>CAISJD010000132.1 GCA_903885605.1 uncultured Chthonomonas sp. | reverse complement strand
GGCGGCGGCGGCTACGGTGGCGGCGGTGGTGGCTACGGCGGCGGCGGCGGTGGTGGCTATGGCGGCGGCGGCGGCGGCGGAAGCCGTGGCGGCGGCAACCGCGGCGGCGGCGGCGATCGCGGCGGCGGCGGCGGTGGCGGCAAGCGCTGGTAATCCCCGGCCTTAGCGCCGGTTGACATGGACCGAGGGTCGCGCCGTCGGCGCGGCCCTCGCTTGTTCGTGGGCCCTACAGGATTCCGTCACCTCCGGGGTGAACAACCAGTTATGTCACCGCCTCCTCCCGGGCCGGGCCACGGCGTCCCTTCCGAGGAGCCGCCCGCCGTGTGGGCCGGGTTCCCCGTCTCCCGCACGAAGAACTACGCCTGCCTACCCCTGCGTATGAGCGAGGCGCACATCTCGCCCTTCGTCTGGCGGTTCTGGACCCAGAGGATGACCCCCGCCGGCCGGTGGCTGCTGGCTTCGCTGGGCATCTTCCTCGTGGTGGCCCAGAGCTCGCTGGATGTGCAGTTCCACGTTACATTCATCTACCTGCTGAGCGTCTGGGTGGCGGCTGTGGTGGCCACGTGGTTCGTCCGCCCCAGGATGGCGCTGCGCACGCGGCACCCGCACCGCATCGGCGTTGGGCAGTTGCTGGCCATCGATATCGAGGCGACCCAGCAGCGGCGCGGGGCCTTCGTGCCCGTGGGAATTGTGCCCTATGGGTTGCCGTGGGCTCTGGAACCGTGGCCGCGCGAAGGGGTCGCGGCGCCGGCGCTGAGCAGGGGAGAGAGCGCCACCGTCCGCCTGACGCTCCGCTGTCCCCGGCGCGGTGTGCAGGAGTGGCGCGGCTTCCGGCTGGAGACCGACTACCCGTTCGGACTGCTGCGGGCCTACCGGAACGTGGCCGAGGATCACCGTGTCCTGGTCTACCCCAGCTTCACGCCCCTGTTGCGCCTCTCGATACCCGCCGGCACCCGGTACCACCCGGGCGGCGTGGCCATGGCATCCAACATCGGCAACGCCTTCGAGTACGTGGGCAACCGGGAGTACCGCGACGGCGACAATGTCCGCACCATCGACTGGCGGGCCACCGCGCGGCTTCAGAAGCCCATCGTGCGGGAGTACCGCGAGGAGTACTTCCTCCGCGTGGGCGTCGTCCTGGATACCTATGTGCCCCGGAAGGCCCCCGCAGAGGCCCGGGCGAACTTCGAACGCGCCATCTCGGTCTGCGCCGCCGTGTGCGACTACATGGCTCGGTCTGACTACATCGTCGACCTCTTCGCCGCGGGTCCCAACCTCTACCACCTGACCGCCGGGCGCAGCCTGGCCTACCTCGACCAGATCCTGGACATCCTGGCATGCGTCGACGCTGCCGCCGAGGAGCCGTTTGACACACTGGAGCCGGAGGTGATCCAGAACCTGTCGCGGATCACCACCATCGTCTGCGTCTTCATGGAGTGGGATGAGGCCCGGCGGGCGTTCGTCGACCGGCTTCGGCGCGAGGGCGCCGGCGTCAAGGTGATCTGCGTCCGCGATGCGGCTTGCGCCATGGACCCCACCGCGGCGGCCGACGGCCACACCGTGGTCATCAACGCCGCCACGTTCGCCGGCGGCGTGAGGGAGATCTAGGTGCCCCTGCGGCCGGCAGTGCAGGGGGCCATGCCCTGGTCGGTGCTGCTCCTCTCTGCGGCGGCGGTGGCGGGCATGATGCTGACGGAAGGGCCCACGGTCTCGGCGGCGGTGCTGCTCCTGCTGCTCGTGGCGGGCCGGTTCTCGCCCGTCCGCGTGGGCGATGCCGTCACGCAGTCGGGCGCCGCCTTCCTGGCTCTGGTGATCGGCGCCACGTGGCTCCGCGGGGCGTTTCCGGCGGCGCGGTCCGACTCCATGCTGGACCCCGACCGCCTGGCGCTGGTGGCCGATACCGGGCTGGCGCTCATCGTGCTGCAGGCCTGGCGCCGCAACCGGGCCTCCGGCTCGCGCGGGGCGCTTCTTGTCTTTATCACCGGCATCATCATGCTGTCGGCGTCAAACACCTTCGACGCGACCTTCGCCCCCTGGTTCGTGCCCGTCTACGCGCTCCTGCTGCTCCGCGCGGTGCGGGACATGCGTCCGCATGACGACCCGCCGGAGGGCCTGCCGGACCGGCGGCGCACCGTGGTCCGTGGCATCGCGTGGGCGGCGGCTACTGCCCTCGGCGCGGCGGGATCCGGCGCACTGACGGCCTACAAGGAGCCGATCACGGAGTGGGGCATGCGCATGCTCCGCGAAATCCCGCGAACGCCGGATGCGGTGGGCCTCTCGGGCAATCCCCGGCTCGGCCCGTCATGGAGCCGCGCCCTCTCGCTGGAGCGCATCCTCCAGATACGCGGCGCGACGCCCGTGCCGCACCTGCGCGGGCTCTCCTTCACGGACTACGAGCGCGGCGCCTGGCTACCGGGCATCGACCAACGGCAGCTACGCCCTGCCTCGCCCGCCGAGCTGGCGCCTCCGTCCAGGGAGACGCTCGCGGAGGCCGTCGTGACCCGACTGAAGCCGCTCGACGGGCTCGTCTGCGCCCCGCTGAACGTGGCCGGATTGGTTCCGTCGGATCCAGCGGCCGAGGCCCTTTGGGCGCCTGAGATGGGCGGCCCGCTGCGCCTGGGTGGCGGAGCCCCGACGGCCTACACGCTGCGCCTCCCGGCGGACGAACGGAGCCAGGGGCCCCTCTGCGTGCGGCCCACGCGCGCGGACCTCGCGAGGATGCTGGCCCTGCCCGGCTCGCTGGATCCCCGCGTGCGGGCGCTGGCGCTTCGGATCGTGGGCCGCGAGACGCGCCCGGAGCGCAAGGCCTACGCCGTCGCGGCGCGGCTCATGGCCGACCACGCCTATAGCCTGGAGTACCGGCCCGGCGGCGGCGACCCGGTCTCCGACTTCATCTTGAGCCGCAAGCCGTCGTACTGCGAGTACTTCGCCTCGGCCGCCACGCTCATGCTTCGTTGCGTCGGAGTACCCTCGCGTTACGTCGTGGGCTACTACGCCCACGAGCAGGACGGTCCCGACAGCCTGGTGGTGCGGCAGCGCGACGCCCACGCCTGGTGCGAGGCCTGGATCGACGGCGTCGGATGGGTGACCGTGGAGGCCACGCCCGCGTCGGGCCTGCCGGACCAGGCGGCCGAGGCCATTCCGTGGGGAATGCGCCTGCAGGAGTGGCTGCAGAAGCAGTGGGAGGCCGCGTCCGTGGCGCTGGCCGGTCCGCTGGGGATACGGGCGGCGGTGTGCCTTGGAGCCCTGCTGGTGGGCATACTGGGCGCGCAGCTGGTCCGCAGGCGGCGGAGGCGAGAGGCGGCGACGATGGGTCGTGCATACAGCGAGCCCTCGCCGCGCCTGCGGGCCATCGCCCGGCGGTTCCGCGAGGCGTGTGCACCGGAAGTCGCCGAATGCCCTGACGCCGTGCCCTGGCTGGCGCACCTGCGGGAGAGCCCTCGGGGCCGGACAGGCGAGGCGGCGGCGCGGTTCGTGAGCCTCTACAACGAGCAGCGGTTCGGCGGAGAGACCCCGGGCGGCCTGGCCGACCTCGAGGCGATGCTGGACCAACTGGAGTACCAAGGAGACGCATGATGGAGACCCTGGGCACGGCCCGGCGGATCGAGGAGAACCTGGCGACGGTCATTCGCGGCAAGGCCGGCACCGTCCGCCGGCTGTTGGTCGCGCTGGCCGCCGGCGGGCATGTGCTTCTGGAGGACGTGCCCGGCACAGGCAAGACGACCCTGGCCAAGTCGCTGGCGCGTTCCATCGATGGCGAGTTTCGGCGCATCCAGTTCACGCCCGACCTGCTGCCTGCCGACATCACCGGCAGTAGCTACTACAACGCGAAGGAGGCCGCCTTCGAGTTCCACGAAGGGCCGGTCTTCGCCAACGTGCTGCTGGGCGACGAGATCAACCGGACCTCGCCGCGCACCCAGTCCGCCCTGCTCGAGGTGATGAGCGAGAACCAGATCACCATCGACGGCCGTCGGCGCACGCTGCCCGAGCCTTTCTTCGTCATCGCCACGCAGAACCCCATCGAGTTCCACGGCACCTACCCGCTGCCCGAGGCGCAGCTGGACCGCTTCACCATGCGGCTGGCGCTGGGCTACCCGGCCCCGGCCGACGAGATCGACATCCTCTACAGCCAGAACGACACGCATCCCTACGAGGGCCTGGCGGCCGTGGCTACCTGCGCCGATGTGCGCGCGCTGCAGGAAGCCGTCAAGCGCGTCCGCGTCGACCGGTCCGTGGCGGAGTACATCCTGCATATTGTCGACGCCACACGGTCCGACCCGCGCCTGGCCCTCAGCGTCTCACCCCGAGGCTCGTTGGCGCTCTACCGCACGGCGCAGGCGGCGGCGCTGCTCAGCAGCCGCACCTACGCGTTGCCCGAGGATATCCGCGACCTCGCCGGGCCGGTCCTGGCCCACCGGATCATGCTGGATACGAAGGCCAGGTACGCCGGCGCCGACGCGCAGGGCGTCATCGCCGAGATCGTGGACCGGACGCCGGTGCCCCGATAGGCGCTCGGCGTAATGACCCGCTAATGGCCGTGGCTCAGGATAACCATGGTGGCGCGAGGGCGACCGGCATCGGCCGGACGACTACCGAGCGTGACAGGAGCCAGACGGCCATGATCACCCGACGAACCTACAGATCGGACCTCTGCCGGATTGCCGGCTTTGTTCTCCTTACCGCGGCCCTCTCGGGCGCCGCGTCCGCCGATTCGATCGACTACAGCAAGGGCTTCGCAAGCGCCGCGGGCCTGAGCGTCACCCAGGCTTCCCGCTACTCCCTCGTCTGGGAGCCCGTGCAGAAGGGCGCGCTGATCCTCACCGACACGCAGCGCGGCCCCAACAGCGCCGGCCCCGAGGAGCGCTCATCGGCATTCTACGCAACGCCCGTGACCGTTCAGCGGTTCGTGACATCGTTCGGGTTCCAGATCACCGCCGATAACCGCGAAATGGCCGACGGCATCACCTTCACGATCCAGAACGCCGGGCCCAACGCGTTGGGCGGACATGGCGGCGGCATGGGCTACGGCGCTGCGCCGGGCGGCGGAGCGACTCCGAGCATCGGACGCAGCGTCGCGGTCAAGTTCGACACCTTCAAGAACGATGGCGACACCTCTGCCGGAAGCACCGGCATTGTGGTGAACGGAGCCTCGCCCGTCGGAGGCACGGACCTGTTCGCATCGGGCATCGACCTGCGCAGCGGCCATCCGTTCCGTGCCGACATCAGCTACTCCCTCTCAACGCTGACCGTGAAGCTCACCGACCTCACCACGTCGGCCACCGACCTTCAGAACTACACCGTGAACATCCCCGCGGTGGTTGGCGGCACAACGGCCTACGTCGGCTTCACAGCCGCCACGGGCGGTTGGGTCTCGCGCCAAGCCATCACCTCGTGGGTCTACCAGAGCGGTGCCCTGGCTCCCGCGGTGCGCTCGTTCGCGGTCTCGCCCAACCCGGCCTGCGGCGGGGCTCCCTCTACCGGCCAGGTCACGCTGCAGGAGGCCATGGCGACCGACACCGTCTTCCAGATCACCAACTCCAACGCGGCAGCCACAACTCCGGCCACGGTCGTTATCCCGGCGGGCAGCCTCTCGGCGAGCTTCTCGATCACGACCCGGGCCGTGACCTCCGCGACATTGGGTTCCATCTCCATCGCCCGCGACAAGGCCATGGCACGGGCCACCCTGACGGTGGCGCCCATCGGGGTGGACGTGATCTCGGTCGCAGCGGACTTCGTTCCGGAGGGAGCAACCACGGTCGGCACGATCAACCTGCAGCTGCCGGCCGCTCCCGGAGCCATCACGGTGAACCTCGGCAGCGCGGTCCCCGGCGTGGCGTCGGTCCCTGTCAGCGTGACGATCCCGCAGGGCGCGAAGACGGCGCAGTTCCGGGTAGACACGTTCGGCGTCGCCGCGAACACGCCCTGCCTGGTCACCGCATCCGCCAACGGCTCGCGCCGCACCACGACGCTTACCGTCCGTCCGTTGCGAGTGAGCAGCGTGGTCCTCGGCGCGGCCACGGCGAAGTCGGGCTGGTCGGGCACGGGCGCGCTCTCGCTGGAGGCCCCGGCCCCGGCAGGCGGCGTGACGATGGCATTGAGCTCCAACTACGCGACGGTCGAGGTCCCGGCCACGGTCTTCTTCCCGGCCGGCGCCACCATGGCCGGCTTCCCCGTGAATGCCGGCGCAGTAAGCGCCAAGACGCTGGTGACCGTGGCCGCCTCGTCCCGGGTCAACAACGTCTACGCCAAGGTCACAGTAGAGCCGTAATCCGCAGGTCTGAACGCCGAAGCTGGACCCGCCGGGGCCCCTGGGAGATCATCCCATGGGCCCCGGCGGCGTTTTGTAGCCATGGTAATGGACGCCTAATGGACAGGCCTTATCATGTGTCCATCGCGCAGTGTGCAACCGAGCGCCGCGCCCAGAGTTAGGGGACTGCCATGAACATCAAGACCCTCGCAAATAGCCTGCACCGGACCGTCGGCATCGTGTTTGCCGCGGCGTGCCTGGCAGGCGCATCCAACGCCGATCTGATCGATTACAGCAACGGCTTCCCGAATGCCGCTTCCATCACCACCACGCACGGCTCCAACGGCAACATCCAGTGGCAGCCGGTGCAGAACGGCGTACTGGTGATCACCGACGAGCAGCGCGCCCCGGGCGGCGGGTCGCCGATGGAGCGCTCGGCCAACTTCGCATCCACTCCGGTCAACGTCCAGAAGTTCACCAACGCGTTCACCTTCCACATGACCTCCACCGCCATGGCCACCCTGGCCGACGGCTTCACCTTCACGTTCCAGAACGCCGGCCCCAACGCGCTGGGCGGACCCGGCGGCGGGCTGGGCTACGGTCCCGACCCCTCGGTCGGTACCGGCCCCAGCATTGGCCGCAGCGTCGCAGTCAAGTTCGATGTCTGGCGCAACGGCATCGACCCCTCCCGCAGCTGCACCGGCATCTACGTCAACGGCGCGGTGCCCGTGGGCGGCAAGGACCTGGCCCCGCTCGGCATCAACCTCCTCAGCGGCCACACCTTCCGCGCCGACATGACCTACACCAACCCGACCCTCACCGTCCAGCTGACCGACCTCGTAACCAGCGTCACGAACACCCAGACCTACACCATCGACATCCCCACGGTCGTCGGCGGCCCCACCGCCTACGTCGGCTTCACCGGCGGCACCGGCGCCCACACCGCCCTGCAGGTAGTCTCCGCCTGGCGCTACCAGTCCATCCCGCTGGTCCCCACGGTGACGAGCTTCACCGTGAACCCCGTTGCCGTGCCCGGCGGGCAGACAACCACCGGTACGATCACCCTGCTTGAGGCGATGCCGCAGGCCACCGTCTACACCCTGACCAGCCTGAACAGCGCAGCCGCGGCGCCTGCCACCGTCACCGTTCCCGCCGGAGCCACCAGCGCGAGCTTCGCGGTCAGCACCGCGGTCGTCGCCACCAACGTCACCGGCTCCATCGTCGCCTCCCGCGGCTCCACGACCAGCCGGGCGCCGGTTACCGTGGCTCCCGTGGGCATCAATGTGGTCACCGTCTCCGTCAACTACCTGCCGGAGGGCCAGGGCGCCACCGGAAGCATCACGCTGCAGGCTCCCGCCGCACCCGGCGATATCACGGTGAACCTGGTCAGCGCAGTCCCCGGCGTCGCCTCGGTGCCGAGCAGCGTGACCATCCCCAGGGGCGAGACGACTGCGCAGTTCCCGATCGGCACCAGCCATGTGGATGTGAACACGCCCTGCCTGATCACCGCCACCGCCAACGGCACGCGGCGCACAACCACGCTCACTGTCCGCCCACTGCGGGTCAACGTCGTGACGCTGGGCGGTGTGGCCACCGCGAAGTCGGGCTGGTCGGGTACGGGCACCCTCTCGCTGGAGGCCCCGGCCCCCGCGGGCGGCATCACGATGAACCTGAGCTCCAACTACGCCGCGGTCCAGGTTCCCGCCACGGTCGTCTTCCCGGCCGGCTCCACCACGGCCACCTTCCCAGTGACCGCGGGAAGCGTGAGCGCCAAGACGCTGGTGACGGTGGCCGCCTCCTCCCGCGTCAACAACGTCTACGCCAAGGTCACTGTCGAGCCGTAGAGCCGGCTCCCAGCCGCTACCGAAGGGGTCCGACGGCATCCGCCGCCGGGCCCCTTCGGCGCTTCTTGGCGCCGCTAATGAAAGCCTAATGGAAGGGCGGCATCATGTGTCCATCGCGCAGTGCGCAACCGAGCGCCGTTTACGAGATCTGAGGATCGCCATGAACACCAAGACCATCACAGATAGCATCCGCCGGGCGGCCGGCATCTTCGCCGCCGTTTCGGGCCTGGCAGGCGCTGCGATCGCCGACAAGATCGACTACAGCAGCGGCTTCTCCGGCCAGACCGGCCTCACCATCACCCAGGCCAGCCCCAGCAGCTACTCGTGGCAGCCGGTGCAGGGCGGAGCCCTGGTCCTCACCGAGGACCCGGACCTTCGCCGCAACGCGCTCCCGCACCTTCGCTCCTCGGCGTTTTCCGTGAAGCCGGTCAGCATCGGCAAGTTCGCCACCGTGTTCCGCTTCCGGATGAGCACCACGGCCACACATAACCTGGCCTACGGCATCACGTTCTGCGTGCAGGGCGACAGCCCCAACGCGCTGGGCGGACCGGGCTCCGGCCTGGGCTACGGTCCGGACAACGGCGGCGGCGGCAAGCAGAGCATCGCCAAGAGCGTCGCTGTCTGCTTCGCCGTGGACAACGTAGCCGGCGCCAAGGCACTCAGCCTCTCCGGCCTGCTGGTGAACGGCGCCTCGGCGGACAGCGGCTTCAGCCTGGCCTCCGACGGCATCGACTTCACCCTGGGCAATGTTTGCGAGGCCGTCATTGAGTATGAGGCGACGAAGCTCAAGGTGAAGGTGACCGACCTGGCGACGAGCAAGTCCTCGACCCGCAGCTACACCGTCGATGTGGCCAGGACCGTTGGAGGCTCCAGCGCATACGTCGGGTTCACCGGCGGGGCCGGCGCCTTCACTGCCGCCCAGCTGATCGGCGCCTGGAAGTACGACTCCAGCGACGTCGCGGCCTCCGTTGCACAGGTTTCCGTTAGCCCCAGCACCGTACTGGGCGGCATCTCCGCCGTCGGCACGGTGCGCCTCAAGGATGCCGTCCCAACCGACACGCTGGTCACTCTCAGCACGGTGTCCGGCTCCGCCGGCGTGCCGTCAACGGTGGTCATTCCCGCCGGTGCGACCAGCCAGACCTTCCCGGTGACGACGAAGCCTGTAGCCTCTGCCACCGTTGCTACGGTCACCGCCGCGGCAGGTAGCACGAAGACAAGCGGCGCCCTGACCGTGAGCCCGGTGGGCGTCGGTAACATCCAGATCGACCATGCCAACGTCTCCATCAACTACCTGCCCGAAGGCAAGGGCGCCGTCGGCACGATCACGCTGCAGGCCGTGGCCAAGGCCGGACCGGTCCTGATCACTCTCACGAGCGCCGTTCCGAGTGTCGCCGCGGTGCCGGCCACCGTCATCGTGCCGCAGGGCGCGCAGACGGTCGACTTCCCGATCCTCACCTACCATGTCGACATCAACACGCCCAGCATGATCACCGCCGTCGCCAACGGGTCGCGCCGCACCACCACGCTGACGGTTCGTCCGCTCCGCGTCAACTCGGTGGACGTAGTGACGACGACCCTTAAGGGCGGTGCAGGCTCCGCGGCGAGCATCACGCTGGAGGCTCCGGCCCCGGAAGGCGGCGTGACGATGGCGCTGAAGTCCAACGACGCCTCGCTGAAGCTCCCGGCCAGCATCTTCGTGCCGGCCGGCGCAACGACCGCCGGGTTCGACATCACAACCAGCGCGGTGGCCAAGAGGACCCAGGTGCTGGTGACAGCCTCCTCCCGAGTGAACAACGTCTATGCGAAGATCGTGATCGTGCCGTAGCCGTTGCCAGGCAACAGCATAGGCGCTGCGGAGGGCCCGGGGCAACCGCCCCGGGCCTTTCCCGTTCAGGCCTGGATGTGAAGCCACCCCGGTCGGCCTGAGGGCGCCGGGCCGCGAGTCGCTGTTGCCGCCGTGGCGCGCCGCCTTGCCCGGGTACCCTGTATGCCATGAGCGCTACCCGCCCCCTCCGCTTCGGCTACCACGACTACGCATCGTTCCTCATCTTCATCGCCTACTCGGCAGGTTCGGTCATCGTGCCGGTCTCGCTGGTGAACCTGGCGCAAGACCTGGGCTTCGGCCTGCGGAGCGGAGGCATGGCCGCCGGCGGGGCGCTGCACCTGGTGCGGACCGTGCCGCTGGTGGCGACGATGCTGGTCTGCGGCTTCATGGCCGGGCGCTGGGGCAATCGGCTGCCGCTGGGCATTGCCGTGCTTCTCATGGCCTCCGGCGTGGGCCTCTGCGCCTTCGCTCCCGCGTACGGTGTGGTGGTCGTTGCGCTGGCCCTCTCCGGCGCGGGCGAGGGCGTGGTGGAGGGTCTGAGCACCCCCTTTGTGCAGCGTCTCCACCCCGAGGAGCCCGGGCGGTACATCAACTTCAGCCACGCGTTCTGGTCGGTGGGAGTGCTGGCCACGGTGCTCGTGTCGGGCGCGCTGCTGGCGGCGGGTGTCTCGTGGCGCCTCCTCGTGGCGGGAGTGGCGCTGCTGGGCCTGCTGCCGGCCGCCATGCTCCTCGCGCCCGGCCGGGCCGCCCGAAGCTACCCCGAAGCGCCGGAGCCGCTGCAGCCCCGCGTGGTCTGGGCCTCGGCGCTGGCGATCCTCCGCAGGCGGCGCTTCTGGCTCTTCTACGGCGCCATGTTCATGGCCGGAGGCGGCGAGTTCTGCCTCACCTTCTGGTCTGCCAGCCACATCCAGCTCCACTTCTCGGCCTCGGCCTGGGCCGGAGGGCTAGGCACGGCCTTCTTCGCCGGGGGCATGGTCCTGGGCCGCACGGGCTGGGGCTACCTGGTGAAGCAGAACCAGCTCCGCGCCCTCATCCTGGGCTCGGCGGCGGGGGGCGCGGTGGTGACGGCCGTGTTCCCGGCAGCGGGAAGCCTGCCGGTCTTCTTCGCGCTGCTCTTCCTGGCGGGCATCGCCACGGCGCCCTTCTGGCCCAGCCTCCAGAGCCACGGGGTCGACCGCCTTCCCGGCGCCGACGCCACGCTGGTCTACATCCTGCTGGCCTGCGCGGGCATCCCCGGCTGCGGCTTCTTCACCTGGCTCATGGGAGTGCTGGCCGGCAAGCAGGGCAACCTGGGCCCGGCCTTCCTGCTGGTCCCCGCCTGTTACGTGGCGCTGGGCCTGCTGCTCCTATGCGACAGGCATGACGGCGTGAGGGGGTGTGGGGGGTGATGTCAACCCCGTCACCGACGTCAGGCCCTTGACGTTGTTGACGGGGTTGTCGGGTTGTGGACGTCCCCGTGTCAGCCGGCCTCGGCCATCTCCACCATGGTCTCGTAGTTCCGCAGCGTCTGCGGCGTGATGAGGCGGCCTGCCGGGCAGCTGGAGGGCATCAGCACGAAGCCGCGGCCTGAGCCGGCCTGGCCCTCATCCACCGCGCGGCGGACCTTGAGGGCGAACTCGTCGGTGGGGAGGTTCTCCAGGTCGGAGGCCTCGATGTTACCGAAGAGCACCGTGTCGGCCCCGATCCGGCGGCGCACCTCGGCCAGCTCGATGTCGCCTTGCGGAGGCGGCTCGATGGGGTCGAGCCCCGCGGGGCCCATGCCCGCGATGAGGTCCAGGATGCCGGCGAGGCGGCCGTGCGAGTGGACGCGTGCGAAGCCTCCGTAGCGCTGGATCGACGCGATCATGGGCCGCACGTAGGTGCAGACGTACTCGTCGAAGAGCGCGGGCGGCAGGTAGGGCGGCGAGGCGAACTCGGGCCCGTAGATGCGCCAGAGCCGGCCGGGCGCCGCCTTGGCGATGGCCTCTGTGCGCGCCAGGAGCGGCTCGGCGTAGTGCTCCAGCAGGCGGCGGAAGAGGGCGCGCTCGGTCAGGGCGATGATCAGGTAGTCGGACATGTCGAAAAGGCCCGCCGCCAGGCAGAGCGGGTCGGGCGTGTCGATCATCACGATGCCGGTCTCGCCGATGACGGCCTCGGTCTGCGTGACGGGCGCAGGATCGACCACGCCGTCGGCCGGCGCGGCGGGCGTCTCCAGGAAGGCGCGCAGGTCGTCGGTGTCCTTCAGCAGGTGCTCCACGGTCCAGATCGTGTTGATCTCGGGGTCGCGCCGGGTCCGCGTGGTAAGTGTGCGGCCGCCGGACTGGAAGGTCCGCGTGGTGACCTCGCTGTTGCCAACCATGGCGGTCTCGGAGCGGGCGGTACTCGCCAGCGGGTCGGGCGTCACGGACTTGTACGCCACGCCGCGCATGACGATCCGGTCGCTGCGGTCGCGCGCCAGCTCGATCAGCGGACGCCACGAGGGGTCGTTGAAGACGTTGAACGGGTTCGGGTCGTCGGGGTCCTGATCGAGCCCGTTGATCTCGTAGAAGCAGACGGCGGGCCGGTCCACGGGCTTCCCCTCCAGGGTAGCCATCAGTCGCTGGCGACGGGTCATCTCTGCTCCTCCTTGGTGTCCGGCGGCACGAGGCCGCTATTCGCTGCGGACCGGCGCATCTCCTGCCGGGTCGGGCCGACCGTAGCCCGCGCCGCCGGGGGTAAGGATCTCCAGCACGTCGCCGGGATGCAGCGTGGCCGAGGCCCGGGAGGGCAGCGCCTCCCTCTCGCCGGAGGCGCGGCGAATAGTGGCCCGGCCCGGTGCGCCGTCCCCGCCGCCCGCAAGCCCCGCCGGAGGCACGATGTGCCGGTTGGCCAGCAGCGACACATCGGCCTCGCGGAGGAAGCGTATCCGCCGCTCCAGGCCCTCGCCGCCACGACGGCGACCGCATCCGCCGCTGCCGCGCCGGGCCGCGAAGGCCTCCAGCAGCACCGGGCAACGCTGCTCCAGCACCTCGGGATCGGTCAGGCGCGAGTTGGTCATGTGCGTGTGGACCGGTCCCACGCCGTCGAACGCAGGCCCGGCTCCCGAGCCGCCGCAGAGGGTCTCGTAGTACTGGACGCCGCCGCTGCCGAAGGTGAGGTTGTTCATGGTGCCCTGGCTGCCCGCCTGAGCGCCGAACGCGGCCAGCAGCGCGTCCACCACCATCTGGCTCGTCTCCACATTGCCGGCGGCCACGGCGGCGGGGTAGGCCGGGCTCAGGAGGCTGCCTTCGGGGATCAGCAGCCGCACGGGCTTCAGGCACCCCTCGTTCAGCGGGATCTCCTCGCCTGCGAGGCAGCGAAGAACGTAGAGGACCGCCGCGCGGCAGACCGCCGTGGGCGCGTTGAAGTTGTCGTCCCGCTGCGCAGAGCTGCCCGCGAAGTCGATGACGGCCTCGCCCGCATCCCGGTCGACCGTCACCCAGACGGAGACGCGCGCCCCGTTGTCGGCCCGCACCGTGGCCGAGCCGCCCTCCAGCCTCGCCAGCGCGCGCCGGACGCTGGCCTCGGCGGCGGTCTGGACGTGGGCCATGTAGGCGGTCACGGTCTCGCGGCCCTGCTCGCGGAGCAGCCGGTGCAGCTCGCGGGCGCCCAGTTCGTTGGCGGCCAGTTGCGCCTGGAGGTCGGCGACGTTCTGGTCGACGTTGCGGCACGGGGTCGGGCCGGCGGAGAGGAGTGCGCGCAGCTCCCCCTCGCGCATGGCGCCCTCGCTGACCAGGTGGAAGTCGGTCAGCAGCACCCCCTCCTCGTGTACGGTGCGGCTGCAGGAGGGCATGGAGCCGGGCGAGATGCCGCCCACGTCGGCATGGTGCCCTCGGGAGGCGGCCCAGAAGAGGGGCGCGGCCTCGCCGGGCAGGAAGACGGGCGTCACCACGGTGATGTCGGGCAGGTGTGTGCCGCCCCGGTAGGGATCGTTCAGGGCGAAGGCGTCGCCGGGCCGCACGGAGGCGCCGCGTGCCGCGATGATCGCCCGGACGCTGTCGCCCATGCTGCCCAGATGCACGGGGATGTGCGGCGCGTTGGCCACCAGCCCGCCGCCGCCGTCGAACAGGGCGCAGGAGAAGTCGAGCCGCTCCTTGATGTTGACCGAATGCGCGGTGTTGGCCAGCGCGGCGCCCATCTGCTCGGCGATGGACATGAAGAGGCTGCCGTAGACCTCCAGCAGCACCGGGTCGGGCTTCGAGTGGTCGCGGCGACGCGAGGCGGCGTCAGGCCCTCCGGCACGCCGCAGGATCAGCGCGCCGTCGGGCCGGATGCGGGCGCTCCAACCCGGTTCGACCACGGTGGTGGCGCCAGTCTCGGCGATGACGGCAGGACCGGCCAGCGCGCGGCCCGGGCGAAGCGCGCCCCGGTGCGTCACGACGCGGCCGCCCGCCCCTTCGCCGGGTCCGCATCCGGCCTCGATCGGCGTGATCGGCCGGTCCGCGACGCCGGCCTCGGCGCCCTCGCCGCGGGCCTCCATCTCCACCTCGGCGGTCTCGGCGACCATGGGCTTGCCGAGCATGACGAAGCCGAAGCGCGTCCGGTGCGCCACCAGGAAGCGAGCCGCCATGGACGAGATCGTGCCGTGGGGAACCGCCATGGCGGTGTCCGAGCCCTCGTAGCGGACCATCACGCGGCGCTGGGCCGTCTCGGCGCCGGGCTCCAGCCCCTGGGCCGCGAGGTCCGCGCCGCAGGCCTCGGCAAGCTCGTCCAGCGCCGCCTCGATGCGCGCGGCGTTGCGCGGGCCGAGGAGGACACCGACCGTCCGCTGCCGCACCACGGCCGGGCGGGCCGCGCCCATGCCGTAGGCCGAGAGCATCCCCGCCAGCGGGTGGATGAGCACGGTGCGCATGCCCAGGGCGTCGGCCACGCGGCAGGCGTGCTGGCCCGCGGCGCCGCCGAAGCAGACGAGGGCGTGGCGGCTCACGTCATGCCCGCGCTGCACGCTGATCTTCTTGATGGCGTTGGCCATGTTCTCCACGGCCACGCGCAGGAAGCCCTCGGCGGCCTCCTCCGGCGTCACGCCGGCGCCTGTGGCCCGGCCGATCTCCTCGGCCAGTGAGGCGAAGCGCGTCCGCGCGGCCTCGACATCCAGCGGCGAGCGGCCCTCCTCGCCGAAGACCTGCGGGAACCGCTCGGGGAGCAGGCGGCCGGTGATCAGGTTGGCATCGGTCACCGTGAGCGGCCCGCCCCGGCCGTAGCAGGCCGGTCCGGGATCGGCGCCCGCCGAGTCCGGTCCCACGCGGCACCGGAGGCCGTCGAACCGGAGGATCGACCCTCCCCCTGCGGCCACGGTGTGGATGAGCATCATGGGTGCGCGCACGCGGACGCCGGCCACTTCGGCGTCCTGCGTCCGCTCCACCTCGCCGGACCAGTGCCAGACATCGGTGGAGGTGCCGCCCATGTCGAAGCCGATCACCTGCTTCAGTCCCGCCGCCCGCGCCGCTGCGATCCCGCCGATGACGCCGCCCGCCGGGCCGGAGAGGATGGCGTCCTTGCCCCGGAACCCCTGCGGAGCGGCCAGGCCGCCGTTGGACTGCATGAAGAAGAGCCGAGCCGAGCCCAGCCTCCGGGAGACCTGGTCCACATACGTCCGGAGGACGGGCGAGAGGTAGGCATCGACGACGGTGGTGTCGCCGCGCCCGACGATGCGCATGAGGGGGCTCACCTCGTGGCTCATGGAGACCTGCGTGAAGCCCGCCGCCCGCGCCAGTTCGCCCACCCGGCGCTCGTGGTCGGGCCGCAGGTAGCTGTGCATGAGCACGACGGCCGCCGAACGGATCCCCGCCCGGGCCAGCCGCTCCAGACCTTCGGCGCAGGCCCGCTCGTCCAGCGGCGTGAGCACCGATCCGTCGGGGCCGACGCGTTCGTCCACCTCCAGCACGTCGGCGGCGAGGGGCTCAGGCAGGCGTATGGCCAGGTCGAAGAGGCGGGGCCGGTTCTGGTAGCCGATGCGGAGTGCGTCGGCCATGCCTCGGGTGATGAGCAGCGCCGTGGGCTCGCCCTTGCGCTCGAGCAGGGCGTTGGTGGCCACGGTGGTGCCCATGCGGACCTCGGCGATCCGGTCCAGCGGCAGCGGCTCGTCGCGCGCCACACCCAGCAGGTCGGCCATGCCCGCGGCAGCGGCGTCGCGGCCGTCGGGCATGGCGCTGAGCGTCTTGGCGGTGTGCAGCGAGCCGTCGGGCGCCCGTCCCACGATGTCGGTGAAGGTGCCGCCCCGGTCGATCCAGAAGCGCCACCGGCCCCCTTCGCCGCCGGCGCCGGGCGTCGTCATCTCACGGCCCATGTCCGGAACTCCTCGTCTTGCCAGAGCCGCCGGGCCAGCTCGGCGTAGCCCTCGGTCAGCGGGTGGCTGGCGTCGGCGTAGAGGGCGCTGGGGAGCGTCTCGGGGACCACGTGCGCCACGCCGCTCCGCTGGAGCCAATCGGCGATGCCGTCGCGCATGGCCCGGAACCGGGGCCGTTGCTCCGGCGCGACCATAGGCTCGTTGAAGGGGCCCACGACCACCATGGCGTCGCACCCGCGCTCCCGCAGCAGCGCCACCGTCCGGCGGAAGGCGGCCCACTGCAGCGAGGCGTCCAGACCCACCCACTCGAAGCTCTGCGGCGACCGGCCGCCCGCGCTCCAGGGCCTGTGGCGCCGTGAGCCGGGGCCGCGCTGGGGGTCCGACGCCGGCTCGTAGAGGCTCAGGGGCGGACCCGGCAGGCGCCAGGCGTTGGGGTGCGCGGGCAGGTCGCCGTCCTCCTGGAGGGTCCAACGCGGCAGCGAGGTCTGCTCGAAGTAGCGGCTGTTCAGGTGGTTCACCCAGCCAAAGAAGCCCACGCTCCGGGCCACCGCGGCGCCCAGGCGGGCGGCGGCATCGGCCCGGTAGCAGGGCACGGCGCCGAACCGCTGCGGCACCAGCGAGGTGTGGTTGAAGGTCTCCTCCTTGTCGGAGCTCAGGTCGGAGCGGGGGCTGCTCATCCAGAGCATGTTGCACTGGAGCAGCGCCTTGCGCGACCGCAACGCGCCGCCGTAGTGGCTGAGGAGCCCCTCGATGGCCAGCGGGAAGACGCCGTCGATGCCGCAGTTGGCGAACCGGCCCGGGAGGCCGGCCTCGCGGCTGAGGAAACGGCTCAGGGAGCCGTCGGCACGGACGTACTCGCCCCAGACCACCGAGTCGCCCACCACCGGGATCGCGTCGGCGGGCACTGCTGCCAGGCGGCGCTGGTAGAGCCAGTAGTCGGCGCTGAGGGTGTAGGGCACGCGGTACTCGGGGCCGGGTTCGAACCGCTCCAACCGCGCCCAGAGGAGCGGGGCCAGGGCGACGAAGGCGAGGACCATCGCGGCGACGACCAGCCAGTGGCGGCCGGTGAGGCGCATCTCATTGACGCCGAAGGGCGGCTCGGAGGCGGCGGAGCGGGGGTCGGGGGTCGCTGCTTCGCTCATATCAGAACTGGAAGTAGATGAACGCGCCGCCCCCGGAGGAGCAGAGCGCCAGGTAGACGAGCATGCCGGCGGCCAGGCCCACGCGCAGGGGCGCCGCCGTGAGGAGGGGCCGCAGGCGTGACTCGTAGAGGAACTGATAGAGCCAGACGCACCCGATGAGGGCCAGCATGAGCCCCGGCGCCGCGGAGAGCGTCATCGGCCCGGCGAACATGCGCCGGAGGATGAGCAGCGCCTGCGGCACGTCGGCGGCGCGGAAGAAGACCCACGCCACGCAGACATAGGCGAAGACGCCCGCCTGCTTGACCAGCCTGGGCACCCGATGCAGGTAGAAGGGCGAGCGCTCCAGCTCGCGGGTGGCGATGACGCCCAGGGCGTGCATGACGCCCCAGATGGCGAAGGTCCAGTTGGCCCCGTGCCAGATCCCCGAGACCAGGAAGGTGATGAAGAGGTTGCGGTAGGTGGCCGCCTTGCCTCCGCGGCTCCCGCCCAGCGGGATGTAGACGTAGTCGCGGAACCAGCTGGAGAGGCTGATGTGCCACCTCTGCCAGAAGTCGCCCAGCCCCGTGGCCGTGTAGGGGTTGCGGAAGTTGAGGGCCAGGTCGAATCCGATGATCTTGGCCACGCCCCGCGCCATGTCGGTGTAGCCGCTGAAGTCGAAGAAGATCTGCCACGCGAAGGCGAAGGTGGCCAGCAACAGGTCCTGCGACGGGAACGAGGCCGGGTCGGCGTAGACGCGCTCGACGTAGAGCGACAGGTAGTTGGCCAGCGCCAGCTTCTTGAAGAGCCCGACCAGGAAGAGCGACAGGCCGTCGGTCAGGTTCGCCGGCCGGAAGGGCTGGGCCTGGCGGAACTGCGGCAGCATGTGGCGGGCGCGCTCGATGGGCCCCGCCATGAGCTGCGGGAAGAAGCAGACGAAGGTGGCGAAGCGCAGCAGGCTCCGCTCACGCTCCACGCGGCCGAGGTAGAAGTCGATGGTGTAGCTCATCGACTGGAACGTGAAGAAGGAGATGCCCACCGGCAGCAGGTACTCCCAGCCGGGCGGGGTGAGCGAGGCCGGGTCGGGCATCATGACGGGCGAGCCCAGGGCGGCCAGCGCGGCGTTCAGGTTCTCCGCCACGAACCGGGCGTACTTGAAGAAGAGCAGCAGGAAGAGGTTATTGAAGAGGCTGATGAAGAGCCACATGCGCCGGTCGGCCAGCGTCGCTCCGACGGCCATGAGCCCCACCAGCACGGTGAAGGCGATGAGCGTTGGCCGCAGCGCCGCGGGACCGGCGACGGCCACCACGGCCAGCGCCGCAGCGGAGCCCCCGAAGGCGGCCAGCGCCCAGCGGAGCGTGCGGTCGCGCCGGGGCGTGCACGGCTCGCCCCGGGCGGGGCAGTGGTCCATGAGCAGCACGAGCAGGAAGTCGAGGCCGGTGGAGTAGACCACCAGCAGCAGGTACCAGGGGTTCCACCAGCCGTAGAAGAAGTAGGACGCCGCCAGAAGCCACGGAAGCCAGAAGGGCGTGCGGCGCAGGGCGTAGAAGCCCGGCGCCACCACGGCCATGTAGAGCAGGAAGGGGAGGGTATGGAAGAGCATGCGCTACCGGCCCCTCCCCCGAGTGCGGCGTTCCCCGGCGGTCACCCCTTCGGCTTGGCCTGCGCCGGGCCGCTGGAGCCGGGCCGCCGAACGCAGCGCAGGCCTACGAAGTCGGTGGCGAAGCAGGCGTCGGTGTCGCCGGTGCGCTCGCCCTGCCGGAACGAGGCGCGGCACATGCCGGCCCCGGCCTTCCAGTTGCCGCCGCGCAGGACGCGCTTGGGGTCCTTCTCCGTGGCCGCGGGCCCGGTCGGGTCCTTGGCCGGAGACGACTTGTAGTAGGCCGGATCGTAGACATCCTCGCACCAGACCGACACGTTGCCGTACATGTCGTGGAGGCCCCAGGCGTTGGCCTTCTTGCGCCCCACGGGGTGGGTCTTCTTGTCCGAGTTGTCGGCGAACCAGGCATACTGGCCCAGCTGGTCGTTGGAGCCGAAGTCATAGGGCTTGTCGCTGCCGGCGCGGGCGGCGTATTCCCATTCGGCCTCGGTGGGGAGGCGGTAGCCGTCGGCGGCGAAGTCGCAATCCCAGTTGGGCGTCTTCTCGTCGTAGCAGGGGGTCAAGCCCTCCAGCCGCGAGCGCTCGTTGCAGTAGGCCTTGGCGTCGCGCCAGCGCACCTGCTCCACCGGGCCCGAGGGGTCGTCCTGCCAGTGGCTGGGATCGGGCAACTGGGCCTTGGCGAGCATCTCGTGGGTCACCGGTGTGCGGTCCATGAGGAACGCGCTCACCGTCACCTCGTGCGCCGGGGCCTCGTCGGCGTTGCCCTGGTCGGCGCCCATCATGAACTTGCCGCCGGGCAGCGAGACCATCTCCACGCCGGACTTGCTCTTCACCAGGGGCGGAGCGGAGGCCGTGCCCGAGCCGGGGGCGGCGCCCTTGCCGCAGCCGAAGCCGGGCAGGGCAAGCGTCAGGACGGCGGCCAGGGCCGCGCGGCGGTTGGCCAGGCTCATCGTATGCGGTACCACGCCGCCTCCTTGTTGCTGTCGCCGTTGGTGGTGAGCTTGGCGAAGTCCTCGGGGCCGGCCGTCTCCAGGTTCAGGATGCCCTTCCGCTTGGCCGAGACGGCGTAGATGTCCCATCCCTTGGCGTAGACGCCGCAGACCTCGGCGGCCGCCTGGAACGAGACCTTCTTGGTCGCGTCGCCCTCGCTGTCCGGGCCGCGGCTGAGGGCCACGTAGCGGCCGTCGGGCGAGAAGTCGCTGTGGTAGATCTTGTTCTTCTCGTCCTTGATGTGCAGCGTCCAGACGCCCACGGCGGGCGTCTCGGCGTCGGTATCCAGCGGAGCCACGGCCACCTCGTTGTCCGAGGCGCCCCAGGTGATCTGCTTGCCGTCGCGGCTGAGCGTCGGGCGGCAGCCGGGGATGTTCAGGTTGATGATGCGCGCGCCGTCGGCCTCGATGAGCAGAATGGCGTGGCCGAAGCCCATGGTGCCGCCATGGACGGTGGCCACGATCCACTTCCCGTTGGGCGACATGCCCGGATTGTAGAGGTGGTGGATCTTGGCGGAGTTCGGGTGCGGCCGGGTCTTGCCGGACCGCATATCGTAGAACATCATCCCCTTCGTGTAGAAGTCGATGACGTCGAACTTCGGGTACTCCTGCGGAAGGTAGCCGAGGGTGCGGCCGTCGGGGCTCCAGAAGGGCTCGCGGGCGTGGTCGGCGATCTTGCGCGGCGTGCCCGAGGGCATGGAGCGGACCCAGAGGCTGCGGACGGCCTCGCGCCCCTCGCCGGTGTCCACGCAGTAGGCGAGGTTGCGGCCGTCGGGCGAGATCTGCGGGTAGTGCTCGTGCACGTCCGGCGTGCGGGTGAGGTTACGCGCCCGCGAGCCGTCGGCGTTGGAGGTGAAGATCTCCCAGTTGCCGTCGACGTAGCACTCGTAGGCGATCTTGTAGGGCCGGCCGCGCAGGCTGCGCGCCAGCGGGGCTTCGGCGTTGGACGGCCCGGCGGCGGCCAGGCAAAGCAGTGCGGCCAGGCCCAAGAGGGCCGGGCGCAGGCGGATCGGTTTCATGGACGCTTACACTCCCAAGCAGGGCTTTGGCGCCGCACCGGAGGGCCGGAGCGACGCCGCAGCATAGTGTACTAGAACGGCATGGGAGCTTGCCGCACCTTCACCCGCAACAGGGTGAGCGAGCGCGGCGCGAACGTATAGGCGAACCTGGGCCCGGAGACCGGCACGGTGGACACGCGCGGCGAGACCTTGAGCGGCGCTTCGAACGAGTTGTTGTCCGTGAGGTTGCCCGATGTGAGCGTCTCGACCCGCGCCGTGGAGCCCACGGGCGCGACGCCCCGCAGGTCGATGTCGGCGCGGAGGGGCCGGTCCCCGGTGTTGATCGCCTTCACCACCACCTCGCCGCGGACGCTGTCGCGCCCCGCCTCCGCGAAGAAGCGGCTGAGGCTCGGCGCCGTCTCATCGTGGATCAGCTTGCCGTCCAGGTAGCAGCGGATGCGCCGGCCGGCCAGCTCGATCCGGATGTCGTACCAGCGCCCGGTCTCGATGCTGCCCGGCACGCGCCGGCCGACGGGCGTCCGGTTGAACTCGATCCCGTGCTCCTTGTTGTCCCAGCCGCCGATATTCCACCAGTACTGGTCGGCTCCCGCATGGCCGAAGGCGATGAGGAAGCCCTCGGCGCCGCCCAGCTTGCGGGCGCGCAGGGAGAGCGTCGTGTCGCTCCACCCCTCGTCGCCGGCGTAGGCGAAGCCTGTGCCCACGACGGCCTGGCGGTAGACGCCGTCCGCTCCGGTCCACTGGCCGCCCTCGGTGCGCCAGCCTGCGCCGGGCGCGGGCAGCGGCAGGGCCGCGCCGCCGCGCTCCACGCGGATGTCGGCGAACTCGGCCGAGGTGTCCCATGTGCCCAGGCCGATGCGCCCGCTGATGGGCTTCTCGTCGCCGGGCGCGTAGGCCACCCGCGTGGGGAGCGAGGCGGTCGGCACGTTGGTCCCGAGCATCTTCCAGAGGTGGTAGGAGGCGGTGCCGAAGACGCGGGTGCTGTCGTGGTAGATCATCCCGTGCCAGCCGCTCCGGCCTTCGACATGGGCCAGCAGCGGCGCGTAGCTCACCTGCCGCACCACGTCGCCGTTGCGCTCGCAGCCCAGCAGGAAGACGCCCTCGCCCAGGGCCGCCAGCAGGTTGCCCTTCAGGTCGCCGCCCTCGCCGGAGGTCACCGCCACCTCGCCCAGGTAGGCCGGCGGGCGCTTGCGGTCGCGGCTGTCGTAGTGGTTGAACTGGCCCATGAACCACTGCGGCGAGTTGTAGTAGTGCTCGTCGTTCATGTCGAACAGGCTCGGCGGCATGGCGTAGAAGGAGGTATCCGCCAGGCAGACCATCTTGGGATCGGCCTTTTTCACGGCGTCGTGGACGAGGCGGTAGCGCTCTTCGTACTCCTTGCCGGCGTTCTCGTTGCCGATCTCCATCATGCCCAGTCCGAAGGGCTTGGCGTGGCCCGCCGCGGCCCGGAGCGCGCCCCACTTGCCGGCGGCGGGTCCGTTGGCGTACTGCATGATGTCCAGGAAGCCGTCGCGCACCCAGCCCATCTGGTCCATGGGCACGTTCTCCATCTGCCGGAAGATGCAGCTCTGGCCCACGAAGCCGACCCAGAGCGGCGCTGCCCGCAGGTCCTCGCAGAACTGGAAGTACTCGTAGAGCCCCAGACCATGCGTGCGCCGGTAGCCCCAGGCGCCCCACTGCTCCTGGCGCTGCTCCGGCGGACCCACCGTGAGCTTCCAGTTGTAGGCCGTCTCCACCGTGCCGCCCTCGACCACGCAGCCGCCGGGGAAGCGGACGAAGCCGGGCTTGAGGTCGGCGATCATCTGCGCGATGTCGGGCCGGAGGCCGTTGGGCCGCCCCTTCCAGGTGTTGCGGGGGAAGAGCGACACGAAGTCCAGCGTCACCGTGCCGGGCTTCGCGAGCGTGATGACGAGCCGGGCGACGGCCTCGGCGCGCAGGCCCTTGAGCGCGGCCTTCCGAACCGACCATGCGGCCCCGCCGCCCGCCAGCGTGGCGGCGGTGGAGCAGGCTCGGCCCGAAGCATCCTCAAGGCGCACGGAGAGCCCCGGCGAACCGGCGCCGCGCAGGTAGAGCTTGAGGTCGTACAGCGCGCCGGGCCTGACGCCCATGCCCCACCATCCCGAGTTGGCCACGCCCACGCGGCCGCCCGAGGTCGTCCGGGCGGAGACCTCGAGGCAGGTGGGCGTCTTGGCGTTCAGGCCGCCGGAGCGGAGCAGGCGCATGGATCCCTCAGCCTGGCCCTGGCGCACCAGCGACCAGTTCGGGACCTCGCCCTCGGCGAAGCCGTAGCCCGCGTCGTGTCCGCCGGCGTCCTTCCAGCGGCCGTCGCGGAGCGTGAAGCCCTCCGGCGGGCGGCTCTCCTCGAAGGCGCGGTTGGCCACCATTTCGGCGTAGAGGCCGCCGTCGACGCCGTGGTTGATCTCTTCGGCGAAGATGCCGTACATGCGCGGGTTCAGCTTAATGCCCGGCGCCGCACCCTCCACGCGGATCGAGGCGGTCTGGGCCATCGGCGGCACGCCGCACGTGAGCGCAGCAGCGCAGAGCGCGGCGGAAACGGCGAAATGCAGCGGCTTCATCGCGCTCCCTCCTCGGCGATCCCCTCCGTGCGGGCGATGATCTCGTCTTGCAGGGCCTTGCCGATGCTGGTGAAGTCGGCGCTGTAGCCCGCCACCCGGACCAGCAGGCCCCGGTGCTCCTCGGGCCGCTCCTGGGCGGCGCGGAGCGTGGCGGCATCGACGGAGTTGATCTGCAGCTGGCTGCCGCCCATGGCGACGAAGGCGCGGACGAGGGCCTTCACCTTGTCGCGGCCCTCCGGGTCGGCCAGGTCGGAGGCGGGCAGGCGGAGCGTGGAGACATTGCCGGCGATCATCTTGGAGTGGTCCAGCGCGCAGAGCGAGCGGATGGCGGCGGTGGGGCCGGCCTGGGTGCATCCCTGCGAGCCGGCCAGCGAGTCGGCCAGCGTCTGGCCCTGCTTGCGGCCGTCCAGCGTGGCGCCCATGGCGGCTCCGTAGCCGATGTGCATGTTCTCGCCGCCGGCCAGGTGCCCCAGCACCAGCCTGGTGCGCAGGGGTGTGGATCGGCGCTCCAGCGCGTCGGCCATGAGGTCGATGAGGCGCGCCGCCACCTGGTCGACCTCGTCGTCTCCCGTGCCGTAGCGCGGGCCGCGCCGCAGCCGTGCGGTGAGGGCGGCGTCCCCGGCGTCCAGCCTGCCCAGGGCGTCGGGCAGCGAGGCGGGCGCGTCGGCTGCAAGTCGCAGGGCGTTGGTGAGCATGTCGGCGGCGTTGGGCAGGCCGATGGCCTCCCAGTGGCCGTAGTAGGTCTCCGCGCCGCCGTGGGCCACGTCCATGCAGCGGTCGAGGCAGCAGGGCATGAGCAGCGTGGCGGCGTAGCGGGTGTCGTTTACCTGGTCGTCGACCCACGCGTTGGCGTCGCGGCAGAGGTCGGCCACGCGCTCCACGTGCCCGGTCACCGCGCTCCAGAGCGCCTCGGGCCCGGCGGCTCCCGCAGCCGCGGCATGGCGGATGGCCTCGTCGGTGAGGAGGGCCAGGTTGATCCAGCCGTTGGGAGCTCCCCAGTTGCCGCGTCCGGGCGAGACGACCTCGGTACAGCCGCTGAGGGCGTAGTCGCGGGCGTGCTCCAGGGGCACGCCGATGCGCACGAGGCCCTCGACGATGGGCTTGTCGCCGTAGAAGCTCGGCTCCGTCAGCCCCTCTCCCAGCATCTCCATGGCCTCGGTAAGCAGGGCGTCGGGCGTGTCGGGCGTGCATCGGAGGTAGACCGTGGGCCGCAGGAGCCGCACGGCGCGGATGGCCCGCAGGAAGAGCCGCGTCAGGTCGTTGCAGCCGTCGGTCCCGTCGGGCAGCAGGCCTCCCAGGGTCATGGTCTGGATGGAGCTGACGTTCACCACGCCCTCGACGATGTCGCCGTGGAGCTTGATAAGCAGGCACTCGATCAGCTCCTGCGCCCGCGCCTCGGTGATGCGGCCCGCCGCCAGGTCGGCCTGGTAGAAGTCGTTCAGGTAGACATCGATGCGGCCCGTGGCGTCGCCGGCCACGAGGTAGGCGAACCAGAAGCTCTGGATCGCCTCGTGGAACGTCTCGGCGGGCGCGGCGGGGACCTTGCGGCAGATCCGCGCGACCTCGCGGAGCTCGGCGGCTCGGGCCGGGTCGGCGAGGGCCTCCGTGCCCGAGTCCGCCAACCGTTCGCACGCCGCGGCGTAGGTGTCGGCGTGCTCCATCATCGCCTCGTGGCCCAGGGCGAAGGCCTCGCAGAAGGCGCGCTCGTCGCCCTCGCGCTCCTCGGCCATGCTCCGGGCGCGGGCGGCCAGCGCGGCCGAGCCGGTGCGGAGGAAGCCCGCGTAGTCCACGGCTTTATGGTTGAAGGAGCCCTGCGGAGAGATGAGCCCACGCCCGGCCGCCTCGGCCAGGTCGGGCCGATCCGGCGGCACATTGCGGGCGAAGTGCTCGATGTACCAGGTGTAGCCCTCGGGGTACCAGCACCCGCCGGGAGGCCCCTCCTGGGCGCGGACACGGGCGCCGACGATGAGCTCACCCTCGCGGATGATCGGCGTCTGGCGCGGGTGGACGAAGGCGAAGCCGCGCGCCTGACGCAGGATCAGCGGCTCGTGCTCCGGCGCGGCGGGGCACCGGGCGCCCTGCGCCTGCAGCTCGACGAAGGGACCGTAGCAGTGGTCGATCACGTCGGCGGCCAGCCGGGCGGTGCGGGGAGTGGAGCCGCGTCCGCCGTCGATGTGCGCGGGCAGGGCGGGTACGCAGGGGTTCTCGACGACTACAGGCATGCGCTTCTCCGGTTCACGGCGCCAGGCGGCGGTTGGCCTGGGCCAGCTCCTCAAGCATGGCGCCGCGGGGACCGCCGACGCCGAAGTTGTACTCGCTGTCGCCCGCGGGCGTGAAGTTCCAGGCCGAGGCCAGGGCGGAGCCCGACGCCAGGACGCGCTCCAGCTGCGATCGGAAGGTGGCCAGCACCTCCGGCGTCACGCCCTTGATGCCGAACTCGCCCACGTAGAGCAGCTTGCGCGACGCGCGGGAGGCCTGCATCGAGGAGGCGAGCCGGTCGAAGTCGCCGGGCTCGTAGGCGTGGATGCAGAGGGTGTCGATGGGGTCCGGGTTGTCGCCGACGAGCATCTCGCGGTACTGCTCCGGCGTGTCGGCGGTCCAGCTCAGCTCCTTCATCTGGTGCCATGCTGTGGGGCGTGGGATGCTGTTGCCGGAGATGACCATGCGCCGCTTGTCGTGGCGGCGGACCTCCAGCGCGAACTCGCGGCAGGCGGTGCGGATCATCTCATGCGTCAGGTCGTCGCGCTTGGACCGGCTCGCGGCGGTGCCCAGGTTGGCCCAGATCGGCGGCCGATGCTCGGAGGCGTTGGGCAGGTCGGCCGCGAGGCTGTACTCGTTGCCCAGCTCCCAGCCCCAGATCGCCGGCGACCCGGCGTAGCGCGTGACCACCTCGCCCGTGTACTTCCGCATGAAGGCGATGGTCTTGCTCGACGGGTTGCCCCAGGCGTCCATGGGCTCACCGACCAGGTCGGGGAAGGTGGCCATGTACCAGCAGATCGAGGGGATGAGCCCCACGCGATGCTTCTCGGCGGAGCGGACCACGCGGTCCATCAGGGCGAAGTACTCGGCGGGCTTCTCGCGGTAGAGCTTCCAGTCCACGGGCCAGAAGCCGCCGCAGTTGAAGCGCGCGAAGGGGATGCCGCGCTTGGCCAACTCGGCGAAGCCCTGCTCGTAGCCCGTATCGCCGGCCGTGGTCAGGGTCTTGTAGAAGCAGTCGAAGTAGTTCACCCCCACGGCGCGGTAGGGCTTGCCGTAGCGCACCAGTTCGCCCTTGCGGACGATGGGGTAGGACCACGGCTCGGCGGCTCGGGCCTCGGCGCCCGTGTCTGCCGGACCCGGTGCGGCGCAGGCCGCCAGCGCGGCTGCGATCATCCACATAGCGGTCTCCCCTTCGCCCTACGGCTTCTTCACGTAGAGCAGCATGCCCTGCCCCGGCGCCAGCCAGTTGTTCTCGCCGCCCCAGGCGTTGTGCGAGCCGGTGAAGCAGTTCACCTGGGTGATGCCGCCCGCCTGCTTGAACTTCACCGAGAAGGCGGTGCTGCGATGGAGATCCTTGTTCACCACGAGGATGGTCGGCGCGCCCTGCGCGTCCTCGAACTCGCCCACCACGAAGTCGCCGCCGGTCAGCTCGGCCACATGCTTCGACGTGGCGATGCCGGCGCATCCCTTGGGCACGTTGGGGTGGTGGAAGACGTTGACGCTCTTGAGCTTGACGTAGGTGGGCCCCACGCGGTGGATCTGGTTGTTCACGTTCTGCAGCAGGTCCCAGGTGGCGGTCTTGTTGCCGAACTGGTCGATGGGCGCCAGCCGGTAGTTGCCCACCTCGGGCGCGGTGTAGGTGAAGTAGGAGAGGCCTCGGGCGCCGTAGGCCAGCGTGGTGTAGGCCTGGAACTGCAGGCCGCCCAGGGAGGGCTCGGCGTAGTGGAAGTGCGAGTTGGCCAGCACGATGTTCCAGAACGGGATGCCCGCCGCCAGCGAGGCCTTGCGGGCGGCCTCGAGGTTCTGGAAGTAGCCGTCGCGCAGCGTGCCGTCGTCCATCAGCGCGTAGTGGTCGTAGCTGAGGAAGGGCGCCTTCGTGGCCTCGATGAACTTCGCCAGGTACTCGTCGTAGGTCGGCACGCCCATCTGGGCGGGCGAGGCGTAGTTCGGGAAGAGGTTGATGTAGGGGATGAGCCCCGGCAGCGCCTTCTTCACGGCGGCGCTCCACTTCGCGAGGCCGGGGTAGACCGCCGAGCTGGGCTCGTCGCGCAGGTAGACGCCGAAGACCTCGGACCGTCCCCTGATCCTGGCGGCCACGGCGTCCACGCGCTTGCCGATCTCCTCGGCGGAGAGGGCGCACTCGGCGTCGCCGGCATGGATCGACGGGTCGAAGACCAGGCACTTCAGCCCGGCGGCCCTCACGGCGTCGAGGTCCTTCACATCCACGAGCCCGGCCAGGTTCATGCCGCAGGCCCGGATCTCCTTCATGTACTCCACGCTGCCCTTGGCCCAACTCCAGGGCAGGATGACGAACTCCTCAGGCTTGAGCATGGGAACCTCCGAAGTCTGCGCGGGCAGGCGCGCGGCGCAAAGCGAGAGAGCCGCCAGGGCGGCAAGGCGTAGGGTAGCGTGCATAGTGGCCTCCGACGGCGTCAGTGCTCCGGCTAGGTTCGCCTTCCCCCCGCCCGCTTCCTGCCTGCGGTCGCACAGCCCCTGAGGCTCAAGGGGGCCACTTTCTTGTGTTAGAGAAGTGGCCCTCTTGACGGGGTAGCGCCGACGCCAGACCGAGACACCGCGCCGCGCGGCCGTTGCCGTCTTC
>CAISJD010000131.1 GCA_903885605.1 uncultured Chthonomonas sp. | reverse complement strand
GAGCTGAAGCGTGTAGGGGAACTTGCCGCGGTCCGGGATGACGGAGAAGAGGGCTCGCTCCGCCAGGGCGCCGTGGCCGATCTCGCGGCGGCCGGGCCCGCGCATGGGGCGGGTCTCACCGACGGAGAAGGGCGGGAAGTTGTAGTAGTGCATGTACCGCTTCTCGAAGTCGCCCTCGATGCCGTCGACCATCTGGACGGCATCGGTCGCGCCGAGGGTGCAGCTGGTGAGGACCTGCGTCTGTCCCCGGGTGAAGAGGCCCGAGCCGTGGGTACGGGGCAGGAGGCCGACTTCCGAGGTGATCAGGCGGATATCCTCGGGGCCGCGGCCGTCGGGGCGCTTCTGCTCCTCGATGATGAGGGCGCGGATTTGCTCCTTGACGACCTTCTCGACGGCCTCGCCCAACTGGGGCTGCGGGCCTTCGAGCTCGGCGGACAGGCGGGCGACGATCTCGGCCTTCAGTTCGGAGAGGCCACTCTCGCGGGCGGCCTTGTCCGGGTTCTGGATGGCGCCGCGAAGCTCCGTACCGGTCTTGGTCCGCACCAGCTGCAGAAGCTCCTCGGGCACGACGGCCAGCTTGACTTCGCGCTTGGCCTTGCCGCACTCGGCGGCCATCTTGCGCTGAAGCTCGCAGAGCTCCTTGATCACGGCGTGGCCGAACTTGATGGCCTCGAAGACCACCTCCTCGGGCACTTCGGAGGAGCCGCACTCCAGCATGTTCACCGTGTCATCGGTGCCGGCGACGATGAGGTCCATGTCGCACGCGTTGACCTGCTCCAGCGACGGGTTGATGATGAACTCGCCGTCCAACCGCCCGACGCGCACGCAGGCCACGGGGCCGTCCCAGGGGATGTCGGAGAGCATCAGCGCCACCGAGGCGGCCGTTACGGCCAGCACGTCCGGCAGGTACTCATGGTCGACCGACATGGGGGTCACGATGACCTGCACGTCGTTGCGCATCCCGTAGGGGAACAGGGGGCGCAGGGGGCGATCGATCAGCCTCGAGGTGAGGATCGCCTTCTCGGAGGGGCGCCCGCCGCGCTTGATGAAGCCGCCGGGGATCTTGCCGACCGAGTACTTCCGCTCTTCGTAGTCGCAGGTGAGGGGGAAGAAGTCCATCCCCTCGCGCGCCTGCGCCGCCATGGTAGCTGTGGCCAGCAGAACGGTGTCACCGATCTGCAGCCAGCAGCTCCCGCCTGCCTGGCGCGCCACTTTGCCCGTCTGGAGCAACAGTGGCTTGCCGCCTAGCATGCCTTCAACTGTGGTTACCAAATCTCTATTCTCCCGCGCAACGCAGTGAGTGCCCGGTCCGGGTAGCACCAAACGCTCGGGCGGGGCAATGCCCTCCCGAGCGTCAGGTGATCCGGCCGAGCACTCGTAAGATAGTGCCTAAATCTTGCTTCGGATGCCGAGGCGATTCACCAACGCGCGATAACGCTCGATGTCCTTGACGCTCAGGTAGTTCAACAGTCGACGCCGCCGGCCCACCATCATCATCAGTCCGCGGCGGGAGTGATGATCCTTCTTGTGGACCTTCAGATGCTCGTTCAACGTATTGATCTGCGCGGTCAGCAGCGCGATCTGAACATCCGGCGAGCCGGTGTCGGACTCGTGCGTTTTGTAGTCCTCGATGATCGACGACTTCCTCTCGTGAACTAACGACACTGTCCGGTGACCTCCTTGCCCTTCCTCAGGTTAGCCTGACAGTATAGCGCCGGGCAGGCCTCCCCTGTCAAGCCGAATGGGCGGCCGGGTGCAAAATCACGTCTCGCGGCGCGCCTAACGCCCTAATAGACTACCGCCTCCGGCCTCGTCTCGGATGTCGAAGTCCTTCCGCAGGCGGAACTTGTCGCAAACAGCGGCCAGCGCGTCATCTGCGGCGGTGCAGGAGTCGGCCACATCCTTGGACGCCGATCCCAGCCCCGAGCCCTGCATCTGGGTCAGGTTGTCGAGCGCCGCCTTCGGATCGCCGCCCATGGCCTGGGCGAAGCTGTTGCCCACCTGGGCCATGGCTCCGCTGGTCTTGCCCAGCATATCGTAGTAGGCGTTTGCCAACTCCGTACACGCCTGCGGCGGTCGGCGCTGCATGAACACCTGGCTCAGCTGTTGCCACTGGCCTGTCCACTGTGCCAGCGATTGCTGGAACTTGCCGTAGACCTCCTTGTGGCGCTGCTCCGGCTCGTTGGTGGTCCAGTCGGCCGACGCGCCGGCGTAGCTGAGGTCGCCGCTCTGTTTCAGGACGTCGCCCAGTTGCTGCTTGATCAGGAGCACCCGCTGCCTCTCCACGTCCTTCAGGAACTTCAGGTACTCGATGATCTCGGTGGGCTCCGGCTCCGGCGCCTTGGCCTGGCCCGTGGCCTCGGCGATCTTGGCGGGCGCCGGAGCGCGTCCGCCGGCTTCGGTGAGCCTCGACGGTCCCGGGGTGACGCCGTTGGCCTGCACCACGCGGCTTCCGCGATGCGTCAGGACCCAGTAGCCGCCCAGCGCGAGGAGCAGCGCCGCCGCGGCTCCGGCGGCGTAGGGCCACCAGGGGCGAGCCCCGGCGGCGGAAGCGGCGCCGGCGGCAACGCCCGCTCCAGCGGCCGCGCCGCACTTGTGGCAGAAGACCGACCCGTCCGGCAACTCGGCCGAACAGCGGCTGCACGTCATTGGGATCACCTCCACAGCGAGCCACACCCGACGGGAACAGACCCATCGGATGGCTATATACCTGACGACGACCCGGGCCTGCGGGTTCTCGCGGTGGATCGGAATCGGACCCGGCGCGCTCGTCTGCTAGAATCCCGTATCTGTAAGAACCCAACCACGGTCGGAGTTGCCCCGTATGCCCCGTAACAGAACCAGCCTCGCCCTCGGCCTGTCCATGGCCTCGGCGTTCGTCAGCCCGCTCATCGCCCAGACGCCCCCTCCCGCCGCGCCGCCGGTGAAGCCGCCTGCGCTGGGCGCCGGCGCCGTGCGTCCCAAGGGCGAAGCCCCGCCTCCCTTCGCGGCCAGGGCCTCCAAGCTCTTCGAGCAGGCCCTTGCCGCCCAGCGCGCCGGGAAGGTAGACCAGGCCGTCGGCCTCTACCGCGAACTGGTGGCCCTGGCGCCTGCGGCCTACCCGGCGCAGATCAACCTGGCCCTGCTGCTTCGCGGCAAGCGCGACCTGGCAGGAGCGGAGAAGGCTCTCCTCAAGGCAGCGTCGATCGATCCCAAGAGCCCCCTGCCGCCCGCGCAGCTGGCCTCCATCTACATGGAGCAGGGCCGAATGCCCGCGGCGCAGACGCAGGCGGCCCGGGCGGTGGCGCTGGATCCCAAGAGCGCGCAGGCGCACTTCATGCTCGCCGCCACGCAGGCCGCCCAAGGACGCTTGGCTGAGGCGGAGTCGGGCTTCCGCGCCGCCGTCCGGCTGGCTCCGAAAAACGCCCAGAGCCACCACAACCTCGGCTACGTCCTGGCGTCGCAGAAAAAGTACGATCAGGCCGTGGCCTCGTTTACCCGGGCCGCGGAGTTGGAGCCGACTATGGTCGCCGCACATCTCGGTGTGGCGGGGGCGCGCTTCTCGCAGGGCCGCTATGACGACGCCATCGCAGGCTACCAGAAGGGTTCGGCCATGGCTCCCAGCGCGCCGGGGCCCTACTTCAGCCTCGGGCTCGCGCAGCAGATGAAGGCTGACAAGCTCACCGACCCGGTCGCCCAGAGGGCCCTCCGCCAGCAGGCGATTTCCAGCTACGTCAAGGCCGTCCAGTTGGCCCCGGACTACAAGCAGGCGCGGTTCAACGTGGCGCGGCTCTACTACGACCTGGGCAACTACGGCCAGGCGGCAGACCACTTCGCCGTGGCCGCCCGACTGGACCCCAAGAACCCCAAGCTGCTCACCGACGCCGCCATCGCCGAGACCCGCGCCGCCGACGCCGTGCAGGATGCGGCCCGCAAGAAGCAGCTCACCGATGCGGCCGAGGCCCACTACCGGTCGGCCCTGGCGCAGTCGCCGCTGAAGCAGGCCTACGCCGGCCTCGGCTACCTGCTGGAGAAGGCCGGCCAGCCGGACAAGGCCTTCGATGTCTACAGCGGATGGTTGGCGAAGCAGCCCAAGGAGATTGAGGCCCTGCTCTCCGCCGCCCGTGTGCGCGAGAACCAGAAGAAGAAGCCCGAAGCCCGCAAGCTCTACGACCAGGCCATGCTGATGGCGCCCAAGGACGCGAGGGCTTTCCTGGCCGTGGGGCGAATGCTGGAGGCCGAGCAGAAGAACGACGAGGCGGCAGCGCAGTACCTGAAGGTGGTCACCGCCGATCCCAAGAACAGCGAGGCGCGGCGGCAGCTTGCCGCCGTCTACCAGCGCCAGGGCAAGATCGCCGAGGCGCTGGCCCAGTACCAGGCCCTGAAGGCGGCGGATCCCAAGAGCCCGGCATCCTATACCGCCATCGCCGGCCTCTATGAGCGCGACAAGAAGTACGACGAGGCCGCCCGCGAGTATCACTCCCTCATCGATATGAACCCGAAGGAAGTGGGGCACAAGGCATCCCTGGCGCGCCTCTTCGAGACGCAGAAGCGGTACGACGAGGCCATCGCCCTCTACCGTGAGATCGGCAAGCTCCAGCCCACCGATACGTTTTACGTGACCAACGTGCCGCGCCTCCTGGAGGCGCAGGGCAAGCCTGACGACGCCGTCGCCGAGTGGAAGCGACTGCTGGCCGCCAACCCCAAGGCCGCGGCGTTCCGCTCCTCGCTGGGCGCCGCGCTGGAGCGGCAGGGCAAGCTCGCCGACGCGCTAGCCGAGTATGAGGCCGCGACCAAGGACCAGCCCCAGGCCCAGTGGGCGTGGATGAAGGCCGGCGCGGTCTACCTAAAGATGGAGAAGCTCGACGAGGCGACGAAGGCCTACATGCAGGCCCAGCAGATCGCGCCCGAGAGCGGCGAGCCCTATGAGAAGCTCGAGGGCATCTACGAGAAGCAGGGCAAGCAGGCCGAGTGGCTCAAGTTCCTCACCGGAGTGCTGGAGAGGGCGCCTGAGAACGCGGTGGCCCTCACCCGTCTTGAGGCGCAGTCCCGGAAGCAGAGCAAGATCGATGACCTGCTGGCGTCGCTGGCCAAGCTCGCAGCCCGGCCCGCGATCAGCAAGCGCTTCCTATCGCCCTACGCGGACCTCCTCGATCGCAACGGGAAGGGGTCCGACGCCCTGGAGGTGCGGCGGCGCATCGCCAAGGACAGCCCGGACGACTACCTGACCCGCGCCCAGGTCGCCGCCGAGTATGAGCGCCAGGGACGCACACCGGACGCCATCGTCTTCTATGAGGAGGTGGTCCGTATCGCCGGTGTGCCTACGCCCGTCATGAGCAACTACCGGCTCAAGCTGGCCGCCCTCTACGAGAAGAACGGCCAGAAGCAGGAGGCCATCGGGCAGTACCGCGAGGTGAAGAAGGCCGACGCCGGCAACCGGTCGGCGCTTGAGGCGCTGAAACGGCTGGGAGTGCCGTAGGCCGGGCCTTCGCAATAGAGCGCAGCGACGGAGGTGTTCTTGATGTTCCAGCCGAGCAGGCGTGCGGCGGTCGTCGGATCGGTCCGGCGGCTCTGTCTGGTCGTGGCGGCGACGCTGACGCTTGCCTGTGCGGCGGCGTCCGAGCCGCGGGGCAGGCAGGGCGTCCTGTTCCAGCACTCGACCATCGGCGCCCTGATGCAGGGGCTGTATGACGGCACCCTGTCCGTCGGGCAACTTCGGCGTGAGGGCGACTTCGGGCTGGGTACGTTCCACGCGCTGGACGGCGAGCTGATCGTCTACGGCGGCGTGGTCTATCAGGCCCGCTCGGATCAGGCGGTGATTCGCGTGCCGGATGCGGCGCGCACGCCCTTCGCCACCGTGACCCGCTTCCGGCCCACCGTGAGCGCCGCCGTCGAGGCGCCCACGGAGCTTGAGGCGCTGGAGCAGCGTATGGAGGGGCTTGTGGGGGCGCGCAACGCCTTCGTCGCGTTCCGCGTGCGTGGCGTCTTCTCCGAGGTCCGCCTGCGCAGTGTCCCGGCCCAGTCGAAGCCCTATCCGGGCCTGGCCGCCGCCGCCGCCAAGCAGAGCGTCTACGGCGCGACGGCGATTTCAGGCACCCTCATCGGCTTCCGCACCCCCGACTACGCCTTTACGCTCAATGTGCCGGGGTACCACTGCCATTTCCTGTCCGACGATCGCAAGGTGGCCGGCCACGTCCTCTCCTGCACGCTGGCCACCGGTCGCATTGAGGCCCAGCCGCTGCGCCGCGTGGCGCTTTCGCTACCCGACGGGCCGGACTTCGATGCCGCGTCGCTGGGCAAAGACGAGCGCGCGGGCATCGCCCGGGTCGAGAAGGGCCGGTAGGTCCGCGCCGGGAGGGGAGCATGATTCACACCGACTGTCCAATCACCGTTCGCCCCATGCAGCGCCATGAACTGCCCAGCGCGATCGAGTGGGCGCGGCAGGAGGGATGGAACCCCGGCCTGCATGACGCTGACGCCTTCTGGGCCGCCGACCCGCACGGTTTCTTCGTGGCCGAGGCAGACGGCGAGATTGTGGGCTGCTTCTCCGCCGTGGCGTATGACGAGAGCTTCGCGTTCGGCGGCTTCTTCATCGTGCGACCCGACTTCCGCCGTACTGCCGCGGGCATGCTGCTCTGGCGGCATGTCGTGCGGGTTGTGGGCGAGCGCAATCTGGGCGGCGATGGCGTGCTGGAGCGGCTGAAGGCCTACACCGACCTGGGCCTGAGTGTGGCGCATCATTCGATCCGATTCGAGGGGCGGTGCGAGGCCGCGGCCACACGCGAGTTCACTCCTGCCGCCGAGGCGCCGTTCGACCTGCTCGCGGCGTACGATCGAGGCATGTTCCCGGCGCCGCGCACCGAGTTCCTGCGTCTCTGGATCGCTCCGCCGGAGGGGCTGGCCCTTTGCGCCATGGATGGCGGCGCGATCCGCGGCTATGGCGTCATCCGGCGTTGCTACTCGGGCCTCAAGGTCGGGCCGCTCTTCGCGGACGATGCCGGTGTCGGCGAGGGCCTGCTGGACGCCCTGACCTCACCCTATGTCGGAGAGACGTTCTATCTGGACGTGCCCGAGCCCAACGCGGCTGCCATGGCCATCGCGTCGAGGCGCGGCATGGCCGAGGTCTTCAGGACGGGGCGCGTCTACTCCAAGGCGGCCCCGCCCATCGACCTGGCGCGCGTCTTCGGCGTCACCACGTTCGAACTGGGGTAGGTCCGGCTACGGCGCCTCCCACTCCAGGATGCCGCCGGAGAGCCCGGGCTGGAGCTTCACCTCCATGCGCACGCGTGTGGTGGTCACCGGCGCGAAGCGATAGGTGTTGAGCCGGTCCTTCGTGGGCTTCGGCGCGGGGCCCTCGGTGGGCTGCCAGGCCTGGCCGTCCCACCAGACGATGCGGACCGACGCCGGCACGCGGCACTGGCCACCGGTTGAGCCGTCGTCGAACCAGTAGACGTTGACCTTCTCGACTCGTCGCGCCTTGGGGAAGTCGTACTGCACCCACTCCGCCGTCCCGAGGTGGTCCCACCAGGTGAACCGCGGCACCGAGCCGTCCGCCGAGCTTGTGGGTATCTGCCCGTCGTTCAGCGCGCTGATGGGATCGGGATCATTGCGGTATGACGACGAGACCTGGGCCGCGCCTTCGCCCCACTCCTTGCCGTCGGCCGCCACCCGCGGGAATGCCGTGATCCGGAGCCGTGCGCAACCCATGGGGATCAGCGTCACCTCCTCCTCCGGCTCTGATGTCGCGATGGGCCCCGGCTGCACCTCGGCAACGAGGCCATTCGGCTGGATCTTCCACTCAGGGATGCGCCGCGCACGGGCTATGAGCTCGATCCCGGCCCGGCCCGGCGCGAAGGGCTGCGCGGCCGGCCTGCCGGTCCCCTGCACGCGCACCGAGGCGGCCGGGTTGGCCGGGTCGATGACGAGGCCGTAGTTCCATGGGCCCGCCGCGTAGACCTCCCAGCCGTCCCATGCGCGGCCTGTGGAGTAGAGGCGCCACTCCTCGGGGATCTTCAGCGAGTAGGTGAGGGGGCCGCGGTCCAGCGAGACCGTGTTGCGGTTGCCCTTCCAGACCGTGGCCTTGACGGCCATGGGCAGGCGCAGCGTCAGGGCGTCTCCGGCCTTCCATGTGCGCGCAACCCGCAGCCAGCCCCTTGGCGCGGAGGGCGAGGCCAGGCGCTTGCCGTTGACCGTCAGCTCCGGCGCGGCGCACCAGCCGGGGACGCGTAGGTAGAGCGCGAACGAGGCGCCCGAGGCCGCCGTCGCCCGGAAGGTGATCGTATCGCCGAAGGGGTATTGGGTCTCAACGCGAAGGGTCACCGATCCGGCGGCGCCGACCTTCGCCTGCACATGGCACGGCGCGTAGAGCGAGGCCGCCAGGCCGTTGTCTCGCGTGGCCATGACGAGCCTCTCGGCGAAGTAGGGCCATCCGAAGGCGATGTTGTGCTGGCAGCAGCGGAACGCCTCGTAGGGCGTGTAACTCATCATATCGCCGCCGTTCTGGATGTCCGGCGCCTTGCTGGCGCGGTCGAGCTGGACTTGGTTCGGCGCGGTCAGGTAGTGGAGCGCCTTGTAGCCGGCATCCTGGGCGCAAGGAAGACCGTTGAAGGCCACCTCCTCGCACCGGTCGGCCCAGAGCGGGTCGCCGGTGATGCGCAGCAGTTCCTCGTGGCTGTACATCATCTCCACGAAGGCGCAGGCCTCGGTGCCCTGCCGGGGGCCGGTGTAGCCCGGACGGCAGTTCTCATCGGAGCCGTACATGCCGCCGGGGACCTGACCGTAGAGGCGGCGCATCTCGTCGTAGTTCCGCACGGCGGCCGCCAGGTAGCGACTGTCGCCCGACTGCTGGAAGTACTGCGCCGGT
>CAISJD010000130.1 GCA_903885605.1 uncultured Chthonomonas sp. | reverse complement strand
CTGCCGCCCGCCCCTCGGCCGTAGCCGCCGCACGGACCCCGTCCGCGGATCCCCAGCCCTGGGCCCTCGAGATCGGTGCGCCGGGCCAGTTTTCACTGTACGCCATGAAGCTCGACCTCACGGGGGCCGTCTGGCTTGCCGGCACGGCGTCCTCACGAGCCGTACCGGGGGCAGCCCGCGTTTCCGAGTATGGCCCCGCCGGAGCGCAAGACTACTTCATCGCGCGCGTCACCGCTGCCGGCCGGCTGATGTGGCTGGCGTTCGTCGGCGGGTCGGGCGAGGAGCTTCCGGGCCCGAGCCTGCAGGTGGACGGCGGCTGTTTCGCCACAATCGCCGGGGCGACCGAGTCGGTCGACTTCCCCGTGACGCCCGGCGCGTTCGGTCCCCGCCTGGCCGGGCTGCGCGACGCCGTCGTCTGCCGGCTCGGCCCCGATGGGAGCCGCTTGGAGTACGCAACCTACCTCGGGGGTTCCGGCTCCGACTACGGACCCAGCACGGCTCTGGGACCGGATGGCTCCATCACGCTCGCAGGCAGCACGGAGTCGGGCGACTTTCCGGTGACCCTGCCCGGTAGGCCGGACCACGTGAACACACAGGCCGACGTCTACGCGGTCCGGCTCGATATCCGTGGCCATGTGGTCTACTCCTGCATCCTCTCGGGCGAGACGGACGACGGCGACCGCTCCGACGGGCTCGCGGTCGCGCCTGACGGTAGCGCCTACATCGTCGGGCACACCTGGTCGGCCGACTTCCCGGCGGTGCGGTTTGGGGGCAGGCTCGGTGGGTTCTGTGACGGCTTCATCGTCCGCCTCGACGGAGCGGGACGTCTGATCGGGGGCCGCTTCCTCGGCGGAGAGAACTGCGATATGGCCGCCCGTGTGGCCCTTGACGCGGCGGGCTCGCCGACCGTGCTTGGCGGCACGCTGTCCCTCGACCTTCCCGTCACGCCGGGCGCCTACCAGCCGAGGTTCGGCGGCGGCGGCAACCGCAACGTCGCGTCGATGCAGCTCGGTGACCTGTTCCTGTGCCGCTTCACTCCCGACCTGGGCAGGACGGACTATGCCACATATCTGGGCGGCCCGCTCACAGAGGACGCCATGCACGGCTCGGACCTCGTGGCGATGCCCGATGGGCGGACCATGGTCCTAACGCAGCTGCCCGCGACGGGCCCACCGCAAACTCCAGGGCAGGGCGTCCGAACGCTGACCGCGGCGGTCGATCGGGATGGGCGGACCGATGGCGTCATGCTTTACCCCATGCTGCTCGGAGTGCGTCTTGTGGCCGACCCCTTCGCGCCGAGCGGCAACGTCGCCCTTCTCCAGCCAGCGGGGGCGACCGGCCGTGCCTACCCCCTGCGCAGGCTCCCGGCGCGGGCCGCGTCCCGAGCCAGGATCCAGATCCGCTCGCTTGCCGACCCGTCGCTCCGCTTCGATGAGCCCATGCAGTCGGTGATCACGCCGGTCACCCCGGAGTTCGCGTTGCTTGCCACCTCGGCTCCGCCCCCGGGCACGGCCCTCCCGAACACCAGGTTGCGGCTTCGCGTGGCCCTGTGCAGGATGTCCGGACCGTAGCCACGCCGGTCAGCGGTTTGTCAGAAAGCAGTCAGTAATCCGTCAGTCGAGATGTGCCAATGTGACCGTATGCAAGGCTCGCCGGTGCGGGCAAGGGGGGATCACATGCGGTTCGATGGACGGATGGCAGTGGCTCGGCGCCTGATGGTTTGGGCGTGCTTGGTGGTGGCATCGGCAGTCGCCTGGAGTGCGCCGACCGCGCTTGGGCGGGGCGCCATGGCGTTCGAGGCCAATCGGGGCCAGACCGATGCGTCGGTCAGGTTCCTGGCTCGCG
>CAISJD010000129.1 GCA_903885605.1 uncultured Chthonomonas sp. | reverse complement strand
CGCGAGCCAGGAACCTGACCGACGCATCGGTCTGGCCCCGATTGGCCTCGAACGCCATGGCGCCCCGCCCAAGCGCGGTCGGCGCACTCCAGGCGACTGCCGATGCCACCACCAAGCACGCCCAAACCATCAGGCGCCGAGTCACCGTCATCCGTCCATCGAACCGCATGTGATCCCCCCTTGCCCGACACGCACGAGACACAGTACGGTTACGGTGACACAGGCCGAATGACAAAGTCACTGACGGAATACTGACAATTCAATGACAGTGGCCGGTACCCGAGGGTCTGGGGCCGCCCATACAACGCCCAGACGTGCCGAGGGGCCGGGCATCACACGATGCTCGGCCCCTCGGTTTGTGTGGAGCGGCTCTGCGGCTACTGCGGAGGCCGGTTGCCACCGCCGCCTGGACCACCGGGGCCGCCGCCCATCATGCCCGGGCCGCCCATGCCGAAGCCACCCATGCCGCCGCGGCCGCCACCCATGCCTCCCATGCTCAGGTTGACGCCGATACCGGTGGCAAGGAAGACGCCGTCATCGGCCTCGGCGCCCATGGCCATGATGCGATCGCCCACCTTGAGGCTTGCCAGCGTGACGGTGGTGATCTTCGTGATCTTGGCGTCAGGCGCGAGCTTGATGATGACCGAGACGTCCTTGCTGACCGCGATGGTCAGCGGCGAGGTGGAAGAGACCTTCCCCGTCACCGATCCGAACGCCATGGCGGGCTGCTGCGGCTGCTGGCCGCGGTTGCCCTGGCCCTGCGCCGCCTGACCGGGCTGGCCGGCCTGGCCCGGACCGCCCTGCCCGGGGCCGCCCGGCTGGCCACCGGGGCCGCGGCCTATGTTCATGCGCAGGAAGTCGGGCATCTGGCCCGCGTTGATGGAGCTGGCCGTCAGGCCGGTGGGCATGCCCTGGATCTGGACCTGATCGTCAACCTTCAGGTCGGAGACCTGGATGGTCACCTGACCCGCGACCTTGGTCTGCGCGTTGACGCGTACCGCCGTCTCGTTGCCGCCGAAGGGCGAGTTCACCATGATGGTGCTGGTGGCGCGGTCGATCGATGCGACCGTGCCCATGACGAAGGGCATCCTTCCCATCTGCCCAGGGCCGCCCATGCCGGGTCCTGGGCCCATCCCTGGTCCCTGTGCCGAGGCCGCGGTTGCGACGGCTGTCAGGGCCAGAGCGGCCAGCCAACGTGTGGTTCGCATGTCAGGTGTCCGTCCTTTCTGCCGGTTGGCTTCAGCCGGCATCACGACTTACCAGGGACCTTGGCGCCATCCTTGGGAGCGTCGGCAGGTGCATCTTTGGCCGGCCCATCCTTCAGCGGCACGAGCTTGGCCGGCTCGTCCTTCGCCGCGGTCGGCTGGCCCAGCCGCGAGTTGAGCACCTTCTCAAGCGTCTTGGGCTGCAGCTGCCCTTCCACCTGCTCCCGCAGAGCGCGGGCGTCGGCCTCATCCCTGACCACCTTGGGGCTGAGGAAGACGAGGAGCTCGGTCTTCGACTTCGTCTGGTTGGTGGACCGGAAGGCGGCGCCCAGCAGCGGGAGGTCGCCCAGGATCGGGATCTTGTTCACCGTGGAGGAGAGGCTCCCCTTGATGATGCCGCCCAGCACCACGGTCTCACCGTCGCGAACGCTCACGGTGGTCTGCGCCTCGCGCTGGTTGACAACCGGGGCGTTGAAGTCGGTGTACCGCACAAAGTCGTTGGCGGTCTGGGTCACGTCCATCGTCACATAGCCGTTCGAGGTGATGCGCGGCGTGACGGTGAGGACGATGCCTACATCCATGAACGAGTAGCTGTAGGAGTAGTTGCCGTTCGAGTCCACCCGCTGGTTGGTGACGTAGGGCAGGCTCTGGCTGATGTTGATCTCGGCCTCGGAGTTGTTGCTGGTGAAGATGCGCGGCGTGCTGAGCACCTCGAAGCGGTTGTCGGTCTTGATGGCGCCCAGGAAACCGGAGTACTCCTTGGCCGTAAGGGTGTAGCGCATGCCCTGGGGCTGCGCCGTGTCCGCCGCCAGACCGAAGGCCGTCGTGATGGCCGAGCTGCCGCCCTTGAAGTTCCACTCAACGCCGAGCTTGTTGGTGGCGTCGAGGCTCGCCTCGACGATCAGCGTCTCGATCATGACCTGCTCGGGGATACGGTCCAGCTGGTCCAGGATCTTCTGCAGGATCTCGCGGTTCTGCGGCGAGGTGACGATGATGACGCTGTTCGTGTTGGTGTCCGCGATGGCGGAGACGGTGCCGGAGAGGTTCTGGTAGGTGACCACGCGACCGGAGCTGTCGTAACTGACGGCGTTCTGCGTGGAGGTCTGCGAGGAGCGGTTGCCGCCGCCGCCGCCCATGATCTGCGATATCATCCCGCCGAAGCCACCCATGCCCTGTGCGCGAGCGGCCGCCAATGCTCGGGGATCCTCGCCGCGGCGGACCGCATCCACGATCTCCTCGTCCGTCAGCACCTCGGTTGGCTCAACATCGGCGACCGAGGCAGGTGCGTTCAGGCCCGGCAGGCCGCCGGTGTTCCGGTTATTGGTGCTGCGGGTGGCCCCGGTGTTGGTCCGGGTCGAACCGGTGCCCGTCCGGTTGGTGGTCGTGCCCGCGCGGCCTCCGCCGAACGAGCTGTTGATGAGCGACGCCACTGTGTCGGCGCGGGCGTTCTTCAGGCTGATCACAAAGGCGCCGGTCTCGAACTTGATCGGCTTGTCCAGCTCCTTGATGACCTGCTGGACGACTTCCTGATTGTCCGGCACCGTGGTGACGATGAGCGAGTTGGTGCGCGTCTCGGCAGCCACCGTGCCGACGCCGCTGGAGGCGGCGCTGCCGCCCATGCGGTTGCCGCCGAACATCTGGCCGAACATGCCGCCGCCGCCGGTGTTCTGTTGGCCGGTGTAGCCGCGGCCACGGCTGGCGTTGGCGTTGAGCACGTTCATGACGATCGAGGTGAGGTCGGAGGCCGTGGCGTACTCCAGCGGGTAGACCTTGGAGACCTGCGCCTTGTCGGCCTCCTTGTCGATCTCGAGGATCAGCTTGGCGATCTGCTCGTGGTCAGTGGCTGAGGCGTTCACGATGACCGTGTTGCTGTAGTCGTCGGATGAGGCCCGCACCGTGGACGACTGGCTGCTACCGCCGCCGCGCCGGCCGAACTGGCCCATGCCTCCGCCGAACATGCCTCCTCCGCCGCCGAACATTCCGCCGCCACCGCCGAACATGCCTCCGCCGCGCTGTGCCACCAGCTCGAGGTTCGAGCCGGCATCACCGCCCTGCGCCTGGTTCACGGCCGGGACGATTCGCCCGCTATCGGTGCGCTGACCGGGCGTCGGCGTGGCCGGGGGTGCGCCGCCCGGCGTGGCCGGAGCCGCTCCGGGAGCCCCGCCCGGGGCGCCGCCGGGCATCCCGGGTATGCCGCCCGGCATTCCAGGAATGCCCATCATCCCTGGCATGCCGAACATGCCGAAGCCCTGGTTGCCCGTAAGGGCGAAGACGTCGTTGATGACGCGGGCCACCTGGCTGGCGCTGGCGAACTTGATGTTGTAGACCTTGAGCAAGGTGCTCGTCTGCTGGCTTGAGCCGAACATCGACGCCATGGAGGACATGTCGAAGCCGCTCGTACCGGACGAGCCGCCGCGGCCGCTGCCGCCGCTGCCCCGCTGCTGCTTCTGCTTGACGACCATCATGGCGCCGTCGCGCTTCAGCTCGTAGCCGCGGAGGCCCAGGGCCACGCTGAGCATGGAGAAGGCGTCACGGAGGGTCTGCTGCTTGGGGCTCTGCAGGGTGATCGGCTGCGTGAGCGACGGGTCCTTGACGATGGGGATGCCGCTGGCCCGGCTCAGCACCTGCAGCACGGCGTCGACGCTGGCATTTCGGAAGTCCAGCGTCACCTTCACCTTGGGGTTCAGCCGGTGCGTCGACCAGAGCGTCTCGTCCTCACCGAAGAGGTCCATCTGCGCAGGCGACGGCGCTACCGCCAGCAGGAACAGGGAGGCTCCCGCCAGGAGTGTGAGCGATCTCATTTCAGTTCGCCTTCCTTTCAATAGCCATGCCGCGCCCCCGCAGTGCGGAGAGGTCGATACGCAGAGGCTGTACACCCGTTGCGGCCGGGACGGGCCGGACGGGTTCGTTCTTGATGTCGCCGCCGACCGCTTCGGCCGGATCGGGGAAGCTCAGCTTAGTCACATGATTCTTACGATCTCGCAGGGCAACCGCAACACCATCTATGGACTGAACCAGTAGGCCGTCCCACTTCTGCCCTGAACGAAGCTCCAGCGCTTCCTTGGTAGCGTCGTTCTCGACGACGGCGATGCGGGCCCCGTTGACCACGCTGATGCCGGTCAGGCGCCAGGTGCCGCCGCTGCCCACGACCCCGGCGCGGCCACCATAGGCCGCCGTGCGGCCCGAGACGACCTGCGGGTCGAAGGCGTTGCGGCCCGTTCCCGCGTACCGAGCGAACTTGACGGATGCGCCGGCGGCCCCGTCGGCGGCCTTTCGCGTCCGGTTGGCCGCCACAGCCCCGCGTTGGGTCGCCTTCTGCGGGGTCGTGAACATGACACCCGCTATGATCACCGCGGCGCCCAGCGCGATGTAGAGGACCGGACTCTTGCGGTTAGCCATTTCGCTTCGCCCCCTTCGCTGCCTGCGCGGGCACGATGACCGACCGGATGAACGCCGATACGCCCAGCGTGGCGCTCACCGTATCCGTGGCGGCGTCGGCCGATGCCAGTTGTGCCGACCGGAGCAAGACACGGGTCCCAGGCTTGTCCAGCATGGCCAGGAAGGAGCGGACCTCGGGATAGCTGCCCACCACCTGCACAGAGAAGGGCATCTCCGTGATGCCCTGGTAGTCCACCAGGCGCTGGGCGCGAAAACCGGCCATCTTCAGGTCTCGGGCCTCGGCCTCACGGGTCAGGCCTGCCATGAGGGCCGACGTGACGGCGTCGGAGTCGCCCGGCCAGATGCGCTTGGCGGAGGCCTTCTCGGCCAAACCGGCGTCGACCTTCGCTTGATCGCGTGTACTGATGAGCTTGGCCAGCGTCTTGCGGTGGGCGTTCCGTGCGGCCTCCGGATCGGGCTTGGGCGCCACGGTGATCGAAGCCACGGAGGCGGCGATCACGAGCAGCGACAGCACCAGGATCGTGATGGAGACTATGCGGCCATGGCCGGCGTCCTTCATTGCGCACCTCCGGCCGAGCCGGCCGTCTGCCCGGGCTTGCGGATGGGCTTGGCGGCCTTCTTTGGCGGCGTCGGCATGGCCGGATTGCCTGCCGCCGCCGCCGATACGCTGAACTGCACCACCGGCACCATGCCGATGCGGCTGGTGTTGGCCGAGACGAGCCGGGCGTCCGCCACCCGCGGGGTGCCGCCCAGGCTGTCCAGGATCCCCGCCACCTGCGTGGGATTGCCCGCGGTGCCGCGAACCTGAATGGGCTTGCCGCGCTCCACACTGAGGCCGGTGATCCAGACCTCCTGCGGCAGGCTGTCCGCCACGACGTTCACGAGGTCGCTGACAGGCTGCCCCGGCTCGAACGCGTCCGTGAGCGTGCCCTGCACCTCGGCGGCATGCTTGGCCCGGTTGGTGGCGGACTGCGCTGCCGAGCGGAGCTTGCCTGTCTCGCGGGTCAGCGCACCTGTCACGCGGGCCGCGTCGGCCATGGCCGTGCCGCGGTCGCGCCACGCGGTGACGCCGAGGACCACGGCCAGGCAGGCCGCCAGGGCGGCGGAGCGCGCGAGGATAGCCGAGCCGCGCGTCTCCTGGCGCACCCTATCCTCGGGAAGGACGAAGTCGAAGGGCGGCGCGTCGGGCAACAGGTCGACCGTATGCCCCTGGAGTTGCTCGCCGCCGGCCATACCGACAGCGCCGACGCATAGCACCGGGAGGCCCTCGGCCTCGGCGGCCGCTGCGGTACGTCGGACCTCGGTGGCGTCATCGCCCAGGGCGGTCAGGCGCGCAAGCACGGGCAGGCCGTCGCGGATGACATCCACGGCCAGGCCGGCATCGGTGGCTTCAGCCACGACGGCGTCGTGGTGGCCGGCTGCGGCGGCCAGCGCGGCCGCTCCGAAGGAGGCGGGCACGATCCGCATCGGCACGAGGCCGGCCGACCGGACGGCGGCCAGGAGTTCCCGGAGGTCGCTGACGCGCATGGCGGCAACCAGCGTGGTGCAGCCCTCGGAGCCCTTGCCCGCCGACTGCGCCACGTCGAAGACGATCTCCTCGGGAGCCATGGGGAAGTGCGTGGCGATCTGGGCGCCCACCATCTTGCGCAGGTCGGCCCGGGCGGCCCGCGGCAGCGTCAGCACCCGCAGGAACACGTGGCTGCGCTCCACACCGATGACGACCTTGCGGCCTCGTCCCAGGACCGGGGTTAACTCATCCAGCCTCGCGGCCGCCTGACGGCGCCCGGTGGCGGGATGGACCGCCCTGACCGATCCCGGCGACCAGACGACCGCAGGAAGAGCGTGATGTCCGTGTTTCATGTGGATCCTACCGTTGTCGAGTATGTAGCGTCTTGGTTCCAGCCCCACCACGACGGCACTCCGGTTCCGGGCACCCGTTGCCAGGTGATCACCCGGACCCGATCGCTGTCTTTCCGAACGACCACCTCCACCGCCTGCCCCTGGCCGCCGCTGGACCCATAGGCCCTGATGATCCAGACGTCGCTGCCGACCACCAGCCGGTCGGCGACCTCGCCGAGCAGGCTTCCCTCAAGTCCTGGAATGGTGGCCAGTTCACCCAGCGATGCGAGGCCGGCTGACTGGCGCGATACGATGTTGGCGGCGATGTCGGATGTCATGTTCGGCAGCGTCATGAGCACGGCTTGCGATGCGGTGTTGGCGTTCATCTTTCCGTGTAGACGTGTGCTATTGGTGAAGGTGACCGCATCAAGCAGCTGCTGTGCCATGTCGGTGCTGACGCCGGGCGTTGTCAGGAGCTGCTGGAAGTTGGAGTAGGGCCCCGCCGCAGCCAGCCGTTGGGCCAGCATGGGGTCGGCGCCCATCTGCATGAAGAACATGGGGCTCAGCTGGCCTGAGCCAATATTGCTGCGCGTGCTGCCGTCGGCCCGCGTGTTCGGGGCGCCGCTATCGGTCGTGAAGACCCGGGCCAACGGTATGGGATTGCCGCTGTCATCGTCGAGGGAGACGCCGGTGCGCAGGTCTTCGTCGAGCGTCGTGTAGAGGCGGCGCGCGGTCCAGCCCTTGACCAGGAGTAACTCGTCGATCGTCTGGATGGTGCCCCGGCGCGCGTTGTACGGCGGGGTCAGCGAGTTGTAGTAGCTGTCCTTGGCGCCGGCGGCCCGGGCGAGGGTGTCTCCCTCACGCCAGTCCAGCAGGCAGTCGCGCATCTCATCGTCGATCGGCAGGAGGTTCAGTTGCTCCTCCTCGGCGAAGTTGACGTCGACCATGGCTCCGGCGTCGACAATCTCCATCCGGAAAGTAGCGTTGCCCACGGTGTACTCGGCATTCCCGAGGTCGCCCAGGGCCGCCCAGTCGTCAGCCAGGGTGACGAGGTTGGAGTCGGCTGCCTCGAGCGTGGCGACGGCCAGCGCGACGGCCGACCTGGCGGCAAAGTCGGCGCGCTGCAGCCTGAGCCGGTTCTGCGCAGCCTGCATGGATTCGCGTTGGTCGGCGGCCAGCATGGCCATCAGCGCCACGAGGCACGCGACGAGGACAAGCACCTCAACGAGCACAAAGGCTCCCTTGCCGCGCTTCATTCGACGGACCCCGTCACGGTGTTGTTGGCGTCCACGTCGCTGGCGGGTACGGCCACCGTGAACGAGCGCACGGTCTCGGTCGCGTCATCGGCGAGTACGTAGCTCACCAGGATGGCGCCGGGCAGGCGGCGCTCGGTGGCGGTGTCCCATGTGTCGTCCCAGGAAGCGCCGTTCCAGAAGCGGAAGCCGATGCTGTCCACATGGGCGGAGAGGACCCGCTGCGTGCCGCCCTGGGTATAGTCGCCGTCAGAGGGGCGCTGGGTGCGGATCAGCAGGCCCGAGACACTCTCGGTTCGCCCCTGGAGCTGGCCGCCGAGCTGCACTTCGGTGACGCCGCCGACCGGGCCCGATACCGTGTACTGCGTCTCGTAGTCATCGTCACTCAGCAGCGGGCCGAAGTCCGGCGCCCCTGCCGTGGTGGTGAAGGTCAGCGTATCGCAGCCCAGTGTGCCCGTATCGCCGGTGGCGTCGGCGGCGCCGACCATGTAGGTGGTCGTATCCTCAGCGTCCTCGGTGAGCTTGGCTCCCTCGATGAGCCGGGTGATCTCGCGCTCCAACGACGCGACCGGGTCGGTGTCCGCCTGGCGGGCGGTGTGGCGGCGCTGCTGGTCCAGGCCGGCCACGAAGCCGTAGCCGACGGCGCCCGTGAGTACGGCCGTGAGGGCGAGCACCAGCACCAGCTCGACCAGCGTCAGCCCCGCCCGTGCCCGCGTTCCGGCGTTCATTCGCTCACCGCCGTCAGCGGCCGGACATACTGCAGGAACGTGAGGAACTGCTCGTCGTCGTCGAGCGTTGCGGCCACTGTGACTTCGTCCACGTCGGTGGCGCCGCTGGTCTGCACGTCAATGGTCCATGTGATGTCCGGGTAGCCCGCGTCGGTGAAGTCGCCGCCGTCACCGAACGACGACGGGTCGGTGGAGGCGAGCACCTCGTTGGCCTTGGCGGTAACGAGCCGCTGGAGGAGCTGGTTGCGGGCCACTTTCACGTCGGCCTGGCCCAGTGCCCTGAGGCCTCCCATGACGGCCGTGACCGCCACGGCCACCAGCAGGGCCGCCATGAGCACCTCGACCAGCGTGAAGCCCCTGCGCCTACTCACGGACCTCGATCTCCCCTGCGGTCCATTCTGTCTCGCCCTGCTCCTCCGGCTCGCCTCGCAGCCAGTAGGCGCGCCCCTCCTTGGTGAGGGTCAGCGTTCGGACATCGGCGCCGTCGACGAACGTGAGTGATGCCTCGGCCGCCCTGCCGTCCGGATAGGCCCACCACTCCCATTCGCCCTGGTCGATCTCGCCGCCGTCCTGCTGCTGTGAATCGAGCGTGAACCAGTCGGCGAACGAGACCCGGGTGACCTCCTGCGCCTCGCCGTCGATGGGCATCTGCTCCACGACCAGGGCATCCTCCATCACGGTCATGCGGACCGGATCGCCGGAGTTCTGGGCGGTGTTCAGCGCCGTGATCGGCGCCCGGGCCAGTTTGGCCATGACGTCGTCACGCTCACGGGACCGGCGGACCATCACCAGGTTCGGAACCACAATCGCGGTGGCAAGCAGCAGCACCGCCACCACCGCGTTCATCTCGATGATGGTAAAGCCTCGCCGCCCTGCCGCACTGCGCCTCATGTCGATCCCCTGTCTCCTCGCCTACTCGCTGGTGATGTCGGAGTTCTCGGCCGTGCCGCCCGCCGCGCCGTCGGCGCCGTAGGAGGTGATCGAGAAGTCCTCGCCGTTCGCTCCCGGCGACTCGTATACGTAGGGGTTGCCCCACGGGTCCAGCGGGATCTCCCGGCTGGTGTAGGGGCCCCGCCAGTTGGTGGCATCGGCCGGCTGCACCCGCAGGGCGTTTAGCCCCTCGTCCGATGTCGGGAACGCGTCGTTGTCCACGCGGTACTGCTGCAGGACGCTTCCCAGGGTGGCGATATCGGAGGCCGCCTTGGCGATCTTTGCATCCTCGGTGCGGCCTACCACGCGCGGCACCACCAGCGACGCCAGGATGCCCAGGATCAGGATGACCACAAGCAGCTCGATGAGCGTAAAGGCTCCCCGTTGGCGATCCACACGGAGCTGCCTCAGCGTAGGCCCGATCATGGCTCTCCTCCTCACTTCACCAGCGCCTGCGCCTGGAAGATGGGCAGCAGCACGGAAACGACCACGTAGCCCACGAAGACACCCATGGAGAGCACGATGACGGGCTCCACCAGGGCCACAAGCCGCCGCATGCCCGTGTCCACCTCGAAATCGAGGCTGTCGGAGACGCGGCTCAGCATGAGCGGCAGGTCCCCGGTCTCTTCACCGATGGCCACCATGTGCGTCAGCACCGGCGGGAAGGCGCCGGCGTCGGCCATGGCCTCGGCGATGGGACGGCCCTCGCGGACATCGGACTCCACCTGCTTGGCGCTGACCGCGAAGAGCCGGTTGCCCGCCGCCAGGCCGCTTATGTCGATGGCCTCCAGGATGGGCACTCCACCATAGACCAGCGTGCCCAGCACGCGGGCGAAACGCGAGACCGTAGCCTTCGTGATGACGGGGCCGACCACGGGCAGGTTCAGTAGCGCCTTGTCCCTGGCGAAGGCGCCGCCCGGGGTGCCGAGCCAGACCCGGAGGCCCACCACGACGGCCACGATGGAGCTGATCACCACCACCCAGTTCTCCACGATGAAGACGGCGACGGCGATCAGAATCCGCGTGGGCGCGGGCAGGTCGCCGCCCAGGTCCTTGAAAACGCCGGAGAGCTTCGGGATGACGAAGGTCATGAGGAATGTGATCACCGCCAGCGCGGTCATCGAGAGGATCGCCGGGTAGACCAGGGCGCTGACGATCTGGCTGCGCCGGGAGACCTCCTTCTCCTGCAGGTCCGCCAGCCGCGCCGCTACCTCGCCGAACTGGCCGCTGGCCTCGCCTGCGCGGAGGGTCTGGGTGTAGACCTCCGCGAAGAGCCTCGGGTGCTTGGCCAGCGCCTGGCTCACAGGAAGGCCCCCGCGCACATCTTCCAGCGCCTGCGCGCAGACGGCCTGCAGCACGGGGCTCTCGGACTGCTCACCCACCACATGGAGGACGCGGTCCAGCGGCAGTCCCGCCCGCGCCAGGTCGGCGAGGCGGCGGGTGAAGACCGCCATGTCCTGCGCGGCCACCTTGCCGTGGATGTCGTGCCCGGAATGGCGCTTGCCGCTTGAGCCCGCCTGGGCGATGTCGGTGACGAACCGGCCCTCGGTGGCCAGGCGGGCGATGGCGGCCTCGCGGGTCTCCGCCTCCACCACGCCGGTGCGCTTGGCGCCGGAGCTGTCTAGCGCTGTGTAGTTGAAGGTGACGGCGGGCATCAGAGGGCCTCTCTCTGGCAGACCCTCAGCACCTCGTCCGGCGACGTCTTGCCGTCCAGCACGGCCAGGCGGCCGTCGCCCAGGAGGGTGCGCATGCCCTGCCGGCGGATCGCGTGGTCGCGCATATCGTTGGAGCTGGCGCGGTCCACCGTGAGCCGCCGGATGGGCTCGTCGACGATGAAGAGCTCAAAGAGCGCGTGCCGGCCCTTGTAGCCCGTCTGCTGGCATCGGTCGCAGCCGGCGCCGCGCATCAGCGTGCCGCCGGGCAGGTCGGAGGCCTCGATGCCGATGGCCTCCAGCGTCTCTGGGCGCGGCTCGTAGGGCTGGGCGCAGTTGGCGCAGATGCGCCGCACCAGCCGCTGTGCCACGGTGGCCACCAGCGACGAGGCCACGAGGTAGGGCTCCACGCCCATGTCCAGCAGGCGGGTCACGGCTCCCGCGGCGTCGTTGGTGTGCAGGGTGCTGAAGACGAGGTGGCCGGTGAGCGCCGCGTGGATGGAGATATCGGCGGTCTCATGGTCGCGGATTTCGCCCACCATGATGACGTCGGGGTCCTGCCGCACGATGCTCCGGAGGCCGTTGGCGAAGGTGAGGCCGATCTGCGGGCGCACCTGGATCTGGCTGATGCCGGGCACCTGGTACTCCACCGGGTCCTCGATGGTGAGGATGTTGGTGGTGGAGGACCAGATCTCCTGAAGCGATGCGTAGAGCGTGGTCGACTTGCCGGAACCCGTGGGGCCGGTGGAGAGGATCACGCCGTGGGGCACGCGGATGATGGTGCGGAACCTGGCCAGCGCGTCCTGCCGCATGCCGAGCTCCTCGAGCCCCAGCATGGCGGTCGTCTTGTCCAGGATGCGCATGACGGCGCGCTCGCCGTAGACGGTGGGGACGATGCTCACGCGGACGTCGATGGCGCGGCCGGCGATGGTGATCTTGATGCGGCCGTCCTGCGGGAGCCGCCGCTCGGCGATGTTCATCTCGCCGAGGATCTTGATGCGCGAGACGATGGCGGCGTGCATGCGGCGGGGCGGCTGGAGCGCGTCGCGGAGCATGCCGTCGACGCGGAACCGGACCTTCACCTGCCGCTCGTAGGGCTCCACATGGATGTCGCTGGCCCCGTCGCGCACGGCCTGGGCGAAGATGAGGTTCACCATCTGCACCACGGCGGCCTCGCCTGCCATCTTCTGCAGGTCGGCGAGGTCCGTGGTGTCGTCGATCTCGGCGCCGGCCTGGTCGTCGGCCTTGTCGGGCAGGCCGGACAGGATGCGCTCGATGAAGATCTCTTCGATAAGCGCCCTGATGAACGACGGAGCGGCCAGCACGGCGCGGGTCGGGTACCCGACGAGCTTGCCCACTTCGTCGGCCGCGGCCAGTGCGGTGGGGGCGCCGATCGCTACGGTGAGAACGCCGTCGCGGAGTTCCACGGGCAGGACCTGATGCCGCAGGGCCAGTTCGGGCGGCGTCAGTCGGACGGCCTCCTCGGTCGGCTTGACGACTTCCAGGTCGATCCACTCGAAGCCCTGCCGGCTACTCGGCGTCTCCAATGCCCCAATCGTATCGCTCACTGGCTGCTTCCCCCAGGGTTCGGCCGGCTACGCCCATCAGGCGGCTGTAGATAAAGACGCGCCGGATATGAACGAATCATGAAAGACCCGGCCGGCCGGGCCTCGCGCGCGGCCTTCATCGACTTTTCATCTCCATGGCCTATCCTACAGACAGGATTGCGGCGTACAGGTATCGGGCCGGGCCCTGGGAGGCGCCATGAGACTACTCATTGTAGAAGATGATGCCGACATCGCGGAGGTCGTGCGGCGAGGCCTGACCGCCGGCGGCTACGACGTGGACATCGCGGCAGACGGCGAGGCGGGCCTTCGGGCCGCGCAGGAGCATGAGTACGCCGCGGTCCTGCTCGATGTGATGCTGCCCGGGCTCAACGGATGGGAGGTCTGCCGGCGCCTTCGATCCGGCCGACGCACCACCCCGATCCTCATGCTCACCGCCCGCGACGCCGTGGAGGACCGCGTGAAGGGCCTCGACCTGGGCGCCGACGACTACCTGCCCAAGCCCTTCGAGCTGCGGGAGCTGCTGGCCCGCGTGCGTGCGCTGGTGCGGCGCGATCGGGTCCACCGCACGCGGGTGATCCAGGTGGGCGAAGTGGCCATCGACACCGGCGCGCGGCAGGTCACCGTGGCCGGCCGCGAGGTGCACCTCACCTCGCGCGAGTACACGCTGCTGGAGGCCCTGGCGTCGCACGAAGGGCGTCCGCTGACCCGCGAGTACATCCTCGAGCGCGTCTGGAGCGACGACGAGAGCTACAGCAACACCGTGGATGTCTACATCGGCCAGCTCCGGCGCAAGATCGACGGAGGCCGCAAGCCGAGCCTGATCCAGACCCTGCACGGTGTCGGCTACGTGCTCCGCGCGAGCCACGAGGAGGAGCCATGAGGCCGGCGGCCCTGCGCATCACCTCCGTCCGCGCCCGCCTCACGCTCTGGAACGTGGCGGCGCTGGCGCTCATCCTGCTGGGCCTGGGCGCGGCTCTGCGCTGGAGCGTCCAGCGCAACCTCATCGCCTCGGTGGACGGCGACCTGCGGCTCCGCATCGCGCGGCACCAGGAGTTCTGGCAGAGCCCGCCGCCGGAGTTCCGGGTCTACGGTCCGATGAACACGAAACCGCCCGCCGGCGGCTCGTGGCAACCCTCCCAGATGCGCCCGCCCGGACCGGGGCGCGGCCCGGGCCCAGGAAAGGGAGGCGGGCCCTTCGCCGGACCGGGTCCATGGCGGCCCGGCAGCCGGCGTCCGCAGTGGACCGAGCGCGCCAGCGAGGCGGTGTACGACCTGGCTGGACGGGCCATGCTCCCCATGGGCGGCGAGCGGGCCTGGCTGCAGTCGGGCTTCAGCCGGGCGGCGAACGGTTCGCAGACGTTCGCCACCATCCGCCGCAACGGCACCGATGTGCGCGTGGCCTACGCGCCCCTGAAGCGCGACGGCGCGGTGCTGGCCGTGGTCCAGGTGGCCTACTCGCTGGGCGACGTGGGACTGGCGGTGGCCAACTTCAACCGGACGCTGCTCATGCTCGCCCCGCTGGCCCTGCTCATCGCGGCGCTGGGAGGCCTGGCCCTCACCGGCCGCATGCTCAGCCCCCTGCGGCGGCTCACAGCCGAGGCCGCCTCCATGGGCGCCGAGGACCTCTCCCGCAGGCTGCCGGTGGCGGGCCGCGACGAGTTCGCCACGCTGGCCGAGACGGTGAACGGCATGCTGGGTCGCATCGAGCATGCCTTCGAGCAGCAGCGGCGGTTCACCGCGGACGCATCGCACGAGCTCCGCACGCCGCTCACGGTGATCAAGGCCAACGCGGGCCTCGCCCTCGCCGACGAGACGCTGCCGGCCGAGCACCGGCGCTCCGTGGCGAGCATCGACCGGGCCGCCGGGCGCATGCACCAGACCATCCAGGACCTGCTCCTGCTGGCCCGCTCCGACGCGGGCGAGGCGGCGCCGAACCTACGCCCGGCGCCTCTCAGCCGGATCGTGGAGGACGCCGCCGAGTGCGCCTTTCCGCATGGAGACGCGCGGCTGAGCCTGGAGTGCGGCGATCAGAAGGTGATGGGCGACGCGGGGCACCTGACGCGCCTCTTCACGAACCTGCTCGACAACGCGGGCCGCCATACGCCGCCCGACGGCAGGATCACGGTGGAGGCGCGGCGCGACGGCGGCAAGGTGGTCGTGACCCTGCGCGACACCGGAGCGGGCATCGATCCCGAGCACCTGCCCCACGTCTGTGAGCGCTTCTACCGGGTCGACAAGGCCCGGGCGCGGCAGCACGGCGGCACGGGTCTGGGCCTCGCCATCTGCCGGAGCATCGTGCAGGCCCATGGCGGCTCCATGCGTCTGGAGAGCCGCCCGGGCGAGGGCGTCACCGTGACGGTCGAACTGCCGGCGGCTGAAGGCTGAGCCGGGCCTACGGCGCCTCCGTGAACGTGACCGCGTCGAAGAGGCACCTTGCCCGGCGCGTGCCGAGGATGATGATCGCCGAGGCGGCGTTGTCCGGCGCGGTGAAGAGGCCGCCGTGCGCCGCGTAGTCGCGGGGCTTGTCGAGGCCCATCCAGTCGTTGGCGTAGGCGATGTGCCGGGATGCGGCGTCCAGCCACTCCAGCGTCACCTTGTAGTCGCCGTCGCCCGCAAGCTGGTGAACCATGGCCGATAGCCGGTAGCGTGCCGAGGGCTTCACCCCGAACCGCGCCGAGGTGGCCTGGGCCTCGGTCCCCGCACCCAGGCCGTCGCTCAGCAGGGACTGCGTTCCGGCGAAAGCCTGGCCGTCGGAGACGATGCGCGCGCCCGGCTCCAGGACCCAGCCGTCGCTCCCGGCCTCGAAGCCGCCGTTGCGAAGCTCGCCCTTCAGGCGCGGCGCGCGGTAGGGAGCCGCGACGCAGCCGTCGAGGAGCAGGTCGCCCTCCTGTTCGGCGAAGGTGATGCGGAAGCAGACCGCGCCCTCAACTGCGCCGGTCCACCAGCCGTCGCCCTTGGCCGGCGCCCGCTCGAGCCGGGGTAGCGTTCGTCCCTGCCAGGTGACCGAGGCCGGTGGCGTGATGCCGTAGAGGACGCCGCCCGCCGAGGCGCCGGCGCACTGCCGCAGCCGCAGCCGGACGCCTCCGCCGTGGGCCGCGGCCTCCAGGGGCAGCGCAAACGTCACGCCGCGCAGCGTGCCGCCGGGCAGGGGAGCCGACACGATGGAGGGCTCGAAGGGCAGGCGCATCTTGCCGAGCAGGTTGCCTACAATGCCCGTGGGGGCCAGGCACCACTCGTAGGAGTCGGAGCCGGTGAGGAGCGAGTAGGAGTCGGGATAGAGCCCCACATGGCCGCAGGCCGCGCCCTCGGGCTTCTGCTGCTTCTCCGCCGAGGCGAGGATCAGGTCCGCCACGCCCGCCCAGTCGAAGGCGGGATCGTACCGGGCCAGTTCGCGGATGACCTCGGCATAGGCGAGGCCGACCCACTGCACCGGCCGGCCGAACCAGCCCTGGTCGAAGAAGGTGGTGCCCATGACGGAGATGGTGGCCCCCGGCATCACCGGCCGGTCCGCCGGCTCCCAGAGGCAGACGAACGCCAGCCCGGCCATGGCCCAGCGATGCGCCGAGGCGAGGTGGGCGGGGTCCTGCGTGATCTGGTAGCCGCGCAGGAAACAGCGCACGGCCAGCGCGGCGGCTCGGAGGTTGGGGCAGGTGAAGGGCACCTCCCAGCTCTCGGCGCCCGCCGGCTTCACGAAGCGGTCCAGGCGCTCCAGCCCGCGCAGGCCGGCCCGGACGGCGGCGGGGTCGCCCGTGGCGGCCGCGTAGGCCAGCACCGTCTCCAGTGCGGTGGCACAGGAGCCGAGCTCCACGTCACCGGGCTCGGCCAGCGTCGCTCGCGGCCCCTGCGCGCCGAATATGTGACTGAACGCCCAGCCGCCGTCGGGGAGTTGCTGCGCCATGCGGCCATAGGCCGCGCCGCGCAGGGCCTCGACGGCGCGCTCGGGATCGCCCGCCAGCAGGAGGGTAGAGGGGCCGCCGGGGCCGCCCACGGCTTCCATGGCCTGGCGGGCCACGTTGGAGGCGGATAGCGCCGCGTCTCCGGGCTCCATGGCGGCGCCCAGCTGCAACGCCCGCGCGGCGATGTCGTCGGCGTAGCCGGGCTTCAGGCCCACGGCCGTGTACCAGCCCCGGACGCCCTCGACCCAGCAGGTCCGCGCGAAGGCCCGGGCGCAGAGGGCCGCCTCCGCCTGCTCGGACCGGGGACGGCGAAGCGCCGGCATGGGGTGCGCCGCGGCCCAGGCGGCGATTGCGTCCGGCGCCCGCGCGCCGCTGGGCATGACAAAAAGCTTGCAGCTCAGGGCGATGGGCTTCCCGGAGGCGCCGGGCAGCGGGCCGGGCAGGCGGTTCTCGGGGAGGCCTCGGCGGAAGCCGGGCGCGGAGAGGCCCATGGCCAGATTATCGGCGCCGTCGGGGCTGGGCGCCTCGAAACGGGCCAGGGGCAGCGGGTTGCGGCCGTCCCAGCGCTGGTTCGGGTCCCAGGCGATGGCGCAGAGCCCCTGCTCCCCGACCGCCGCCATGAGCGGCACGGTGACCTTGTAAGGGTGCGGGACGCGCCGGTCGCGGATCTTCCACGCCACGCCGCGGTCGCTGGAGGAGGCCTCCCCGGGCGCCAGGTACTCCAGCCCTGGGAAGAGCGCCCCGGCGTGGTTGCGCCCGAAGGCGCCGTCTCCGGCCCGAAGCAGCGGCGCGTAGAGGCAGGCCACCGACTCACCGGCCGGCGGCGTGGCCGTCACCTGCAACGCGACCATGGGAGTGTCGGGCGAGACCGTGAAGCGGGCTACGACGCTCGCGCCGCCCTCGGAGCCGCGCAGCACAGCCTCGGCTCGGCCGTCGCGCATCGTGACAACAGGCGGACCGAAGCGCACGTCGGCTCCGGGGATCGGTGAGAGGGCGGGAGCGCCGGAGCCCAGCGCCAGCCGCGCGGGGGAGGTGATCGTCCCCAACCGCGTCCAGCCGAGGCCGGAACGCGTGTATAGGATCACCGGTCCGTAGGCAGCCCCCGCCGGCGGGAAGAGGAGCGCCACTCGGCCGTTCAGGATGACGCCGCAGCGACCGAACATGCGGCCAGTGGGCCGTGGCGACGAGTTGATGGGCGGCATGGGTAGCGGCTCCACCACGATGGGCTCCGCTGTGCCGGCGATGGTCCCGGCGCGCGCCTCGAGCCGGGCCGGACCGGCGCGGCCGAAGGCCAGTGCGTAGCCCCCGTCGGGCAGTGGGCGCACCGCGGAGGCGCCGCTCCAGCGCACGGGCGCGGCCGGCGCGGCGCAGACATTGCCCCACCGGTCCAGCGCCTCGACGCGGGCCGCCACGGACTTGCCTGCCTCGACCACGCTGGGGCAGACGACGCGGAGGCGCACCGGCCGGTCGGGCATGACGTCGAAACGGCCGCCCTCGGTCTGGGCCAGGTCCGGCGTGTCACCGTCGGCCTTGCAGTCGGAGCCGGCAACCCAGCGCACGCCCGTGGCGGCCGTCCGTTGCGCGCGCAGGCCGGGGCCGCCGCCGGATCGGTCGCCGATGCTGATCTCCACGGCCTGTCCCGGCTGCAGGGCGGGCCAGACCAGGCGCACCAGCAGCACCCCGGCCTGTCCGCGCTCCACCTGGAACTCTGAGCCCTGTGGCCCGCGAACGCGGACGGCGCCCTCGGCCCTGGGGTCGATGCCCTGCGGATCGGACCAGTCCAGCGAGGTAGGCATCCGCCGCAGGGCGATGACGCCGCGTACCGGGAGGCCGCTCGCGCCGCAGGTGTAGGTAGCGCGCCAGGAGGCGTAGGCGCCCGCAGTCACCCGGCCGGGGCCGCTGATGGCCGCGGCGCCGTCGCCGTTCCGCCGCGGCCGGGCGCCTATCGGCTCGGCGGGACCGGCGTCGGTGAGGCTGATGTCGTCGAACAGGCAGCAGGAGCGTGGCTGCACTCCCAGGATGAGCACCGCCCGGGCCGCTCCCTCCGGCGCCACGAAGACGCCGCCATGCCGGGCGTAGGGGCCGGGCTCGCCGCGTCCGCGCCAGTCGTTGTCATAGCTCAGGTGCTTGCCGCGCGGATCCTGCCAGTCGATGGTCACCTTGTAGTCGGACTTCGGCGAGAGGGCGCGCACCCAGGCGGCGAGGCGCCAGCCCCGGCCGGGCGCCACGGGCACGGGCGCCGAGTAGGCGTCCACTTCCCTGGAGCGGCCCCGGGCGTCCAGTTGCAGGGCGGCTGATCCTGCGCGTCCGAGGCCCTTCGCCACGCGCGCTGCCTCCGCGGAGCCCTGCGCCGGGCGGCCGTAGGGGCCGGCGGTCAGCGTCCATCCCGCGGAGCCGCGCTCAAAGCCGGGGTTCGCCGGCGCTTCGGGACCGGCCATGGCCGCGGACGCGCAGACCGCAAGCAGGAGCGAGGCGAGGGTTCGCTGGATCATGGAAGCCTCCTTGCGTGCGTGCCGTCGCGGTAGTCCGCCAGGGCGCGGCCACGCCACCAGACCAGACCCGCCACGAGCACGCAGGCCAGGCCGCCGGATGCGATCGAGAAGGGCACGCCCCAGAGGCCCGCCACCAGCCCGGCCTCCAGGTTGCCCAGCTGCGGCCCGCCCATGACGAAGAGCATGTTCACCGCCGTCATGCGGCCGCGCAGGCGGTCCGGCGTGACCATCTGCCGCAAGGTTTGACGCAGGATGGTGCTCACGGTATCGCCGGCGCCCAGCAGGGCCAGCGTGGCGAAGGCCACCCACATGGTGCGCGACAGGCCGAAGAGGGCGGTGGCGACGCCGTAGAGGGTCACCGCCGTCAGGATCGCGCGGCCGGGCCGTCGAGGCGGCCGCCGCATCGCCATGATGGAGCCCGCGGCCAGCGATCCCATCCCCTCCGCCGCGGCCAGCAGGCCGTAGCCCTCGGCGCCGACCTTCAGCACATCGGTGGCGAAGATGGGCAGGAGGGACGAAGCCGTGGAGAAGAACGTGGCGGTGAAGTCGAGCCCCATGGTCCAGACCAGGATCGGCGTTCGGAAGACGAAGCGGAGGCCCTCGGCGGCGGCGCCCAGCCCCATGCCGGGCCCGGGGCCCTCGGGTCTGGCGTCCTTGGGGCGGATCGCCAGCAGGGCCGCGATGACGGCGACGAATGACGCGGCGTTCACCCAGTAGACGGCGGCCATGCCCACGCGGGCCACCAGCAAGCCCGCGGCGGCGGGGCCGACGATGGCGGCGGTGTTGGTTGCGATGGAGTTGAGCGAGACGGCGTTGCCGAAGTCCTCCCGGGGCACCAAGTTGGGCATGAGGGCCTGTCTGGAGGGATTGCCGAACGCCTGCGTGGCCGCGTTGACGGCCGTGATGCCGTAGAGGAGGGCGGCCGTGGCATGGCCCGCACCCGTCGCGGCGGCCAGCGCGGCGGCGGAGAGGCCCAGCAGGACCTGCGTGACGATAAGCACCCGGCGCCGGTCGGCGGAGTCGGCCACGGCGCCGCCTGCGATGGAGAGGGCGATCATGGGCAGCGCGCGGTAGAGCCCCATGAGGCCCAGAGCCACCGGCGAATGCGTGAGCGCGTTGAGGTGCCACAGGAGCGCGGCCGACTGCATCTGCGTGCCCGCCACGGAGATCGTCTGGCCGATCCAGATCAGCCTGAAGTCGCGGTGCGCCAGGGCGGGGAAGCGCGATGCAGGGGGTCGGCTCGGTTGAGGTTGCTCCATGCTGCGCGGCTCTCCTGCGCGCAGTCTACCCGTTCCGCCCGGCGTGGAGCCGGTACGGCGGCGGCGGGCTATTCAGGCGGTGAGCGATGCCGAAGCGCCAGCCTGACCTCGGCGCCGCCGCGCCCGCTGCTATCCTTCAGCGTAACGACGCCGCTTGCACCGTTTGCGTCCAAACGCACCGAGGCGCGGACCGGCGGCGCCGGCGGGTGGCCCAGGAGCGAGGCGACGACCCGGGCGCGTTCATCCGTCAGGGCAAGGTTGGCTTCATCGCCGTTGAGGGCACGGTCGAGGCCCGGCGCGGATAGCGCACCGAGCAAGCGGCAAACACCGGCTACGCGACCGCCCTGGAGCTGCGCCTGCTCCAGGCACCTTGCCGCCGTCTCGAACTTGGGGCCGGGCAACCTGCCGATCTCCGCGAGGGCCCGGACCGCAGGCTTGCCGCCGCCGGCAAGGTCCCGCGACAGCGCCGCCAACTGCCCTGCGCCGACGTCGGCCTCACGGTCCTGCGCCCAGGTCCGGCTCCAGACGACCGTGACGTCGCCGATACGCCTCCAGTCGCAGGCGAACGTCCGGCAGATCGCCGTCAGCACCTGGTCGGGCGCTCCTCGGGTGCAGGTCAGCGATGCACGCGGCTTGAGGAAGACCTCGGCCACTACAGTGCGGCCGGAGGCCCGTGACCAGAGCCGCAGCGCCGTGGCCAACGAGGTTACGGCCGTGCCCGCGCCCGGGCCGGCATCGCGGAAGAGGTCGATCTCGGGACCGGAAGCCGCATCCCGCTTGGCCTCGGCCTGGAGCGTCTCGGCGCTTGGTTGACCCAGGCCCAGCGTGTCGAGGGTGTAGCCGACCTCGGGGGCAGCGCCGCCCAGGCCCTGCCGTACCGCTAGCGTGAGGTCATAAACGCCGACACCAGGCCCCGGCGACAGCGAGAGGCGCAGTTTCCGCCGCGTCGGTAGGCCCTCCGCGCCCGGCGGCCCGGGCACATCGACGCTCGCTCCACCGGTGGCCAGGAGGGTGTCGATGGCCGGGAGCGGCGCGTTGCCCAGCGCCTGCACGGCGAGCCGGGCATCGCTGAACTCGCTGTCGGCAGGCTCGGCCCTCAGGTCCGCCAGAACCGGGCAATCGGCCCCTTCCGGCGAATCCGTGCGGCCTGTGGCGCCGAACTCGCGCAGGGCTCCCAACCAGCGCAGGGCGGTGGCACGCGGTCGGTCAAGCTCCGCACGGAATGCCCCCTCGGCCCCGGGCAGGCGGCGCAGAAGGTAGCGCTCCTCGCCGGACGCGTCACCAGTCTCCCATTCCGCCATGCGGCCCGGCGTCTGCGTGTGGTTGAGCGCATCGGCCAGGCGCAGCATCAGGAGCCCAAGCTGCGCCGGAGCGGCGACCAGGCTGACGCGCTGCTCCGCGAGCGCCGATTCGCACGAAATCCGCGCACCCGAGGCAGCGCTCAGCCGCTCACAGGCCACGGCCAGCGGCTCGCCGTGCACGGCGAGCGTTACCTCGCGCTGAAGCTCAGCCGCCTTCGCCCACGCAGGCGCGCGAGCCGGGACCCTGGCGCCGCCAACAAGGCCCGACGGCGCCTGGCCCATCGCGATGGGAACGACCGTGAAGCAGGCTACCAGTAGCGAATGAATAACGGAGTCCATTCAATCACCACAACAGTGCTTGTCTTCTGGTTCCGCATTCGATACGCGTAGTAGTAGTCTTTGCCTCCTTGATTGTACAGATCCTGTATTCGCAGTTGCGCGTTGTAGTCCTTGACGGTCTGATGATCGATGTCCATGGCCGCAGTACCGGAGTCGATACTCGCGTCGGTCGGATTGCCGCCAGCGTCGTTTGTGTTCGCAGGCACGTAGTCGCCCTGCCAGAACCGACCGATCACAGTCCACGACGTCGTCGGCGCAGCCCAGTAAGTGAGACGGTCATAGCCTGAGGATGGTACGTCTTGCTGTGCACTGATGCCACAGCTCGGAACCGTTGCCAAGGCGGTGGAACTGAGAACAACAGCTAACATCAGAACGACAGGAAGGCGGTAGGACCATGGTAACATCTGCATATACATCTTCTCTGTTGGATACGGGTGCCAGGTAGTTGAGCGCTACACTGCTGATGAGCACATTGTGATCACTCGGCCCGACTGATACAAGTAGACAGCCGTCTAATATACCGGTCCGAACCACGCTGCACCCACACCAAACCATACACGGCACCCGCCTGCCCCGTGGCTGCGGGTATGCTTGCCTCGCCTGGTCGCTGCCAAACAGGCCGCCGGAGGAACGCCATGCTCGCCACCCGTCTCATGCCCATGTTCGCCACCATCGCGGCCCTCTCCGCTGCCGGAGCCCGCGCCGACGACCTGGAGCGCGGCTTCCGCACCCCGCCCGTCTCGGCCTGGCCGCAGGTCTGGTGGCACTGGTTGGCGGGCAACGTGTCGCAGGCCGGCATCACGGCCGACCTGGAGGCCTTGAAGCGCGTGGGCATCGGCGGCGGCACCATCGCCAACATCCCCTTCGCTGCCGACGGCCCCGCACCCTTCATGACGCCCGCCTGGCGCAAGATGACGCAGCACGCCGTGCGCGAGGCCGGCAGGCTGGGCCTGGAGCTGGGCTTCTTCAACTGCGAGGGCTGGAGCAGCAGCGGCGGCCCGTGGGTGCGGCCGGCCGAGGCCATGCAGGCGCTGACCTGGTCGGAAGTGCAGGTGCGAGGCGGCGGGCCCGTGGCGGCGCGGCTGCCCCAGCCCACCACGCGCCTGGGCCACTACCGCGACATCGCGCTACTGGCCTTTCCCACCCCGGATGTGGAGAAGGATCGGCCGGTGCGCGACCATCGGCCCGCGGTCTCCACGGGCGGCGGCCCGGCGGCCGATGCGGCGCTCCTCTTCGACGGCGATCCCGGCACTTACCTCACCACGCCCTTCGACGCGCAGCGCAACGGGCATCTCGACCTCACCTTTGATCGCCCCGTCAGCGCCTGCGGCTTCCGGCTGGCGCCCGGACCGCAGTGGACCCGCGACGATCTGGAGCTGCTGGTCTCCGACGACGGCGTCGCCTTCCGCAGCGTGGGCCGCTACCCCATGCCGCAATCATTCCTCGATATCGGCGTCGAATGGCAGACGACAGCAAGCTTCGCTCCCGTCACGGCCCGGGTCTTCCGGTTCGCGTTCCACCTGAGCCAGGGGCGCACCTTCCAGTCCGACGCCACGGCGAACACGGTGGCCGAAGTGGACCTGATCACCCACCTGGGACCGCGGATCGTGCCGGGCAACTCGGTCGTCGACCTCACGAACCGCCTGGGCGCCGACGGCTCGGTCCAGTGGGACGCGCCCGCCGGCGATTGGACGATCCTGCGGCTGGGCCATACGCCCATCGGCAAGAAGAACCATCCCGTGACCCGGTGGGGCGAGGGCCTCGAGTGCGACAAGCTGAGCCGCGAGGCCGTTGAGAGCCACTGCCGCAACTTCGTCAACAAGGTGATCGCCGACGCGGGGCCGCTGGCGGGCAAGACGCTCGCCTACAGCCTCATCGACAGCTATGAGTGCGGCGACCAGAACTGGACGCCCGCGCTCCCCGATGAGTTCCACCGGCTCCGGGGGTACGAAGTGCGGAACTGGCTCCCGGCCCTCACCGGCAGGACGCTGGACGACGAAGCGACCACCAAGCGGTTCATGGACGACTTCCGCCGGACCGTGGCCGACCTCTGGAACGAGAACTACTACGCCGCCTTCACGCGCATCGTGCGGCGACAGGGGCTGAAGAGCTCCGCCGAGGCCTACGGCAACGGCGGTTTCGACGCGCTCCGGGCGAGCGGCGTCAGCGACATGCCCATGAGCGAGTTCTGGTTCGGCAACCTGGATGACGGCGGCATCTCCCGCATGGCCGCCTCCGCCGCGCACGTCTACGGCCGGCCCATCGTGGGCGCCGAAGCCTTCACATCGGGCGACCTCTGGAACTTCGACCCGTGGAGCATGAAGACGCAGGGAGACTGGATCTACGCCCAGGGCGTGAACCGCTACTACTTCCACAGCTACGCGGGGCAGCGCTGGACCGACGACCGCAAGCCGGGCTGGGCCTGGGGCAACGGAATCCACCTCACCCGCAACCTCACCTGGTGGGAGCAGGGCAAGGCCTACTTCGCCTACCTGGGCCGGTGCCAGTACCTGCTCCAGGCCGGCAAGCCGGTGGCCGACATCCTCTCCTATGCGGGCGAGGACGGCTACTCCTTCAACAGCGAGGGGCGCGCGATGCGCACCACGCCGGCGGGATACGCGCTGGACGGCCTTGATCGAGATATGCTGCTCCAGGGCCTGCGGGTGGCCGACGGGCGCATCATCGCGCCGAGCGGGGCCGCCTATCGGCTGCTCGCGCTGCCCAACGAGCGCACGATGTCGCCCCGCGTGCTGCGGCGTGTCGCCGAACTGGTGCGCCGGGGCGCCGTCGTGTTTGGGCCACGCCCGGACCGCGCCTTCGGCCTCGCCGGGTTCCCACAAGCCGATGATGAGGTGATCGGCCTGGCGGCGAAGCTCTGGGGCGGGTTGGACGGCAAGAAGACGATCTGCAACAGGGTCGGCAAAGGGCGCGTCTACTGGACCGGCGACATGGCTCGCGTGCAGCCCGTGCTGGATGACCTTCGGTTGCGGCCCGACTGCGCCATCCGCACCGACGACACCACGCGCATGCTGTGGCTCCACCGGCGCGTGGGCGGCGCCGAGGTCTACTTCATCACCAACCAGGAGCCGCTCTCGACAGCGGCCACCTGCACGTTCCGCGTGGCGGGCCTTCTGCCGGAGATCTGGGACGCCGAGACGGGCACAGTGCGGGCCGCCCCGGTGTGGCGCGGCGAGCCCGGCGGCCTCACCAGCGTGGACCTGCGGTTCGGTCCCGGCCAGGCCCTCTTCGTGGTCTTCCGAAATCGGCCCCAGGGCGGCGACCGGCTGGTGCGCCTCGATTGGCGGCCCACGTTGACCGCGGCGGCCCTCCGCCACGCGCTGGAGATCCGCCGAGCGCTTTACGGGGCCACGGACGGCTTCGGCACGCCGCAGGACCTGACGGCCCGGGTGGCGGCGCAGGTGCGGGGCGGGGCCATCAAGCTGGATGCCACGAACTCCCTGGCGGGGGGCGATCCGGCGCCCTTCCACGTGAAGGAGCTACGGGTTGAGTACGTCTACGACGGCCAACCGGGCGCCGTCACCGTGCGGGAGAACGGAGTGCTCCGCATACCATCGGTTCAGGCCGATGCCGAGCCTCCCACCGACGACGTGGCCGGGGGCGCTGCCGGAACGCCGACGCTCACGTCCTGGCAGGCGGCCGAAATCACAGCCACCTACGCATCGGGCAAGGTCGTGCGCCACGCGGCGCCCGGAGCCGAGACCGCGCAGGTGGCGGGGCCGTGGACGGTCACCTTCGCGCCGCGCTGGGGCGGCCCCGGCCGGGTGGCGTTCGATGCCCTGACCGACTGGACGCTGCGGCCGGAGGAGGGCATCCGCCACTTCTCGGGCACCGCCGTCTACGAGACGACGTTCCAGTCTCCGGCGGCGTGGATAGCAGGCAAGAAGGCGGTGACGCTGGACCTGGGTTCGCTGAAGAACCTGGCCGAGGTGAGCCTCAACGGCCACGCGCTGGGCGTGATCTGGCATCCGCCGTGGCGCGTGGATGTCTCGTCGGCGCTGAGGCCCGGCGCCAATCGGCTGGCGGTTCGCGTGACGAACCTGTGGCAGAACCGGCTGATCGGCGATGCGGCCCTGCCCGAGGGGAAGCGCGTCGCCACGGTGACGCACAACCCGTACCGGGCCGATTCGCCCCTGGCCGAGTCGGGCCTGCTGGGGCCGGTGACGCTGCGTGCGGCGTCACCGACGCCCCTGCGGTAACTGCCGGCTACGGCTTGGCGACCACCTTGCCGTCCATCTCGATCGCGGTGACCTTGCCGTCGGAGCCTGTCAGCACGAAGGCGCAGGCTCCGGCGGGCATCTGCAGGTTGGCGGTCATGGAGGGCAGGCGAACGGGCAGGGCCTGCTCGCCGGTGTCCGTGCGTACGAGCATGGTCAGTTGCCCGCCGCGCCGGTCCGGGATGGTGAGGCATCGGACCGTGCCGCCCGGCGCCCGAACCGTGTTCGGGTGGACCCCTGCGCGGTGCAGCGCCACGGCGTAGAGGGCCTCGTCGGTGTCGTGCGGCCGCAGCTCCAGCGGATAGGGCGCGAAGAGGACGCGGCCTTTGCCTGCCTTGGATTCCATCGGCGGCTCGCCCCAGACGGCGTCGGGCACATCGAAGGGCGGTACGTCCTGCCGCCGGGGCAGGCCAAGCATGGCGTAGCGCGCCTCCTGCGTGGGCCGGCGGGCCCCGTCGAAACCGATGCCGCCGCTGAAGTAGAGCGTCCCACCTGCCACCACCCAGCGCGCCACCACCTCAAACGCCGCATCCGACGGGCAGTAGGGCAAGGGCCAGAAGATGGCTCGCGCCCCTTCGGGCACGGCGGCAAGGTCCTCCTCGTTGAGCACGCCGAAGTTCACCTGCTGGCTGAGCAGAAGCTCCACCGAACGCTGGAGGGCCGAGTGGACGGCGTCGAACCGCGGGCCGACGCGGTGCGCGTCGGGCAGGAGCAGGTAGACCTTGGGGCGCTCGTAGACCGGCTCGAAGTCCTTCAGGAACGCGCCCAGGGCGGCGTAGGTCTCCATCCAGGGCTTGGCGACGGGCGTTCCCCGGTTCCAAAGGCCCCAGGGGAAGACCATCTCGTCCATATCCTTCCAGCACCAGGCAGCCACGAAGGCGCCGCCCATGCCCACGGCGTGGTGGACCGTCCAGTTGAAGCGCCGCTTGCTCTCGGCGTCCGGCGCTCCGATGGCCCCGGCGTTGCGGGCCTGGTGCGCTTCCTGAGCGCCGAACTCGCCGATGCTCATGCCCTTGCCGTACGCCCGGCGGTCGATCAGGCTGAACTCCAGCGGCAGGCCGCGCAGGTCGCCGTAGTAGTGCATGTTCGAGAAGTCCGTATGCCGTACGCCCAGCACCTTGTCGGCCGGCGGCATGGAGGGGAGGTAGCCGACGCAGACCGGCGCGCGCGGGTTGCCTCGCTTCACGCCCTCGACGTTGGCCTGCAGCCACCGGTTCAGCACCTCGGCCTCAAACCGCTTGCGGTCGGCGGTCCGCACGTCGTCCCACTGGTCGGAGCCGCCCTTCAGCGGCACGTTGGGCAGGGCGGCCTCGGGCGGGGTGACGTGCCACGCAGACTTCAGCGCGGCGTCGGAACCGTACTTGCGGGAGAGCCAGGCGTTCCAGAGGGCCGCCATATCCGGCCTGTCCGGGATCGGCACTGCCGGCTCGTTCTGGATATCAAAGAAGACGCCGGGCGCGTCCTTGTAGCGGTCTGCCCAGAAGGCGTTCCAGTCGGCCTGGGCCCGAAGCTCCTCGTCGGTGAGGGCCACATCGAGCCAATCGTGCAGGGTCAGGAAGACGGCCACGCGGCGCTTCATGGCTAGGTGGACGATGGCGTCCATCTGGCGGCAGAGGCGCTCCGGCCGATTGGCCAGGTCCAGCGAGCTGTGCGACGCCTGCCCCTCGTAACCCGCCTTGGCGAAGGGCGAGAAGTGGAGGATGCGCAGGATCCGGACGTTGTTGGCCGCCATGCGCAAGAGGTCCGCATCCCAGACTGCCGGATCCTCACGGTCCGAGTAAAACATGAACCCGGTCTGGTTGGCCCCGAGCAGGAAGCGCGGGACGCCATCGACCGTCAGGTAGTTGTCCTTCCACGCCACCTTGGGGCCGATCGCCAGCGTCGTGGCTTTGCGGACCACCAGCCCACCGAACACGGTGTCGGCGGAGCTGATGCCCACTGTCAGGTTGGCGCTCAGGCGGACGATGGAAGGCAGTGACTCGTCGATGGCCAGCCGCATCCGCACCATGGCGCCCGTATGCGGATCCAGCCGAACCTTGGTCGAGGAGACTGACCTGGCCTCGGCGTAGACTGCCAGCGTGCCGGTCTTGGCGGCATCAGAGTCATTGCGAACACGGATCTCCAGCACGGCCGTCTCGCCAGGCGAGTAGGAGGCGAACTCGGATCGAAGGCTCCGTAGCCACATGTTGCCGGCGCATGCTTCCGCAGCTAGGGCCAGCAGCTTCTCGTGCCCCTGGCTACCCAGCACGACCTTCTGCCCGGTGACGCCGCTGAACGCCCAGGTCGAGCCGGCGTAGGGGCCCGTATGGTTGCGCATCAGGCTCAGGGCCGACCCCCGGGGCTTGCCGTCGGCGTCGGTCAGTTCCAGCATGGGCACCCACCGGCGGTACACAGGCGGGAAGACCGGGTTGTTGTCGCCGATGAGCCCCGAGGCTGCGAAGCCCTCAACGGCCTTCGGTAGCGCGGCGTCCAGGCGGCTCGAAGCAGTCGGCCAGATGCCGCTGAGCCATGCCGAGGGTTGTGAGCGGGTGGCGTTCTTGAGCTGGAACGCCGGGTCGAAGATGCCGATCTGCTCAGGCGCAAAGGTCATGGCGTCGCCGGAGTGGCCGAACCGAGTGGTCATGCCGTCCGCAGCCGGGATGGGTTGCGTCATCTCGCCGGCAGTGACGCCGCTACCTGCCTCGACCCACGCCTGCCCATTCCACTCAACCAGCCGCTCGAATGCGTAGCCCCCCAGCGCTATGAACCCGCCGCCCTCGCGGAGGTAGGCGAGGAACGGCTCACGCAACGCAACTGGGAAGTAGGGAGCACTGGGCAGCACAAGCGCCTGCATCTTGCGTCTGGTCAGGAGGCCGCCTGCCACCAGGTCGCCCGCCTGCAACACGGGCGCGTAGTAGCCCCTGTTGCTCAGCGCGTCAGCCAGTTGCGCGGGCTTGTGCGCCGGCACGAAGCCGTCGGGCAAGCTCGGGCCCATATCCAGGATCCCGATGACGGTCCTGCCGTCAGAATTGACGCTGAGCCCCGGCGTCACCGGAAGCTCAGCCCGAGTAGACCCCTCGTCGATGTCCCACTCCATGGAGTTCATCACGACCTCCAGGTCCGCGAAATTGCACCCTACTAGCATACGGCTTGTCGACGTCATCTCGCGGGTACCTGCGCCCCTTGGCTCAAAAGCAAACCGCGTTACTGGGATCCTTAGCGTTCTCCTGCCGGCCTTCCATTGGCCGAACGGCACGCCGTCGGCGGTGATCTGGGTAACCCATGCGTCCTGGTCAGGCTCCCAGAGCCACAGATGCATGGCGGCGCCACCCGATGATCGCACCTTGGTCAGAGTGACCAGGAGCGCCCGCGCACGCGGCGGCACGGTGCAGGGAGCCGTCAGATTACCCCAGTGTGGGGCAGCATCGCGGTACACTATCCGCATTCCTCCCGCCGCCGCGGCAACGGTCGGCGCCACGCCGCCGTCGCTCTGGTGCCGCCATACACCGGGATCGCTGAAGCGGTGCAGCGGTATCCGGTCCGCTCGGCCCTCCGACGGTATCGCTGCGAGCGCCAGCCAGGCCGCTACAGCAAGAACGCTCCTACCCATGTGCCGGCCTCCTTGATCCCGCCGCGGCGTACGCCTGCGCCGATGCGGCTACAGCCCCAGCAGCCTTCGTTTGGCGGTTAAGAGCCACGCCGCGTCGCGCGGGAAGCGGTCGTAGCCCTGCAGCGGCGCCAGGAGCGCATCATCGGCGGCCAGGCCCAGCGTTCGGAGGAGGGCCTGGTCTCGCAGGCCATCGGCGAAGGCTTCCCACCGGATGCTGTCCAACGGACCCTGCGGCCCGGGATAGACGACGAACGGGTCGCCGTTGGGCCAGCCCGGCCACGCGCCGCCGGCTTGGTCCGTGAAGGGATCGATCAGCTGCCGCGACTGGGAACGGTACCAGTAGTTGTAGCCCCAGTGGAGGAAGCCGCCCGCCTGGAAGCGGTGGAGCAGCCAGCCGATGGAGCGGATTTTCGCCAGCGGTGTGTCCATGAGGCGGTTGACGTAGCGCCCGCGCGGCCCGCAGCAGAAGTAGGCCCAGGCCGGGATGCCCGCGTCGGCGAAGGCGTGCGACTCGGAGATGGAGGGGATCGGGATATCCACGAGGCCCAGCTTGCCGAACTCCAGGTTGCTCAGCGCGTCGGACGAGCGGAGCCAGGGCGCCAGATCGTGGAGCATGGCGCGGGCGCTACGGTAGTTCTCAAGGTGGTCCAGCCCGGGCTCGTCGGAGACGTGAAAGAGCGACACATCCAGCAGCTTGCGCTCGCTCAGGAAGGCATGGAAGCGCGGCAGGAATTGCGCCAGGAAGCGGCGGTAGACCGGCGAGACCGCGCCTGTGGAGGCGGGCCAGAGCAGCGACGCCGGGTCGGCGTTGTCGCGGTAGACCCGGAGCGCGTGCTTCACGCCCCACTGGCTGAAGAGATGCGTCCACTCGAAGTAGCCTGCGCCGGCCTTGCGGGCTGTCGAGACCCAGCGGTCGACGTCGGAGAAGTCGAACTCGTACCGCCCCCGCTTCGGCTCCGAGACGCGGAGGAGCTGGGTGGGGCGCTTCACGCCGTCGGTGGGGGGCGTGAAAATCGGCACGTACTGGCTGGAGCCGCCGTGCGAGGCGTGGTCCGCCATGTAGCGTCGGCAGATGGGCCAGAACGCCTCGGAGAAGGGCTCCACGCCGTACCAGTCGCAAAGGGCGTCGGCGTAGAACCAGTGCGTCACCCAGAAGGGCTTGCGGAGGTCGATCACCGGCTCGCCCACCAGCAGCGTCACGCGCATCTCGGCGGGCGGGCGGCCCTCCAGGCTCACGCGGACCACCAACTCGTGCGCGCCGGGGTCCATCCCGCGCCCGGTGGAGAGGCTCACCCAGAACGCGGCGGCCTCGCGCGGCCCCACCAGCGTCGAAGCCTCCGGGTAGAGCGGGTCCGGCGCCAGGCCGGGCACATGGCCGATCCCCTCGCACTCGTCGGCCGGCGTATCGGTGTTCAGGTGCGCCATGGCGACCATGCCCACCCGGCGCACCACCGCCGCAAGCCCCTCGCATCCGGGCTCCACAGCAACCTCGGCCCGGACGGCGGAGGTGGAGCCATTGCGGACGCAGACCTGGAACGAGGCCCGGTCATTGCGCGCCGCGCAAAGCGTCAGCGACGTGGCATCGCCGGCGGGAGATGTCGGGTAGACGCGGCGTAGCGAGGACTCAAGCCAGGCGGTGGTGGTCATGGGCGTAATCCCTCCGGCCGGCGGCGCATGGCCCCGGCGCCGAATAAGTTCGGCGCGAGTGGGGTGGGTTCCTGCGCGCACGGGACTCGGTCACGGAGGCCCTCGGCGCGGCAGGAGTCGCCGCCGCCGCCGTGGAACTTGCGCATGGCCGCGCGGAACTGCCGGCCGGTACCGGGAGGACCGAATGCGCGAGTGCTTGCAGTGGGGCGGGTTGGTCTGGCAGATCATACTGGCGGCGGCGCTGGCCGTGGCTGCCTGCGCGTGCGCGGGTGCGCCGCAGGTGGGCGACGGCGTCGTGCGAGACAAGACGCTCGTGGTCTGGGCCGCCGTGAGCGACCTGAAGCAGCAGGGCGGCTCCGCGCTGACGCTGGACGACGGCGGCACCATCTTCGACGGCGTCGTCTTCGGCGAACTGGCCCCGGCGCGCTGGATGCCCGGCAGCGAAGGCTACCTCCGCACGCAGCGCGAGCAGGAGGCCTGGCCCGCCGAGACCGCCGGCCCCGATGAGTTCGTCCAGGTGGCCGTCAGCTATCGCGGCAAGGAGGTCTCGCTCTACCGCAACGGTGCGCTGCAGGTCCGGTACACCATGGGCGCCGAACCGGCTAGCTTCGGCCCGTCCGCGGTGGTCCTGTTCGGCAAGCGCCACACGGCGGCCGGAACCGGAGAGACCTTCGCGGGCCGCATCCGCGACGCCCGCATCTATGCCTCCGTGCTCGAGGCCGAGGCCATCGGACGCCTGAAGCCCGGCTCGCTGGAGGGAGGCCCCGCCCCGTGGGCCTGGTGGTCCTTCGCCGACGAGGGGCTGCGCGAGCGCACGGGCCGCTTCACCGAGATCAGGCTCACGGGCGATGTCAAACTGAGCGGCGGCTGCCTGGAGCTGGCCGGCAAGGGCGCCGCCGCGGTGATGACCACCGGCGTGCAGGGCGCCAATGCCGGGGTCCCCCAGCCGTGGGGCTTCACCGGTCCTGTGCCCGATGCGGCGCTCCAGTCGGCCCGGCTCCTGCGTGAGCGCCTCCTCGCCGACCCCTGGCGGCCGGGGTACCACTTCTGCGTGCCCGAGGACATGGGCGAGCCGGGTGACCCCAATGGCGCCTTCTACGCCGACGGCCGCTACCACCTGATGTACCTCTACAACCGGAGCGGCTCGGGCTTCTGCTGGGGCCACATCTCCAGCGCCGACCTGCTCCACTGGCGGCACCAGCCCGACGGCATCGGGCCGGGCGGCTCCGACGAGGGATGCTTCAGCGGAGGCGGGTTCGTCGATGACGACGGCGCGGCCTACCTCTCCTACTGGATGCTCTGGGGGCCCAAGGGCATCGGCGTGGCCCGCAGCGCAGGGCCGCCCTATGATGTCTGGCAGAAGTCCGAGGCCAACCCCATCATCCGCAGCACCGAGTTCGGCCTCACGGAGACCACCGACGCGACGGGCAAGCCACTGATCCTGGGTTCGGCCGACCCCTCCAACATCTGGAAGCGCGACGGCAAGTACTACATCCTGACCGGCAACCTCCTGGTGCTGAACAAGATCGGCCGCGCACCAGACGCGCCGTTGAGCGAGCAGGGCGACCGGCTCTACCTCTTCGAGTCGACCGACCTGAAGAGCTGGACCTACCGCCACGTCTTCTACCAGCGCAAGCCCGAGTGGACCGACCGGAGCGAGGACAACATGTGTCCCAGCTTCCTGCCCCTCCCCTCGAGCCCCGACGGCGGCAAGGCGAGCGGCAAGCACCTGCTCCTCTTCATCAGCCACAACAGGGGCTGCCAGTTCTACGTGGGCGCCTACCGGGACGACCACTTCCTGCCCGAAAGCCACGGCCGCATGACGTGGGTGGACAACACCTACTTCGCGCCCGAGGCGCTGGTCGACGGCAAGGGGCGGCAGATCATGTGGTCGTGGCTCACGGACAACCCCGGCGGCGACAAGGCCAAGGGCTGGTCGGGCGTCTTCGGGCTGCCACGCACGCTCTGGGTAGGGTCCGACGGCACGCTGCGTATGCGCCCGGTGGCCGAGCTCGAGCGGCTGCGGCTGAGCCCGAAGGTCTGGCGCCCCGCGACGCTGGCCGACGCAGCCAAGCCGCTGGAGGGCGTGAAGGGCGACTCCTGCGAGATCGCGCTCCAGATCGACCCCGGCACGGCGCAGAAGGCCGGCGTGAAGGTCCGCGCCTCGGCAGGCGGCGAGGAGGAGACGCTCCTCTACTACGACGCGGCCAAGCGCGCCCTGGTGATGGACAGCACGCGCAGCGGTGTGGCGGGCCGCAAGGTGGTCGAGAGCGCGCCGCTGGAGCTGAAGCGCGGCGAGCCGCTGCGCCTGCGGGTTTTCGTCGACAAGTCGGTCATCGAGGTCTACGCCAACGACCGCCAGGCCATCGGCCGCCGCGTCTTCCCCGGCCGCCCGGACAGCCTGGGCGTGGCGATCTACGCCGAGGGCGGCACGGCCAAGTTCAGCGGCGTGAAGGCGTGGGAGATGGCCGCTTCGAACCCGTTCTGAAGGAGTGACCGGAGGGCTCGGGCTGGCCCGTGTCAGTCCGTGTCCCCCACCTCCCACTCCGCCACAAGCGGCAGGTGGTCGGAGGCAGGCGAGGCTGTGGTCCATGCCTTGGCCTCGCCCAGCGCTGGGCTGTGGAGGATGAGGTCGATGCGG
>CAISJD010000128.1 GCA_903885605.1 uncultured Chthonomonas sp. | reverse complement strand
CGGCACGGACGAGCACGGACGATCACGGACCTCCACGGACACGGCCCAGACGGCGGCCGGCCGCCGTCGTCTCGGTACGCCTGCCCGCCTGACGGTGGCGCGGCGCTCGACCGACGGCCGGGGGGCTACGCGTCTGTGTTCGTCCGTGGAAGTCCGTGTGGGTCCGTGTGGGCCTTACGGCGGCACGGACGAGCACGGACGATCACGGACCTCCACGGACACGGCCCAGACGGCGGCCGCCCGCCGTGGTCTCGGTGCGCCTGCCCGCCTGGCGGTGGCGCGGCGCTCGACCGACGGCTGGGTGCTCCGCTCCCTTACAGCCTCGGCACGGACATCCCGCCGTCCACGGGGATGATCGCGCCGGTGGAGTAGGGGAGGTCGCCTCGGGCGATGGCGGCTACCACCTTGCCCACGTCCTCTGGTTGGCCCCAGCGGGCTTGCAGCGCCAGGCCGTCGGCGAGCAGGGCGTCGTACCTGGCTCGGACGCCGGCGGTCATGTCCGTGGCGATGATGCCGGGGCGCACCTCGTAGACCGGCACACCGTGCGGGGCCAGGCGGACCGCCCAGAGCCGCGCGGCCATGGAGAGGCCCGCCTTGCTGATGCAGTAGTCGCCCCGGTTGACGGAGGCCGCCTCGGCCGAGACAGAGGTGACAAAGACGATGGACCTGCCGGGCGCCTCCTCCTCCAGCATCCACCGGGCGATGGCCTGCGTCAGGAAGTAGGGACCGCGCAGGTTGACGCCGATAAGCCGGTCGAAGCTCTCGGGCTCGGCCTCGAGGATGTCGGCGCGGACGGCGGGCGCCACGCCTGCGTTGTTGATGAGCAGATGCACAGCGGGGTAGCATTTGCGCAGTTCGGCGACCAGGCCGCCGCGCTCGCCGTCGTCGGCCAGGTCGCACTGGAAGTAACGAACCTCCGAGCCGCCTGCCGCAATCTCCTCGAGCGCGGGTCGGGCGTCGGCCTCGGTGCGGCGGCCCACCAGCGCCAGGTCCCAGCCGTCGGCCGCCAGCGCCCGGGCGATGCCGAGGCCGATGCCCCGTGCGCCGCCCGTGACCAGCGCCACGCGGCCGCTCATCGGCCTGTGAGCCTCGCCGGACCGAAGAAGGTGAGGTAGGGCCGGTCCAGGGCCATCCGCTGGACGAGCAGGGCCAGTTCGCGCAGGTGGTAGTCGCCCCACATGGAGGCCTCGCCGCACGGAATGGCGCAGCCGTCGGGCACATGGTCCCAGCCGTTGGGACGGTGGTAGACCGAGTGGAGGAGCAGTCCCTCGTGGCCTTCCGGGGCGAGGTAGGTGGGGTCCAGCAGCGTCCGCGCCACCATGAGGCCGGCCGCCAGGTACCGGGCGCCATCGGCGTGGCCCTGCGCGGTGCGCCGCACGCCGAGCCGCACCAATCCCTGCGCAGCGATGGCGGCCGCCGAGCTGTCGAAGGGCTCGCAGGCGCCGGTGGGGTCCGACGGCCGTTGGTCCCAGCCGGGCATCTGTGCCAGGCCCGGCGCGCCGGTGTCCCAGGGCGGCACGCCGTCGGAGGCCGTGGCCAGCAGGTAGAAGTCGGCCGTGGCCAGCGCGGCCCGCTCCAGCCAGGCGTTCAGGGCGGCCCGGCGGTCGTCTCCGGTGTCGGAGCCCGGGCAGGCGGGCACGGCGCCGAGCGCCTCGAACTGGTCGTCGGGCAGGGCATCGAGGAACTCCAGCTGCTCGGCGGAACCCAGCAGCACCCACGCCAGCCCCCGCGTCCAGGTGCTGAAGGGCGAGTAGCCCTGCTGCGTGCTGGGGCAGCGGTAGGAGCCGTCGTTGACGTTGAAGATGCCCTCGTGGGCCACGCGGCCGCGCACGTCGTAGGCGTCGCGGCCCTCGCCGTACCAGACGTTGTACTTCACGGTGGCGACGGCATGGTCTGCCAGCCGCTGCAGCAGCGAGACCGGCGTGTCGCGCTCCTCCATCAGCACATGGCCCAGCAGGTGCGCCACTGCCGGAGAGCGCAGCGACCGGATCGTGTCGGAGAAGAGCGAGTGCGGCCCGTTGAACGAGTAGATGAAGCCGCCCACGTCGCCGGTCTCGGTCCAGCGGCGGGCCTGGATCGCGCCGCTGCAGACCAGCGCCATCTCAAGGAAGTCGCGGAGGTACTCCTCCTCCTTGATCCGCCGCTCGTTCATGAGCCGCCAGAGCGCCCCGTAGGTGCTGATGTTGTTGAACCCGTGGTCATGGACGCCCATGTGCGTGACGTGCGGCGCCATGTGCCGGCGGATGCGCTCGCGGCCCAGTTCGAGCATGGCCGCGTCGTCCGTGGCGTCGAACTGCAGGATCATGCTGCCGTAGACGAAGCCCTGCGTCCACTCGGTCCAGCCCCGGCTTGTGTAGCGGCCGTTGACCGTGAAGACAGGCGCGCCGTCGCCGGGCTGCCTGCGGGCGTCCACCGCCAGGATCTTGGCGGCGCTGAGCTCCCACATCCGATCGATCGCCGGGAGGAGGTCTACCGGCCGGATCGCATGGTCGACCTGCATCATCGCCGAGCGCCCCGGGTGGCCAGCAGGGCCTCGATCGCCTGCGCCACCTTATCGCGGTGGCGGTCCAGCAGGCGCGGGTCCTCGGTGAAGTGCGTCATGTCCTTGCAGATGGCCGTCGGGACCGTCAGCAGCTTCCGCGCCGCCGCCACGAGGCCCTTCGGCGACTTGCCGGGCGACTTCAGCAGGTCGGACAGCAGGCGGAACTGGTCCCAGTCCTGGATGCCCTCGCCCAGCATCTCCCAACGCAGTGAGACGACGGGCTCGGCCACCACCTCCCGGCCGTCGGGCGTGGGCCGCGGCGGGTAGAAGAAGCGGCCGTCGCCGTTACCCCAGACGCCGGATGGGGCCGCGACGTAGCTCATGGGATCGGACCAGGGGTCCTGCGGCTTGTCGGGCGACTGCTGCCAGCTGTTCCAGTAGGTGGTCTCCCAGATCAGGATGCCCTGAACGCCGTACTTCCAGGTCTGCCAGAGCCACTGGCGCATCTCGATGCCGGGATGGTCGATGAAGAGCGTGCAGTAGGGCTCCTTGGGACCGGTGCAGACGTACCACCAGACCTCGTCGCCGGCCGCCTGGCGCTTCCGTGCGGGCTCAGGCGTGTAGGCCGGCGTGATGGGGCACCAGAGCTGCACGGGACCGGTCAGCTCCGAATGGAACTCCTCGGTGAGCATCCGCTTCAGCCGCGGCGTGAACTTGCGGAGCCGCTCCATGCCCTGCACGACGAATGGGTAGTCGTTCACCTCGGGCTCATCGTACCAGTAGACGTAGGCCTTGCCCAGCCATCCCTTGGCCGTCAGGTGCTCCTCGAACTGCCGCCCGAAGTCGGCCATGAGCGTCTCGTACTCCGGCGTCCCGGCGGCATATCCCAGAAAGGAGCCCTGGTCGTAGCTCGGGTGCCGCCCGTTGCCGAGGCCCGGCACGTTGGCGGTGAAGGCGTTGAAGCCTAACCCGTCGAGGTAGCTCGCTGCCGCCTTGTCGAACTCGGTGAAGTCCATCTCGACCCGCGGCAGGCCCTGCGACTCAAACCCGCCGTCGGTGAGCATCTCCGCGCCGTCGTCGAGGCACGTGAGCCGGACATCATCAAACGACGCCGTACCGGTGAAGCGGCCGTCCTCGGTCCAGAGCGTGGGCCTGAGGACGAGGCTCAGGAACCGCGTGCTGGGTGTGACGCTGGTGGTGATGTCGACCGAACCCTCGGACCAGTCGGCGCTGCCCTCCACGGTCAGGTCCATGTTGCGGCCGGGCATCCAGCCGCGGGCGCTGTCGTGCTGGCCCAGGCTCACCTGCGCGGCCTGCGTCGGGTCGCCGGTCCGGCTGCGCCATGCCAGGCGGTACCGTCGACCGGGCGTCACGGCGATCAGGTCGGCGTAGCGCGCGTCGGCCACACTGGTGGCGGAGGCGTCTGTGATCTCCAGGTAGCGGCTCCCCTGCGGCGCGGAGCCGTCGCGCCGGACGCCGCCGGTCCATTGGGTGCCAGCAAGCTTGACGGTATAGGGCGCCAGGGCCATGGGGTTGTACGGGGCGATGCGCCGTTTGGCGAAGGCCTCCATGTAGAGCTGCCACTGCTTCGCCATGGCCTCGCCGGATTGGATGTTATGGTACCGACGGATGTTGCTCGGGTCGATGCCGAAGCCGGAGCGGAGCGCTGTGCGCTTGGGCAGCGAGAAGGCCCACACGTGGAGCCGTACCGGTACAACCTGCGACCAGCCATTACCCGTTAGCGTTACCTGGCCGGTGTAGTCACCGGGCTTGGCGCCGCGCGGCGTCTCGATGGTGAGCCAGAGGGCGTTGTTCATGCCCGGCTTCGGTCGCCAGAGGCCGCCCTCCAGCGGCTCCAGAGGGTCGGGCCAGAGGCCGGGCTGGGCCGAGGCGTCGGTGGCCTGAGTCACACGGACGTAGCCTACGTCGCGGAGGCTCACGCGCGCCGTCGGGATGGCGCCGCCGCCGTCCATGCGGAGCGGGCCGACGGACACGCGGACCGCGCCGAGGTCGCGCTTGGGCCGGAAGACGATCTGCGTGTGCCTGCGCTCGCCGCCGGCGGCGTTGAGCCGGACGGCCGGCACTCGACTGGAGGCAGGCGGCGCCGGACGTCCCGGCGGAACCTTGAAGCCCGCTTCGCACCACCAGAGCGCGCCCGCGGACCCGTCAGCCAGGAGGGATCCGTAGTCGGTGCGCTGGTAAGCGGAGATAGCGCCGTCCACCGACGCGGCCCAGCCCTGTGAGCCGCCCGCGGAGGGGCGGGCGGCCAGCATGATCCGGTAGCGGCCCGTGGTCGGCGGCCGGAAGGGCAACGTCACCATGGCGGTCCGTCCGGGTGCCAGCGTCAGCTTGACGGCTCGGCCCAGCGAGCGGGAGCCGTCTCCGCCGGTGACCGTGGCCTGGGCCAGCACGGGCGCCGCGCGGCCGCCGCGATTGGTCAGCGCCACCACGGCTCCGGCGCCGGCGGACGCGGCATCCGAGACCGAGACGATGCGACCCTCCAGCGCCGGGTCCAGCCGCTCAGGCGCGGCGTAACGGGTCCACCCCTGCACGTCGGCGTGCGGCTGCTCCAGCGGAGCGGTGATCTCGTAGAGGTCGATCTGCAGGTCGCCGGGCGCCGAGTTGCCTGCGGCCCCGGTGGCGCTGACCGCGCGTAGCCGGACCCGGAGGTCGTCGGTGGGGAAGAGGCCGGCCGGCAGGTCGATACTGGCGGTTCTCATGCCCGTAACAGAGCCCGCCGGCGTCCACGAACCGCCGTTGGAGGACGCCTCGACGGCCAGCGCGCCGCCCACGTAGTAGTTCACGTTCACTCGGACCGAGCCGCCCTTCATCGTCGCACCCGGCAAGGCGTGGCGGTAGGTCACCTGGCTACCCGTCCCGAAGCACCAGCGATTGCTGTTGAAGGCGGCCGTGTGCGTCTCAAGGCAGCGCGAGCTGTTGGAGGCCGGTCCGCCCAGCGACGCGCTGAAGTGGTAGGTGGAGCCGCCGATCATCTCGCCTTCGCCCAGCGCGAGGCGGCCCTGCCGGTTGTGGAGCGGCTGGACGGCGCAGAGGCTCAGGTTGCGGAAGCGCACCTCTCCCTTGAGGTGCCACTGGCCGAGACGGGCGAAGGCGCGGGAGACGTCGGCCGGCGTCGTGAAGATGAAGCTATAGTCCTGCCATGGCTGCCCCACGGTGTAGTCGCGGTTGCAGACGTCGAGGCCGGATACGAGCGTGGCCGGGCTTGACCCGGGGGTGGCGCACGCCGTGAAGTCGATGCGGTAGGGCGTGCCCGGCTTGAGCCACGGCACCTTGCGCGTCCACGCCGACTGGTCGTCGCCGTTGCCGATCGCCGCCAGCGCGCGCGCGCCGTGGCGGTCGGCCTTGCGCCACTCGCCGTTCCCCACGAGCGTCCATCCGGCGGGCGAGGGGCGCGTCCCGCCGGCGAAGCTCTCCCGCAGCATCTGCGCCTGGGCCGCGCCGGCAACAGGGAGCAGGGCCAGGGCGGCCAGGATGCATCGTCGGTTCATGGGTGCCTCCGATAGGTAGCGTGTCTCAGGCGGGTGCGGGCAGCCGGGCCAGCAGTTCGCGCAAGGGCTGTTCTAGTTTGTCCTGCTCTACCAGGAACGCGTCGTGGCCGTAGTCGCTGTCCATCTCCCAGTAGGTTGAATCGACGCCCAACCGGCGTAGCGCCTGATCCATCTCGACAATGTGGTGTGGGTAGAAAAGAATATCGGAACTGATGCCGATGAGCAGCATAACGGCTTGGATGCGCTGGTAGGCGGCCTCCAGTGAGGTATAGCCGCGGCTCAGGTCGTGCAGGTCGATGGCGCGGGAGACGACGACGTAGGTGTTGGCGTCGAAGCGGCGGATCAGCTTCTCACCCTCCTCGTGCAGGTAGCGCTCCACGTCGAAGCGGATATGCAGGTCGTGCTCGGCTGCGCTCTCTTCGCGGGCCGACTTCCGGCCGAACATGCGCTGCATGATGGGATCGGAGAGATAGGTGATGGTGCCGATCATCCGAGCCAAGGCCAGCCCGTCGCGTGGCGGCTCGCCGCCGTAGTAGCGTCCGCCCTGCCAGTTGGGGTCGAGCCGGATGGCCCGCCGCATACACTCATTGAATGCGATGGCTTGCGCCGAGTTGCGGGCCGACGAGGCCACGGGGCAACACGCATCGACCAGCTCGGGATAGGTGACGGCCCACTCCAGCGCCTGCATTCCGCCCATGCTGCCGCCGGTGACCAGATGCAGGCGGCGCACGCCCAGCGCGTCGATGAGCGGCCGCTGGGCCCGTACCATGTCGCGGATGGTCAGGGTGGGGAAGCTGTCCGCGTAGGGTGCGTTGGTGAGCGGGTTGATGCTCTGCGGTCCGGTAGCGCCCCGGCATCCGCCCAGGGCGTTGGGAGCGATCACGAAGTAGTGGTCGGTGTCCAGCGCCTTGCCGGGACCAATGAGGAGTTCCCAGTAGCCGGCATAGGGGCTGTCCAGGCGGTACTTGCCCGCGGCATGCGAACTGCCGGTGATGCCGTGCTCGATCAGGATGGCGTTCGTGCCGGAGGCGTTCAGCGTGCCGTAGGTCTCATAGCACTGGGTGACCTCGGGAAGGACGCCGCCACCCTCCAGCCGGAAGGGCTCCTGAGGCGACCCGAAGGTGAAGAACTGCCGGTCCACCAGACCCACAGAACCTGCGTCGCTGACGGCCAGCATCGATTCCGCCATGTGCCTGCTCGCTCTCTTTCTCACTCGGCCCTTGCGGGCGCCACCGTGGGATTATAGCTTTGGGCCTCCTGAGAGGTCAAATGAGGGCCTCTGCACCCATGGACCCGACACAACCGGCGCGGCGTGCGGTACCTTGTGTCGGCAGAGCACGGCAGATCAGGGGGACGGCATGGATAGCACGGCAAGGATCGGCCTCTTCGGCATCGGATTGGACGCCTACTGGCCCCAGTTCGGCGGCCTCAAGGAGCGGCTCGAGGGTTACCTCTCGGAGGTTGAGGCCGGACTGCGGCGGCCTGGAGTGGAGGTCGTCAACGTCGGGCTGGTGGACAACTACACTGCCGCCCACGACGCCGGACGGCGGTTGCGCCGCGCCGACGTGGACCTGATCGTCCTCCATGTCACCACCTATGCGCTCTCCTCCACCGTGCTTCCAGTTGTGCGCCGTGCCGGGGTCCCGGTGCTGGTCCTGAACCTCGCTCCCGAGCCGAGCATCGACTACGCGGCCCTGAACGCCATGGACGACCGCGCGGCCATGACCGGCGAGTGGCTGGCCCACTGCACCGCCTGCCCCATTCCGGAGATCGCCAACGTCTTCCGCCGCTGCGGGATCGCGTTCCATCAGGTCACCGGAACCCTCCGCGACGACCCGCACGCCTGGCAGGAGATCGACGCCTGGATCGACGCGGCCCGCGTGCTCGCCGTGATGCAGGGCAACACCCTCGGCGTCATGGGCCACTACTACGGCGGGATGCTCGATATCTACAGCGACCTCACGTTGCAGGCGGCGGTCTTCGGCGGGCACATCGAGATGGTGGAGGTCGATGAGCTGGCCGCCCTGCGTGGCGCTGCGACCTCCGGCGAGGTCTCCGATCGTGTCGCGCACTTCCGTGAGGCCTTCGACGTGCAGCCCGACTGCGCCGAGGAGGACCTGGCCTCCGCCGCACGCACCTCGGTGGCGCTGGACCGGCTCGTCGAGGCGCACGGACTGGGATCGATGGCCTACTACCACATGGGCGCAGGCGTGCCGGAGAACGAGGAGGCCATCGCCTCTATCATCCTCGGCAACTCCCTCCTCACTGCCCGGGGCATCCCGGTGGCCGGGGAGTACGAGGTGAAGAACGCCCAGGCCATGAAGATCATGGACGCCCTGGGTGCAGGCGGCTCCTTCACGGAGTACTACGCCATGGACTACCGCGATGACGTGGTGCTGATGGGCCACGACGGTCCGGGCCATCTCGCGATCGCCGAGGGCAAGACGAAGGTGCGGCCGCTGGGCGTCTACCACGGCAAGGTGGGTCGCGGCCTCTCAGTCGAGATGTCGGTGAAGCACGGGCCGGTGACGCTTCTCTCCGTCGCCGAGGGCGGCCGCAAGGGACTGAAGCTGGTGGTCGCACACGGTGAGTCCGTGCCGGGGCCCATCATGGAGATCGGCAACACGAACAGCCGCTACCGCTTCCCGCTGGGCGCGCGCGGCTTCGTGGAGGCCTGGAACAGCGCGGGTCCCGCCCACCACTGCGCCGTGGGGATCGGCCACGTGGGCGGCCGCTTGGCCAAGCTGGGCAGCCTCCTGGGCATCGACGTGGAGCAGGTCTGTTGAGCGCACCCCACAGCATCCGCCGCGCCCGGCTCGCCTTCGCGGCCGCGCTATGCGTCTCAGTCTCGGCCGCGCCGGGTCATGCATCGCCTCCGCGCATTCCCACGCTGCTCCTCTCGGGCAGCAACAACCACGACTGGCGCACCACCACGCCGCGCCTGAAGGCCTTGCTGGAGGCCACTGGGCGGTTCACTGTGACCGTTACGGAGCGGCCCGGCGAGCTCACGGCGGCGGCCCTGGCGCCCTACCGACTGGTGGTCAGCAACTGGAACACCTTCGGCATGGGCGACGCGCAGTGGCCCGAGGCGGCCCGGAAGGCCATCGCCGGCTTTGTTCCCGCGGGCAGGGGATGGCTCACGGTCCACGCCGGCGGGAGTTCGTTCTACGACTGGCCCGACTACCAGCGCCTCGCCGCACCGAGTTGGACCAACGGCGTCACCTCACATGGCGCCATGCATCGGTTCGTGGTGCAGGTGGCCGATGCGGGCCATCCCATCACGCACGGACTTCGCCTCTTCATCACGCGGGATGAGCTTTGGAACCGACCCGGCGTTCAGCCCGGCGCGCAGGTGCTGGCCACGGCCTACTCAGACGCCGCCGGCGGCTCTGGGCGCGACGAGCCTGTCCTGACCGCCCTGCAGATCGGGCGCGGCAGGACCTGTGGCCTCACCCTGGGCCATGACGTGGACGCCATGGCGGCTCCGGGCTTCGGCATCTTGCTGACCCGTGCCGCCGAGTGGGCCGCCACGGGCGCAGTGACGCAGCCGATTCCGCGGACACCCCTCGGCGCCGCCGAGGCCGACTGGGCCGCGACCGCCCTGCACACCTGGCGACCGGGCGACCCCAACGGCATCGTCTGGGCGCTGGAGCATGATGCGGGCCAGAACTCAGGGACGCCGGGCGCCCAGGCGGCCGCCAAGCGCCTGCTGGCCGTGGCCGCTGATCCCGCCGCCACGCTGGACGGGCGCCGCCAGGCCCTGCGGCTCCTTGCCCAACTGGCCGCTCCCGGCCACGTGCCGGCGTTGGCGGCCCTGGCGAAGGAGCCCGCCCTCACCGCCGATGTGGCGGCGCTGCTCACGTCCGTACCGGGCAAGGAGGCGTCGGCCCTGCGGGCCACACTACCCGTATAGCCGCCGGTGCGCGTTGGGAGCGGGGCCGCGCAGACCGCACGCGTCGCCGCCGAACTGGAGGCCGCCGCGCCCGCCGCGCTACCTGCCCTCCTCCGGCGCGGCCTTCGCGGCCCCGATCCTGCCCGTCTCCGCGCGGCTGTCGCCTATCTCTCCTCCGCCCCGAGCGGCGTGGTGCTTGGCCTCCTGCCGGAGGCGGCAACTATGGCGCCGTCCGGGACCATCGCGCTGCTCAACGCCGCTTCGGCCCGCTCGCTTCCCACACCGCCTGCGGCTCTCGCCGCTGCCCTGGCGTCGGACCAGCCCGGCGTGGCCGCAGCCGCCGTCCGCGCCGCGGCTTGTGCGCCGGGAGCGGGCGTGGCTCGGCTCCTGCTGGACGCCGCGAAGCGCCATCCTGAGCTCGCGCCGGCCATTCGCGCCTCGCTGGCGGCAGCGCCGTCGCCGAGCGTGGACGATGCCCTGGCCACGCTGGCTCCGCGCTATTCGGGCCTACCGGCGACACTCGCCTACGAGGCGCTGGCCGACCGGTGCGGCGCGGCGCAGGTCGCCAAGCTGATGGCCCTAGCCGAGCGGACGCCGGACTCGCGCCGCGCCCTGCTGCCATGGCTGGCGGACAGGGGCGGGACGGCCGAACTGGAGCGCCTATTGCTCCTGCACGGCAAGGTGGCGGCCGCGGAGCGCGGTCCGGTGACCGATGCCCTCACGCGCATGGCCGGCCGCCTGCGCAGGTCCGAGCCCGTCCTGCGCGCCGTGCGGCGGGCCCAGGGCGCCGTGCGCGTCGAGTTGCTGCCCGTGCTGGGCGCCTGCGAAGGCCGCGCCGCACTGGACGAACTGGCTCAGGCCGCGTCGTCGCCCGACCCGGACACTCGCGCAGCCGCCGTTGCGGCCCTGGGCGCCTGGACGACGGCTGACCCGGCTCCGGCGTTGCTGGCCGCCGCTCGAAGCGCAGCAACGGCCCGCGACCGGACCCTTGCGCTGAGGGCCCTGGCTCGCGTCGCGCCGCAGGCCGGTCAGGCGCACGCCTCGAGCGTCGCACCGGCCGTGGCATCGGCCCTGGCGCTGGCCGACAGGGCCGAGACGCTGCACCTGTTGCTGGCCGCCCTTGCCGCGCTGCCGTGCGTTGGGACGCTTCAGGCCGTGGAGCCCTACCTGAACCGAGCCGATACCGCAGCCGACGCCGCTGCCGCCCAGGTGGCCTCGGTAGAGGCTCTCGCCGGTACGCCGCATCCGGCGGTCCGCGCCGCCGCCACGAGCCTCGCCTCGTCGCCCGATCCCGTCCTCCGCGCCCGGGCCGCCGAGGCGCTGGTGCGCATGGACCTCGGGCCGAACCTCGCATCGGGCGCCCGCGCCGAGAGCACGACGCAGAATGTGCCTGATGGCCAGGGCGGCGGTCCCGCCGGCGCCATAGACGGCAACCGGGCCACCTACTGGGACGAGACCGACGACCGCGGTCCCTACGGCATCCGCGTCACGCTGCCCGCTCCACACACCGTTGCCCTGCTTCGCCTCGTCGCGTTTGCGCACCACGACTACGCGCCGCGCGACTTCGAGATCGTCCTCGACGGCAAGGCGGTTCGATCGATCGCCGACGCCCAGTACGACGGGGATGTCCTGCTGATCAAGCTTGAGCCGACGCGTTGCTCGAGCGTGGAGCTTCGCATCACGGGCTGGTACGGCCGCAGCCCCGCGCTGCGCGAGTTTGAGATCTACGAGCGTTCGAGGAGGGAGCCATGAGCACACCCATGTCGCGCCGCGAACTGGCCCGGACCGCGGCGGCGCTGGCGATCCCGGCCATCGTGCCCGCCTCCGTGCTCGGCGCCCAGGCGCCCAGCAAGCGTGTGGCCTTGGCGCACATCGGCGTGGGCGGCAGGGGAGGGTCGCTGCTGGATGGCTTCCGGGGACTGCCGGAGTGCCGCGTGGTCGCCGTGAGCGACTGCTACCGCTCGCGCCGCGAGGGCCACGCCCGCGCCACCGACGCGGCCTACGGTTCCACGGGATGCAAGGCCTATGCCGACTTCCGCGACCTGTGCGCCGACCCCGGCATCGACGCCGTGGTGGTAGCCACGCCCGATCACTGGCACGTGCCCGCCGCGCTGGAGGCGATACGCCACGGCAAGCATGTCTACGTGGAGAAGCCGCTGGGCGTCAGCATCGAGCAGGACCTGGTCTTGCGCGACGCGGTTCGCCGCTACGGCGTGGTGTTCCAGTACGGCACCCAGCAGCGCTCCATGCCGCATATGCGCTGGGCGTGCGAGATGGTCCGCAGCGGCAGGCTCGGCAAGCTACGCGCCGTGGAGATCATCTGTCCGGCGAACGTGCAGGGCGGCTCCACCACGCCCGCCACGCCCCCTGCCGATCTGGACTACGAGATGTACCTCGGCCCGGCTCCGCTCACGCCCTACACGGTCGACCGCTGCACCAGCCTGGGCTCGTACCACATCCTCGACTTCGCCGTCGGCTTCATCGGCGGATGGGGCGCGCACCCGCTGGACATTATGCTCTGGGCGCTGGGCGACGGACCTGATGCCGTGCCTGTGGAGTACACCGGATCCGCGACGTGGCCCACTGCCGGGCTCTTCGACACGCCGCTCACATGGGACGTGCGCGGCCGGTTCGCCGACGGCAAGCGCTTCCGCTTCACGGCGCCCGGCGGCGACCTGACGACCTTCATCGGCGACCGCGGACGCATCGAAGTGGGCCGCGGCGGCTTCGGACGCATCGAGCCCGCCTCGTTGCGGAACGAGAAGCTCGGGCCCGGCGAGCCCCGCCTGACGGTCAGCGACAACCACGGAGCCAACTTCCTCGAGGCCATCCGTAGCGGCGCCCCCACGGTCACGTCGGCCGATTCCGCGTGCCGGTCGGATCTGGTAAGTCAGCTCTCGGACATTGCGCTGCGTACAGGACGTACCATTAGGTGGGCTCCTTCGAAGTGCGCCATCGTCGGCGATCCGGCAGCGGCCCGGCTGCAGCATCGCCCTATGCGGGCGCCGTGGCGGCTCAAGTGACCCGCTGCCGCTCAATCAGCCGCCGTATCCCTTATCATCTAGGAAGCAATCCTTACGGATAGGAGCATCGCACCCTTGTTGACCCGGCGTTTCGGCAAGACCGGCTTGCAGACCACAGTGTTGACGCTCGGCGCCATGCGGATCCCGCCCATGCCGGGGGAGAGCCCCGAGGCGACGCAGGAGCGCACCAACGCTACCCTTCGACATGCCCTCGACCTCGGTATCAACCACATCGAGACGGCCCGCGGCTACGGGCCCAGCGAGGAGCAGATCGGCCGCGCCATCGAGCGGGGCGTGATCCGCCGTGACGAGTTCATACTCACCACGAAGATCGGCCCGACCGAGACGGCCGCTGAGTTCGTGGCGCTCATCCGGGAGTCCCTGACACGGCTTCAGGTGGAGTTCATCGACAACCTTGATCTGCATGGCCTGAACACCGACGAGATTGTCGCCGCGTCCCTCAAGCCCGGCGGGCCGATGGACGGCGCCCGCGAGGCCGTGCGCCTGGGCCTGGTGGGCCACGTCGGATTCTCGACGCACGGGCCGCTGGAGACGATCCTGGGGGCGGTTCGGTCGGACGCCTTCGAGTCGGTCAACCTGCACTACTACTACATGAACCAGTACAACCGCCCGGCTGTGATGGAGGCCGCCGCCCGCGACATGGGCGTCTTCATCATTTCGCCGGCAGACAAGGGCGGCAGGCTCTTCGATCCGCCCGCGCGTCTGGTGGAGCTATGCAGCCCGCTCACGCCGCTGGCGCTGAACCAGCGTTGGCTCCTGTCGCAGCCCGAGGTCCACACGCTCTCGCTGGGCATGGCCTCCCCGGCCGAGTTTGAGCCGCACCTGCACGGTCTCTCCGGCGAGCCGCTCACAGACGCCGAGGCTGCGGCCGTGGCGCGCCTGGACGCCGCCGCGCAGGACCTGGCGCCGAACTGGTGCAGCTTCTGCCACCAGTGCCTGCCCTGCCCGGAGGGCATCCACATCCCGGAGGTGCTGCGGTTGCGGAACATGGCCGCGGCCTACGGCATGGCCGACTTCGGACGCTACCGTTACGGCATGTTTGAGCGGCGCGACCCCGAGACCGGCGGGCGCACGGGCGGCGCGGGCCACTGGTTCCCCGGCCTTCAGGGCGACTTCTGCACGGATTGCGGCGAGTGCGTACCGCGGTGTCCACTGAACCTGCCCGTTTCCGAGTTGGTGAAGCAAACTCACAGCGCGCTCGTCGGTGAGGCGGGTAGGCGCCTGTGGGGTTAGGTGTTCACATAAGGAGGTGCCGAGATGGCATTTGAGATTACGCTGTCCTTTGTACGGGAGCACGACCTGGCGCTGTATGAGGAGAGGATCGTGCCGCGTCTGCGGGGCGTCGCCACCCGCCTGGACGAGGTTGAGGGCGATCCGATGCGTCGCTTGAGCGTCAAGGTGACCTCACCCAGCGCCGCCAAGGACGTGGTATCGCTGACGCACGGCTTCCTGGCCCATGCCAAGAACGTCCGGGTGGACCTGAGCTGGCCCATCGCAGGAGGCGGCGCCGCGAGCGGGCAACTGGATGCGAGCACCGGCGCCACGGGCATCAGCCCGCGGGAGGCCGACCTGCTGGCGATCCGCGTGGCCGGAGGCGCCAAGCTGGCGCTTCAGGAGGCCGGGGAGTAGTCGTTGCGCCGTCGCCCGCCCCCCGGGAAGGCTCTTCAGCCTGGGGCGGCTCGGGCGGCGGCGATGGCATCGGTGAGCGCGGCGAACTCGCGGACGCTGAGCGTCTCGCCGCGCCGCATCAGGTCGATGCCCGCAGCTTCCGCCGCGTCGGCCAGCGCCTCGCGGGAGGGGAGCAGCCCTCCGTTGTTCAGGGCGTTCCGGAGGTTCTTGCGCCGTTGCCCGAACGCGCTGCGCACCACCGCCTCCATCAGCGCCGCATCGCAGACCGCTTCGGTGCCGCCCGCCACCATGTCGAGCCGAACGATGGAGCTCTCGACGTCGGGTACCGGCATGAAGAGCCGCCTGGAGACCGCCCCGCAGACCGTCACACGGGCGTGGAACTGGCAGAAGATGGAGAACGAGCCGTAGGCCTCGGCGCCGGCCGCCGCCGCCATGCGATCCGCGACTTCCTTCTGGACCAGCAGCGTGACGGAGCGGATGCGCGCCTTATGCTCGATCAGGCGCTCCACGATGGGGGCCGTGATGTTGTAGGGGATGTTGGCCACGACGACGCCCGGTTCGGCTCCGAAAGCGTCCGATAGGAGCGCCTCCATGGGCAGCCGCAGGAAGTCGGCGTGGACCACCGTGATGTTGTCGCGCCCGGCCACGACCTTTTGGAGCGCCGGGAGAAGCTCGGCGTCGATCTCGACCGCCGTGACGTGACGCGCCCGATCAGCCAGACGGAGGGTCAGCGCGCCGAGGCCGGGCCCAATCTCCAGGGCGCCGTCCGTTGGCGCGATGCCTGCGGCGTCGGCGATCCGAGCCAGAACGTTCCCGTCGCACAGGAAGTTCTGGCCGAATCGCTTCTTGGGGTGTACTCCGGCTTGGCGGAGCAGGGAGGCCGCCATGTTGGGCGAGGCGGGGTCGATGCCGTGCCCCGTGGTGGCTCCGTCGGCCGGCACGCTAGTCCAGCACGTGTACCACGACGTGCCTGCGGCCCACGCGGCGGGCTCCGTTCAGGCTGTCCTGGCCCAGGTCGATCCTGAGGCCCCGTATGGCTCCGCCCGTGTCTCCGGCCACGGCGTAGCCGTACCCTTCGATGTAGAGGCGGGTGCCCATGGGGATGATCTTGGGGTCGACGGCTACCATGCTGAAGCCGGCCGGCAGGCCCGAGGAGCCCCTGCTACCGATCCCGGGTCCGCCGTAGGCGCTGTAGCCTGTGGCGGTCATCTGGTAGGCCCTGCGGCTTCCGATGCCTCCTCGGGAGGCGAGCCGGCCGCGAAGCGCATAGGTGGGGCGGGACCCCTCCCTGATCACCTCGGGAACGGGCTTGCGGAGGATTGTTCGCGAGACCTCGCGGCGCACCGGCAGAGCATCTCCTTCGGTAACGACGCTGTATGTGACCCTGGCGAGGCCGGGCTTGCCGGACTGGACGGTCTTGCTTGAGCCGGCGCTCAGGCTGGAATCTTGCTTCTTGACGGTAATGTACGGGACAGTCTCCGACTTCGTCTCTGTGGTGGCCCTGACGCCGGTGCGCGGATCGGACCTGAAGGCGGAGGCTCGGGGAGAGGCCGCAATAAGCGCGGCCGCGAGCCCAGCGGCGGCCCAGCAGAACGCAGGCCATCCGGCGGCACGTATGGAAGGTGGTTTGGACACCGTTCGTTCCTCCTGGGTGTCAGAAGGGACGGGCCGGTCATCCCATTCAAGACAGGACAACGCCCATCCATCCCGGTCCTGCAGCGATCACAGCGGGTAGAGGACACTGGACCGGGACGTATGCGACACGCTCGGCGGCATCATTGGCGCCAGCGGACCACTAGGATAGCACACAACAGCATGCATTTGGCAATGATGACAGCAGGCTCCTCGCCTGACAGCAGGTCTAAACGGTCGGTTCGGTTGATCGGCAACGCCCGGCTTGCGACCCTCGCCATGGCGCTCTGCCTCGCGTCGGCGGCCGCAACCGGGCAGGCCACGCCGCCGCCCACCGGGGCGCAGCCAACCCCGCCCCAGGCTGCGTCTCCGCTACCTGCCACGGTCACATACGCACTGAAGGGCGGCGCCGTCGTCATCAAGGCCGGAGGCGCCATCGGAACGGGTCAAGAGGCGGTTTTTGACCTGAGCCTCGTCAAGTGCGTCGTGGCGTCCGATGCGGGGTTACCCGAGCCGCCGGCCGCCAACCCGCAGGAGGCGGTGGGCACCTCCATGGGGCCGCTTACCGGCCGCACGTTCAAGCTGCGGCTGGTTCGCATCGGCACCGCCTCTTTTGCCGACGTGCCCGCCATCGTAGGCGACATGGCGCAGCACCTCAGCCCGTCCGGGGCAGGCGACCTGCCACGCGTCTGGATCGGTTTGGGCGCGCTGGGCTCGCCCATTGTGCGCCTCGATCCCTCCAGGTCCGAACTGGCCGTCCTGCCTGCAGCCGGCATTGTCGGTAAGGTCGAGCGCGTGCCGGTGAAGCAGCTGCAGGGCCGCATCGGGCTGGAAGTCACCGCCGGGACCGCTCCGCCGTGCAGCATGGTCGTGAGCAGCACGTCGTCTGCCACGGTCCTGCCGGCCGGGGTGGTGGCGGCGCTCAAGCTGAAGCCCGTCCAGGAACTGGCGGTGGCTGTGCCCGGCTCAAGGCCCGGCGTCGCGCGGGTCTATGAGGTGCCGGAGCTGCGCATCGGCAAGCACAAGTTCGCCAAAGTGACCGCCGTCACGTTCATTCCGCCCCTTCCCGGCCTGCCCGCCGGTGTGGGTGTCGTCGGCACCGACCTCCTCCAGCGCGTGAGGTCGACATGGGTGCCGGCAGAGGGATACGTCTATATGGAGCGCCTGCCCGACCCCAAGTGAGGCAGCCGGGCCAACAGGCTCCCGAGGCGCATGGCGGCTCGGGCCGGCCAGTCGGCGGCGAGGTCGGGAGGCACGGCAGGGCGCGGGAGGCCAAGGTCGGCCAGCGCCTCCGCCGCCGCCATGGCGCCGCTGCGCACGGCTCCCTCCATGGTTGAGGGCCAGCCGGTCCGGGTCCAGTCGCCCGCCAGGTAGAGGCCCGGCAAGGGCGTGCGCCGGCTTGGCCGCAGCCGTTCAGCGCCGGGCAGGGCCGCGAACGTTGCCTTGTGTTCCTTCACCACGCGGAAACGGCAAAGGCGGGCGCCCTGAAGGCCGGGCAGCGCCTCGCGGGCCTCGTCGGCCACCAGGGCAGCGACATCTGGGGCAGGCAGGTCCGCCATGCGACGGTCGGCGCTGACCGCAGCCGTGAGGTAGGCGGCTTCGCCGGGCATCCGTCCGAACGACGAGGACTTGTGGAAGAGCCACTGGCTCGCAGACCCGGGCAGGGCCAGCGCGGGCGGACACTCCACCGGCCGGTCGAACCAGAGGTGGACGCCAACGATGGGGGACCAGCGGAGCCCCTCCCACGAAGCCGCCAGGTCTTGGCCCGCGTCACCCATCCCTGCGCAGATGCGCGCCGCCTGATCAAACGGTACGGCGAGGATCAGCCGGTCCGCAACGAACCTGCGGCCATCGGCGGTGTCGGCGGCCCACGCCCCGGCCGGAGTGCACCCAATCCGCCGCAGCGTGCAACCGGTCTGCGCCGCACCGCCGCGCGCGGCGAGGTAGGTCTGGACCGGCGCAGTCAGGAGTTCGCCCATGGGCCGGTCTGCGATGCCCAGGTGGAAGGCCGTCCGCGCCGCAAGGAAGCCGTCACGCAGGACCTTGTGCGCGAACCCGAGGGCAACGTCGTCGACCGTCTCATTGCAGGCAGACGCGACCACGGGCCCGATGAACGCCTCGATGGCCCGCTCGGGAGAGCCGTGGCTCCGGAGCCACGAGCCAAGCGTCGTGTCGTAGTCGCTCGCCGTCTGCGGCCGCATCAGTAGCGACAGGAGCGTGCGCGCCGTGGCGGCCCTTTCGTTCGCGCTGAGGAATGGCATGGCCAGGAAGGACCTCGCGGCGTGGAACGGAGCCGGGGCTCGCGTCCCGTGCAAGTCCCACCGCCGGCCGCGGATGTCGCGGAAGGCGATCGTGTCGTGGTATCGGATGTGCCGGTGAACGCCCAGCGCCTCCAGGAGCGACGCGAGCTGGGTGCAGCAACCGAGCGTGCAGTGCTGGCATGCATCCTGGGTGAGCCCGGTGGCGGCGTCCACGAAGGAGGAGGCGCGCCCGCCCAGCATCCTTCGCCGCTCCAGCAGCGTCACGCGAACGCCCTGGTCAGCCAGCGCAACGGCGGCCGCGACGCCGGCGAATCCGCCGCCCACGACAAGGGCCGACGGGGCCGCCCCATCCTCAGCCATGGAGCCTCGCTCCGCCGAGGAGGCGTGTCTCCGCCATCGCCCGGGCCATGATGGCCAGCTTGGTCGCGGCCGGCACGCTGACCCGCTGCGTCAGCACATCGCACCCACGCCGTCGGATGGCTTGCAGCAGCGCGCGGTAGGTGCTGTACATCACCACGAAGCCGATGCGGCTGTCGGCATCGACCATGGCGACCAGCGGAGCGGCCCGGAGATAGCACTCCTCGGCGCGGTCCGCGATGCCCTCCAGCAGGGAACGCACAGGCTCGGTCAGTGTCGGTCCCGCCAGATCGGCCTCCGTCACGCCTGCCGCCCGCATCTCGTCCCCGGGCAGATAGATGCGGCCGCGCTCACGGTCCTCGCGCACGTCGCGCAGGATGTTGGTCAGTTGGAAGGCCAGCCCGCAGGCCTCGCCCAGTTTGTCGGCCTCGGCCCGGTTCGAGCAACCCCAGATGCGCAGGCAGACGAGGCCCACCACTCCCGCCACCCGGAAGCAGTAGAGCGACAGATCATCGATGGTGGCGTAGCGGGTCTGGGTGAGGTCCATGCGGGCGCCTGCCAGGAGGTGGCGGAACAGGTCGGGCTCGATGGAGAAGCGGCTGACCGTGTCATGGAAGGCCGGAAGCATGGGGTCGCCGGCGATGCGGCCCGCGAAGGCGCCTGCCAGCGTGTCACTCCACTCGTCGATCTGGGCCAGCTTGGTCTCCGTGGGCAGGTCGCTGTCGGCCAGGTCGTCGGTGCGCCGCATGGCCGCGTAGACGGCGCACATGGCTCGTCGCTTGGCCTCCGGCAACACGCGGAAGGAGAGGTAGAAGCTCTTGGCCTCGCGTTTGGCCAGCGCGTCACAGTGCCGGTAGGATGCCTCGAGGGATACGTTCACCGGCTCCACAGCCCTCTCCACCAGTGATCGAGCAGCAGAGAGGCCTTGCGGGACTTGCACACCACGGGGCGCGAGGTCAGTACGTCGTAGCCCTGACGGCCGATCGCCTCCAACACCTCGCGGCCGGCGGCGGTGAAGAGCTCCAGCGGGAGCCGCAGGCGGCGATCTACCACGCTAGATAGCGGAGCCCCTTCGTCGAACAGCTCGGAGGCCCAGGCGCACTCCTCGCGCAGCAGCGCCGCGAAGGCGGGCGTGGACCGTCGGCCGGCAAGGTCTGCCTCAGTCACCCCGTGGCGCGCCATGTCGCAGGCCGGCAGGTAGACGCGCCCGATCGCATAATCGCGCACCACATCCTGCCAGAAGTTGGCCAACTGCAGCGCCGTACAGGTGGCGTCCGACATGCGCAGCGTCTCCGGATCGTGAGCGTCGCCGAGGTAGAGGACGAGCCGGCCCACCGGGTTTGCGGAGCGCCTGCAGTAGTCCAGCAGGTCGATGCGGTCGCCGTAGCGCTTCTTCACCTGGTCCTGCCGAAAGGCGCTGAGGAGGTCGCTGTACGGCTCAATGGGGATGCCGAAGCGGGCATTGGTCTCCTGAAGCGCTACGAAGACTGGATGACCCGGCCGCCCGGCGTAGGCGGCCTCAAGTTCTTCTTCCCACCAGTCCAGCAGCTTCAGGGCCGCGTCACCGTGCGCCTCGTCGCCCAGGTCGTCGGCGATGCGGCAGTAGGCGTACAGGTTGTAGAACGGCTGGCGCAGCGATCGGGGCACGAACCATCCGGCCACCAGGAAGTTCTCGTAGTGCGAACGCGCGAGGCGACGGGTGTAGGCCTCGCCTTGGCGGAGGTCTGTGGCTCCGGACGCCAGATGACGGCGGACCGCCTCCGGCACGTCGCCGGGAATGGGCTTCACTTCCGGGCTGTCCGGGGGCTGTGGGCCGCGGTCCGGGTCATCTTGGGCGTACTCTGCGACATCCGAATGTGGGCTCCTCGGTTGCGTCTGGCCGAGTATACCTGCGGGGCTCGGTGCCGTTCAGAGCGCGTCCGCGGTCCTCGCGCGGCGCCGTTGTGCTATACTGCTTGCGAAGAGGTCGCTACGTGATTTGCAAATGGGGCGCCGGGACGGCCTTCGCGGCTGAGCGAACGCGCCGTCATCTCAAGCGGGTGAAATGGTCGTGTGGCGTGCAGGCTCTCGGGCCGGCATGTCCGCTCCCCGTTACCCTCGGCAATGTAGTGGCTTTCGAGAACACGATAGGGATGTCCGCTTAAGCGGGCATCCCTTTTCTATTGTCTGCGCTGACGGTGGGCGCACGGACTTATCACACACGGGTCTGCTCGGGCACTAGGGCCTGGGTAGCGCCGGATCAGAAAGGGCAATCGTGATGTCACGTACCTATGTCACGATAGACGGCACCGAGGCAGCCGCACACGTAGCCTTCCGGACGTCGGAAGTGATCGCCATCTACCCGATCACCCCATCGACGGCCATGGGCGAACTGTCGGACGCCTGGGCAGCCGCAGGAAAGAAGAACATCTTCGGCTCGGTGCCCATCGTTCAGGAGATGCAGTCTGAAGGCGGCGCCGCCGGCGCGTGCCACGGGGCGCTGCAGGCGGGAGCGCTGACTACGTCGTTCACGGCGAGCCAGGGCCTCCTGCTGATGATCCCCAACATGTACAAGATTGCCGGCGAGCTGACGAGCACGGTGTTCCACATCACCGCTCGCGCCATTGCGACCCACGCGCTGTCGATCTTCGGGGACCACAGCGATGTCATGGCCGTCCGCCAGTGCGGATGGGGCATGCTGTTCGGGAACAACGTCCAGGAAGTCATGGACATGGCGCTCATCGCCACGACCTCCACCCTGGAGTCGAGGGTTCCGTTCCTGAACATCATGGACGGCTTCAGGACCTCTCACGAAGTCCTGAAGGTAGAGATGCTGTCGGACGACGACATCCGCTCCATGATCGATATGGACCTGGTCGGGGACCATCGCAAGCGCGCCCTGTCGCCTGACCACCCGGTGATCCGCGGCACCGCTCAGAACCCGGATGTCTTCTTCCAGGCCCGCGAGGCCGCGTCGCCCTTCTATGCGGCGACCCCGGGCATCGTGCAGAAGGCCATGGACCGCTTCGCGGCGCTCACGGGCCGTAGCTACCACCTGTTTGACTACGTCGGCGCCCCGGATGCCGAGCGTGTCATTATCGCGATGGGTTCGGCGGCCACGACCACCGAGGAGACCGTCCACTACCTGAACGAGGGCGGCGCGAAGGTCGGCCTCCTGAAGGTTCGCCTCTTCCGTCCGCTCGACATCAACGCCCTCGTTTCGGCGCTACCTGCCACGGTGAAGACGATCGCCGTGCTCGACCGCACCAAGGAGCCCGGCTCCAGCGGCGAGCCGCTCTATCAGGATGTGGTCACCGCCGTCGCTGAGACGCTCAGCGCGGGCACGGCCCCCTTCAAGACCTTCCCCAAGATCATCGGCGGCCGCTATGGCCTCTCCTCCAAGGAGTACACGCCGGCAATGGTCAAGGGCCTCGTCGACGAGATGGCCAAGCCGGAGCCGAAGAACCACTTCACGCTGGGCATCAACGACGACGTAAGCCACTCCAGCCTCGACTACGACCCGTCCTTCAGCACCGAGCCGGATGACGTGGTCCGCGCCGTCTTCTGGGGCCTCGGCTCCGACGGTACGGTGGGCGCCAACAAGAACTCCGTCAAGATCATCGGCGAGGAGACGACCAACGCGGCGCAGGGCTACTTCGTGTATGACTCGAAGAAGTCCGGCTCCATCACAACCTCGCACCTGCGCTTCGGCCCCCGGCCGATCCACAGCAGCTACCTGATCACGTCGGCCAACTTCATCGGTATCCACCAGTTCGGCTTCCTGGAGCGATACCCGGTGCTTGAGACCGCCGCGCCGGGCGCTGTCGTGCTCCTGAACAGCCACTTCAGCAAGGACGAGGTCTGGGACCACCTGCCGAAGTCATTCCAGCAGACGGTGCAGGCCCGCAACCTGAAGCTCTATGTGATCGACGCGTACGATGTGGCCAAGGCCACGGGCATGGGCGTCCGCATCAACACGATCATGCAGACGGCCTTCTTCGCCATCAGCGGCGTCCTGCCACGTGATGAGGCGATCGCGCAGATCAAGTACGCGATCAAGAAGACCTACGGCAAGCGCGGCGACGCGGTGGTGCAGAAGAACAACGCCGCGGTCGACACGGCGCTGGCGCACCTGCACGAGGCCACCGTTCCCGGCCGATCCGGCGAGATTCGGCTCGCAGCCGCCGTGCCGGACAGCGCGCCGGAGTTCGTGAAGAAGGTGACCGCCGAGATCATCGCCAACCGCGGCAATGAGCTGCCCGTCAGCGCTATGCCCGTGGACGGCACGTTCCCCACGGCGACCACGCAGTGGGAGAAGCGCAACATCGCCCTGGAAGCTCCGGTGTGGGATCCCGACACCTGCATCCAGTGAGGCAAGTGCATCATGGTCTGTCCCCACGCCTGCATCCGCTCGAAGGTGTACGACGGCGCCCTGCTGGAGACCGCTCCTGAGGCGTTCAAGTCCACCACCGCCAAGTGGCGCGAGTTTGCGGACAAGAAGTTCACGATCCAGGTCTCCACCGAGGACTGCACCGGCTGCACCCTCTGCGTCGAGACCTGCCCGGCCAAGAACAAGAGCGCCGTGGGCCTCAAAGCCATCAACATGGCCGAGCAGCGCCCGCTTCGTGAGCAGGAGAGGACCAACTGGGAGTTCTTCCTGGGCATCCCCGACCTGCCGCGCGACACCGAGGCGATCCGGTTCAACAGCGTCAAGAACGTTCAGCTGCTCCGGCCGCTGTTCGAGTTCTCCGGCGCCTGCGCCGGCTGCGGCGAGACGCCGTACGTGAAGCTCCTGAGCCAGCTGTACGGCGACCGGGCGCTCATCGGCAACGCGACGGGATGCTCCAGCATCTACGGCGGCAACCTGCCGACCACGCCCTGGGCCGTCGATGCGCAGGGCCGCGGTCCCGCATGGGCCAACTCCCTGTTCGAGGACAATGCCGAGTTCGGCCTCGGCTTCCGCCTGACCCTTGACTCGCACAACAACTACGCCAAGGTAGTTCTCGGCCAGTTGGCGGCCCAGATCGGCGACGGCCTTGTCGATGCGATCATGACCGCCGACCAGTCCACCGAAGCCGGCATCTGCGCGCAGCGCACCCGGGTGGCCGACCTGAAGGCCAAGCTGGCCGGGATCGATGACCCGCGGGCCCGCGATCTCATCGTCGTGGCCGACACGCTCGTCAAGAAGAGCGTCTGGATGCTCGGTGGTGATGGATGGGCCTACGACATCGGCTACGGTGGCCTGGACCATGTCCTCTCCACCGGCCACGATGTCAACATCCTGGTGCTCGACACCGAGGTCTACTCCAACACCGGCGGCCAGGCCAGCAAGTCCACGGCCATGGGCGCGGTAGCCAAGTTCGCCGCGGGCGGCAAGCCGTCGAACAAGAAGGATCTGGGCCGGATGGCCATGGCCTACGGCACCGCCTACGTGGCGCAGGTTTCGCTGGGAGCCAGCGACGCCCAGACCATCAAGGCGTTCACTGAGGCCGAGTCCTATCCCGGCCCGTCGATCATCATCGCTTACAGCCACTGCATCGCCCACGGCATCGACATGGCCAAGGGGCTGCAGCAGCAGAAGGCGGCAGTGGAGTCCGGTGCGTTCCTGACCTACCGGTACGACCCGCGCCTGGTCCCGCAGGGCAAGAACCCGTTGCAGTTGGACTGCAAGGGGCCCATCATCCCGCTGCAGGACTTCATCTACAACGAGAACCGGTTCCGGATGCTTCAGGCTTCGAACCCCGCGGCGGCCGCTGAGTTGCTGGATCAGGCCCAGAAGGGCGTCAAGGCCCACTGGAAGCTGTACCAGCAGATGGCCGCAGCCGAGGTCGGGGTGTAGACGGCAGCCAGAACACGCTTAGGAGCCTGAAGAACATGGATCTCAGAACCAACTACCTGGGCTTGGATCTCGCCCATCCCATCATGCCGTCCGCCTCGCCGCTCTCCAAGGGGCTTGACAAGGTCAAGCGCTTGGAAGATGCCGGTGCGCCGGCCATCACGGTCTACTCGCTGTTCGAGGAGCAGATCGACCAGGAGAGCCACCAGCTCGACCACTTCCTTGAGTTCGGCACGGACAGCTTCGCCGAGGCTCTCAGCTACTTCCCGGACCTCGGCAACTACAACGTGGGTCCGGACGAGTACCTGAACCTCATCCGCGATGCGAAGCAAAACACCTCCATTCCGATCATCGGAAGCCTAAACGGCGTCTCCGATGGCGGCTGGACCCGCTACGCCAAGCTCATCCAGGAAGCCGGCGCCGACGCCCTGGAGCTCAACGTTTATTACATCCCCACCGACCCGAAGCTCACCTCGGCCGATGTGGAGAGCCTGTACATCGATGTCGTGAAGGCTGTGCGCGCCGAAGTGACGATCCCGCTGGCTGTGAAGGTGGGACCCTACTTCAGTTCGCCCGCCAACGTGCTCAGCCGGATCGTGGAAGCCGGCGCCGACGGCCTCGTGCTGTTCAACCGCTTCTACCAGCCGGACTTCGACCTGGAGGCGTTGGAGGTGGTGCCGCGCGTCGTGCTCAGCACCTCCGACGACCTGCGCCTGCCGCTCCGGTGGACGGCCATTCTCCATGGGCGCATCGGCGCCGACATCGCGCTCACAAGCGGCGTGCATTGCCATGAGGACGTCATCAAGGCCCTCATGGCCGGCGCATCGGTGGTGCAGGTCGCCGCCGAGTTGATGCACAACGGCCCGAGCCGCATCAAGGAGCTGCTTGCCGCTCTGACGGCGTGGCTGGAGGAGCGCGAGTACACCTCCGTCAAGCAGATGATCGGTAGTATGAGCCAGAAGAGCGTCCGCGAGCCGGCCGCCTTCGAGCGAGCCAACTATATGAAGGCCCTCGCTTCGTGGAGCGACGATCCCACGGGCAAGCTCATCTAGCCGAAAAGTGTCGGGACATGCGTAGTATGGAAAGGGGCAGGCCACTGCGGTCGGCCCCTTTCCGGCATTTTGGCGGCGTAGGCGCATCGGTCGGCGCCCATGGAGGTCGAGTGGAAATGGCTCTCAGGAGAGGTCTGGGCGGGCTCGGAGCGGGGCTTGTCGTCGTACTGGCCTTCGTGACGGGCGCGACGGAGTGCGCCGGGCAATCGGTTGGGTTCGACTTCCGCAATGCAGGTACTGTGGCCCGCTGGCAGCCCACCAGCGACATCAGCCGTCTGGAGAGCACGCCGGACGGCATGCGCATCACGATCTCCGGCCCCGATCCGTACACGATCGGTCCAGCGATCGACCTCCCTGCCGGTCAGCCGCTCTGGCTCAACGTCCGGGCTCGCTCGGATGAGGGCGGCGCGCTCCAGGTCTTCTACTTCCGCACGGGTCCGACCGAGTCGGCCGCCGTGAGATGTGGTCTCCGCAAGGGCGTTTGGCAGGATGTCCGGGTGCCTCTGCCTGCCCTCGGCCCGGGCTATCGGTTCCGCATCGACCCGCCGGGCGTCAAGGGCTCCTGCGTGGTTCAGAGCATGGCCCTCACGCCGCGCAGGGTCATCGCCGCGCCGCGGTGGCCCGTGCCTTCTGAGCCGGCCCCGGCTCCGGGCAGTCCTTCGGTGGCCTCCGGCGCGGTGCTGCTCACACACGCCGCCGGCAAGCTGGGCGCCTTCACGGTGCAGGTGGCCGGCAAGCAGGTGGCCGTGGGCCTGACGCGGGCGCTGATCGGCTATGACACCAATGCCGGCGTCCGGTGGTTGGCGTTCGGCGATAGGGCGGTCACGAAGGCGAGGCTGCAGGGCGGTCGGATCGTCGTCACGGCTCGCGCCTCGGATGCCGACGGGGCCGTCTGGACCTGTACGCAGACGTTCTCGGCCGGACGCGCGGCGGGTACCGTTGAGGTCCGCACGGTGCTGGCGGCCTCCGCCGATCGACGACTGGTCTACGCGCCCATGCTCGGCCTCCTGGCGGGCAAGGCGGGCGCCCCACGCAACCAGGGCCTGTTCTGCGGTCTGGAGTACCTTGAGAAGCCCGACAGGAGTAGCTCCGAGGACGACATCATCGGCCCCGGGGCCCTGCGGCGCGTACCCGACTCGCTGAAGGTCACGCTGCCGCTGATGGCCATACAGAATGGCGGCGCCTATGTCGGCCTGGTCTGGAAGCCTGAGGCGGACGTGGCGGCGATGTTCGACTCGCCGGACCGGACCCTTGGCTCCCGAAAGCACCTGATGGCGCTCCTCCTGCCCGGATCTGACGGCACGGGCCGCCACGACGGCCAGGTGCTGCCCTACGAGCCACTGAAGCTTCGAGCCCAACGTCCTGTGACGGCTACGGCGACGATCATCGGCGGCGCGGGCGGCACCGTGGTTCCGGCCGTGCAGAAGTATGTCGAGATGCGTGGGCTGCCCGCCAAGCCGCCGATGCGCACGACCCGCGCCCGCTACCTGCACGAGGCTGCGCAGGGCTGGCTGAGCTCGGGGGTTCGATCAGGCAACCAGTGGCGCCACGCATACTGGCCCGGCGTCACCGGCTTCGGCGCCCAGCCCGCCGCAGACGCAGCTGCCTATATGCAGCGCCTGGCGGGCGAGGTCTCCGATGCCTCCGTGGCAGCCCAGCTTCGCCAGACAGCAGCCGCAGCGGTCGCCCTGGTCGATCCTGCCTCACGCTACACGTCTGCGGTATCGCACGTGCGGCTCCCGGCAGCCCCGTTGGTCTTCGGTGGGGCGCTGCGAAGCTCCGAAGCCGCCGGAGCCTATGCCGCCGGCCAGCTGGCCCGACTGACCGCGGATGGCCGCCTTATCTACCGTGCCGCGCCCGGCGCCACGGACTACGCCAGGACGCACTTCTCACACGAGGCCAATGGTCTCGTAGGCGCCGTCGTCGCTGACGCGCTCGTGGCGGCCGTCTTCTCGGGTGACCGAGCCCTTGTCGACCGCGCTCTGGCCGCTCTGCGCAAGCAATCCCGGTTCGAAGGCACCGTGCCCCGCGGCGCGCAGACGTGGGAGTGCCCGCTTCATACGCCGGACATCCTGGCGTCGGCGCACATGGTTCGGGCCTATGCGTTGGGCTACGAGCTGACCCGCGAGCGTGAGATGCTTGAGCGCGCCCGGTACTGGGCATGGACCGGCGTCCCCTTCGTCTACCTGACGCCGCCTACCCGCGAGCCGGTGGGGCTCTACGGCACCATCGCGGTCCTCGGCGCCACGGGCTGGCAGGCGCCGAACTGGATGGGCCTTCCTGTGCAGTGGTGCGGCCTCGTCTACTCGGACGCCCTCTACCGCCTCGCCCGCCTGGATCCGAGCGGGCCCTGGCGCAAGCTGGCCGAAGGGATCACGATCTCCGGCATGCAGCAGAGCTGGGGCGTCGATGAGCCCGACCTGGCCGGCCTCCTGCCGGACTCGTTCGAGCCGCGCGCGCAGAGCCGCAACGCCGTGGCCATTAACCCCGGCACCGTGCAGGCAAACGCCTTCCAGCTAATGGATGGCCCGCAGATTTACGACCGGGTCCTGCTCCGGCGGTTCGGCGGCTCGGCCCACGCGCCGGGCTCCGTCCGTGTACTGAAGGATGAGCCGACCGCGGCCGAGGTGGAGGTCACCGGCTGGCCTGACAAGCCCTACTGGGTTCTGCTCGGCGGCGTGGGCGACGGAGCCAGGCCGGTGGTCAACGGCCGTGTGGCCGAGGCGTCGGACGTGGAGGCGGGCAAGAATGCAACCGCGGTGCGCGTGCGTGGCAAGGTCATCATCGCCGTGACGCGCTCCGCAGCGGTCAGGGGGCGTTAGTCCAGTGACCAACATCGTCATTCTAGGCTCGACCGGCTCCATCGGCACGCAGACCCTGGATGTCATCCGACGGATGCCTGACCGGTTCCGCGTGGTGGGCCTGGCGGCCAACCGCAGCGTGGAGATGCTGGAGCGGCAGGCGCGCGAGTGGGGTGTCGGACATGTGGCCGTGGCGGACGAGCCTGCCGCCGCCGAACTGCGCCGACGCGTATCCGGCGCCGGAGTCGCCGTGGCATCCGGCGTCTTGGGCCTCTGCGAAGTGGCCTCCATGGCCGAGGCGGACGTGGTCGTGGTGGCCGTTGCCGGCGCCATAGGCATCGCGCCGACCCACGCGGCCATCCGCGCAGGCAAGACCATTGCGCTGGCCAGCAAAGAGGTGCTCGTGGCCGCGGGCGAGGAGACCATGCTCCTGGCCCGTGAGGCCGGCGTGGCGATCCTGCCCATCGACAGCGAGCATTCCGCCCTGTTCCAGTGCCTGGCCGACAAGGACCCGGCGACGGTCGAGAAGCTGATCATTACCGCCAGTGGAGGCCCGTTCCGCACGATGCCCGCCGAGCGCTTCGCCTCGATCACGCCGGAGCAGGCGCTCAAGCACCCGACCTGGACCATGGGCGGCCTGGTGACCATCAACTCCGCCACGCTGATGAACAAGGGCCTTGAGATTATTGAGGCGCGCTGGCTGTTCGATGTGCCCGCCTCGCGAATCGACCTGCTGGTCCACCCGCAGAGCATCATCCACTCGCTGGTCCAGTTCGCCGACGGCTCTGTGCTGGCCCAGCTCGGCCTGCCCGATATGCGCCTGCCCATCCAGGTGGCTCTCACGCATCCGGAGCGCGTGCAGACGCACCTCCCGAGGCTCGACCTGGCCCAGACGACCGGCCTCACGTTCGAGGCGGTGGACTACGCCCGTTTCCCGGCTCCGAGGGTTGCCTTGGCGGCACTGGGAGCGGGCGGCACTATGCCCGCAGTCATGAACGCAGCCAACGAAGAGGCCGTGGCGCTCTTTTTGGAACGCCGTATCGCGTACACCGGTATTATGGATACGGTGCAGTCCGTGATGGACCTGCATACTCCTTGCGCGGCCAGTCTCGAGGCCGTGCTGGAGGCCGATAGCTGGGCCCGCCGCGCCGCGCGGTCGGCCGGGGGAGCTTAGCGCATATGGGTGAGGTTGTATCGGGCATTGCCTACCTGCTCGTGATCTTGAGCCTGCTGGTGATCGCGCATGAGTTGGGCCACTTCGGAGTGGCGCGGGCCTTCAAGATCCGGGTGGAGGACTTCTCGCTCTTCTGGGGTCCCGTCATCTGGCGGATCTGCAAGCGCGGCGACACGGTCTACAACCTCCGGGCCATACCTATCGGCGGCTTCGTGCGCATCGCGGGCATGGAGGCCGATGATGTCTCGAACGGCGACCCTGTGGCCGACGTCATGCGTCGCGCCCGCGAAGCCGGCGAGGAGGAGGTTCCGGCGCCCGATCGCGACGATCCCGGCCTCTTTTCGTCGCGTCCGATCTACCAGCGCGCCCTTGTGATCCTCGCGGGACCGGTGGCGAGCCTGATCTTCGGCTATGTGCTCTTCTGCCTCGTCGGCATGACGGTCGGCCTGCCGGGCGGCAAAGCCAGCACCCAGGTGGCAGATGTGCGTCGAGGCGGGCCCGCGTACCGGGCGGGCCTTCGGATAGGTGATCGGATCGTATCGATTGATGGTGTCGCTATGCGGTCCGGTGAGCAGATGGTGGACACGATCCACCGTAGCATCAATAAGGAGCTGACACTTCGGGTGGACCGGCGCGGTGAGCGGATCATCGCCTACGTGAAGCCTGAGCCGGCTACCGGCGACGCGCTGAGGACCTTCAACAACAAGCCTACGGGCCTCATCGGCATCACCCCGAACTTCGAGCCGAAGCGCCTCGGTGTGGGGCAGTCGATTCGGGCGGGCACCGTGTTGACCGTTGCCTACGTGATGCAACTAGGCTCGATCTTCGCCAAGCCGGCCGACCTGGGCGACAACCTGGGTGGGCCCATCGCCATGGGACAGATGACGACGGTTGTGCAGCGCCTCGGGATTGCGCATCTTGCGCTGATCTCGGCGCAGTTCAGCCTTGGCCTCGGCATCATGAACCTCCTGCCGATCCCGGTCCTCGACGGCGGCCACCTGATGCTCTTCGGCTTCGAGAAGCTACGCCGTCGCCGGCTCTCCCTGCGCGAGGTCTACCGCGTGCAGATGGTGGGTGTGGCGATCCTGGTATCGCTGGTGGTGGTCGTCATGTACAACGACATCGCCAGAACCCTTACCGGGCAGGCTATGCGGTAGGCCCGGCCTCAGCGGACGACGATCGACAGTCGGCTGCCTGTCGATGCGCTCCACGGCTGCTTCAGCGTGATTGTGAGCCGGCCTTCGGCGATCGTCGCGCCGGAGATGGGTATGGGATCGTCTCCAGCGTAGAGCGCCGCATCCGGCTTGCGGCCCAGCTTCCACGGCACGACGACGACGCGAATCTCGGCGCGCCGCCCGGCGCTGCTCAGGAGGTCCACCATACCGCCCTGCAACCGTGTGGACCATAGGTGGTCCAGGCGCACATCGAGTTGCACCCCTTCGTCGTCAATGCGCCCCGTGACCGACGCCCACATCTGCGGCGAGAGCATGGGCACCGCACCGCGACCCGTCAGCGCCGATGCATCGGGCGCGAGGGTCAGAAGCCCGGCGTCGCCGTCGTAGGAGCAACCCATGGTCCTCCAGAACGGCGCCCAGCCCTGCGTCGAGGCATGGTACGCGTCGCCGGCATCCGGGGTGGCATCCGCGGAGCCGGGCCACCGGGCGCCTGACGGGTATGTGGCGCCACCCACCAGGGCAGGGAAGAGCGTCGCGACGATCGCCCCGGCCGCGCCCGGCCGTGCCGGGTCCACCGCAGAGGCCGTGCCGGTGGAGGCCACGGTCAGGAGGCCGAACGTCGGGCATGATCCTGCCGGGCCCTTGCCTGGCCGAGCCAGGGTCGATCGGGCGCTGAGGAATCTGCAAGACCTGAGCGCCGCCACCCTGAGCATGGGCGTGGCAGGAGCGCGGACTATGGCGGCCTGCCACTCCTGCGTCACGGCCGCCAGCGCCGGGCGGTTCGCCAGGGCAAAGCGTGCAACGGCTGTTGCGTTCTCGAACCTCGGCTCGTAGGCGTGGCCGACCTCGTCACCGTCGGGCCGGTAGAGCCTGGGTGTATGCCATGCCACTACGAAGGAGATGGATCGGGTCTCGTTGGGCAGCACCTCGGCTCGAAGCGCCACGACCCCTGCGGGGTTCGTCGGATCGCCCGTCTCGGCCGCGTTGGTGAAGGCTCCCTCGGCGGCAAACTGGGGCCACCAGGCCGGCGGCGCCGTCGCATCCCATGCCGCGACACTGCATACATCGGTCCTCTGTTGCCTCTCAGCAAGGACGGCTAGCGTGCCGCGGGCGTTGTATGCCATGCGGTTGTCCGGCGCGGTGGCCGTCAGGGGCGCCGAGGCCATGCCGAGGCCCTCCTGGCCCTCGACAAGCGGGATATGGGCTATGCTGCCGCCGCGCCGCAGGTCGGTTCGCCGACCCGCTTCCGTGGCTCCCAGGCCCAGGACGTTCTCGAACGAGAGTAGAGCGGCCGCCTGCACGGGCCTCCGTCCTGTGTTCAGCAGCCGGACGGTGACGAAGCAGGCGGGTAGGGCAGAGGAGCCAATATCGTTGGGTGCGATGGCCGAGAACGCCTCCAGCTTCCACTGCAGCTTGGGCGCGAGCTCGGGCAGGTCCGCAGTCGCAAAGGGGTAGAGGTCCGCGAAGCCACCGACTGCCGCCGCCGGAAGGCCGTGCGGCACTGCAGATCCCAGCACGGACGCCCGGGCGCCGGCGTCGCTCTTTGCCCAGACTGCCAGGAAGCAACCCGGCCCGGCCGCAAGCGGCGCAGCCCAGTTATTCGTTATGCAGAGCGGGCCGAACGAGCCGTCAGGCCGTAGCGTTACGTAGCCGCAACCGATGCCGCCCATGGGCAGGGGTTCGCCGGGCGGCTCCTGACGCGCGTGGGCCGGCCGGGCTCCGAGCAGGAGGATGACCAGGGCCATCCTCCTGAATGCCGAGCGCATGGTCCTCGTGCCCGGTTCGCTACTTCGAGCCGTCGGCCCGGGTCACCTTGAGGGTGGCCTGCGACTTCCAGGTCTTGCCCTTCCAGGTCAGCGTGAAGCTCACAGGATAGTCGCCCGCCTGGGTGGCGGAAGGTACGGTGAGGAGGTAGGAGACGCGTGACACGGAGCCGTCGTTGTGGCTGCTCACGCGGCGCCTTGCCTTGCCCTTGAGCTCGAATGCCGCCGGTGCGCTGATCTCCAGATCCGCCGATGAGTAGCGCGATACGTTGCAGACGACCTCGACCGTGCAGCGGACCTGCACTGGCCCGAGGATGGTGACCGACGGCGGATCCATCACCGCGCTGAGCTTGTAGGCCTCCACGACCTCGAAGCTGGCTGTGGCGCTCACGTCGGTGGCACTGTCGAGCTGCACTGCCGAGTTCAGGCGGTATGAGCCCGGAACCGCTGTATCGGGGATCACCGTCTGGTAGCGCAGCTTCACGTCGCCGAGGCCCGGCACCGGCGGCGCGGCGACTTCGCGGACGGACTTGACGATATCGGCCGCGGCGCCCTGCCCCTGCCAGGTCACCGATCGCACGGTGCGTGCTTGGTCGATCTGGTTCATCACCTGCATGGTCGCCCGGAGCGTGGCGCCTGCGACTACGGTGTCGTCCTCAAGCGTCAGCCTGGGCACGATGCCGGTGGCGGCGGCCGCCTTGCTGGCTACCAGGGATAGTTCCAGCAGCAGGTGCGGTTCGTAGGGCGCCGTGGCGGCCGGAGCGGCGCCGGGAGGCAGAAGATCGCCTCGGAAGCCGATGGTGGCCCCGGGCCGAGGCTCCAGGCCCACCATGCCGCGCGGGATGGAGACCTCCATTACCTGGCCGCCTGCCGCATCGCCCACAACGATGCCGATCTGGGAGACATCCGCCGCCCTGGCGTTCCACACCGGGGCGTCCTTGTCTGAGGCGGCGTCGAGCACACGCGCCGAGAGGACGGGCACCCCTTCGACGCCGCGTGGCGCCACCGAAATCTCAACGTTATCGTTGCCTCGGAGCCAGCCGTCTCCGTTGGCATCGAGGTCGATCACCGCCCAGCAGGGCTTGGCGGCCTTGATGCCGATGTAGAGGCACTCGGCGTCCCAGTTCAGGTAGACGACGCCCGTGGCCGGACCGTCGCCGATCGTATAGAGCGGCGTCCACTCCGTCTCGCCGATGACGCCGTCCATGG
>CAISJD010000127.1 GCA_903885605.1 uncultured Chthonomonas sp. | reverse complement strand
GTGTACATCTGCGGGATGACACGGTCGCCGGACTACCCGACCACGACGGGCGCCTACTCCACCTCGCCTGCCGGGGAGTATGACGCCTTCGCCTGCAAGTTCGCCTGGGTGCAGCCGACCGCCATGGTGGCCACCGGCGCCACCGGCCAGGTGGGCGAGATGGTGGAGGTGACGGCCACCCTCACTTCGAGCGGGTCCGGCGTTAGCGGCGCCACCGTCAAGTTCACCATGCCCAACGGCGTCACCACGTCACGCACCACCGACGCGTCAGGCGTGGCGAACCTCTGGTACGACATCCCGGTAGGGGCCGTGACCGGCGACTTCACCGCGGCGTTCGAGGCCACAGCCGCCTACACCGCCTCCAGCGCCACCGGGGCGCTAACGGTGGACCATGTGGCCAGGGTGCAGGCCCTTCCGGCCACCGGCAAGCAGGGCGCACCGGTCACGCTGGGAGCCTACCTCTGGCAGGGCAAGGCCATGGCCGGGATCACCGGCCAGCAGTTGACCTACAAGGTCGACGGCGGGCCCGCCGTGAACTTCGCCACCCTGACCGCCGGAACCTACGGCAAGGCCACCTCGGCCTACGCCATCCCCGCCGCCATGGCCGCGGGCGCCCATACCATCACGGTGGACTGGGCGGGCGGCGGCAACTACCCGGCCGCGCAGGGCTCCGGCACGCTCACCGTGCAGGCGGCTTCGCTACGCACCTGCATATGGGTACACAACCACAGCGCGAACGTGAGCATCCCCACGCGCCTGACGTGCTACCTCTACGAGTACCGGCGCAACGGCGACCTCATCCCGCTCGCGGGCAAGCCGGTGGCCCTGTCGGCAGCCGGCACCCTCGTAGCGACGGTCAACACGGCCGCCGACGGCAAGGCGACCACCTACTACACCCCGGCGGCAAGCGGCGCCGTAGCGCAGTCCATGACCTTCGCGGGCGATGCCACGTACTCGGCAAGCGCCGGAAGTGGGACGCTCACCGTGGCGCCCTAGCCCCCTGCCCGCAACAACCCGCGTGTCCAAACGCCGCGCGTACCGCCGCGGTTCCGGGCCCCCGCGCCGTCATGGCGCCGGGGGCCCACAGCCGCGCGCGCCGCGTCGGGCTGCATTCCTCGCCGACGCACGCTTCTGCCTCTCCTCGGCCATGGTCAACGGCCGGCGCACGCCCGACCAGCCACCGCCTCATGCGTGCCGCCGGTCCAGGCCAACGCAGGGACCGCCGCCGCCAGGAGAAGTATGGTCGCGATCGCGCGGCGCGCCGCCCAGCCTGCTCTAACCAAGGTCACCGAACGCCTCCTTCGCTGTGTGCTCCGACGCGTGGGCTGCGGCCTGGAGCGTGTCTCAGTGGGCCGGCGCCAAGCCGATAGACGCAGTTTCGGCCTGGTGCGGCCGAGTTCCTGCTGTTGGCGGGCGGGCGCGGGGGGAAACGGCATGAGGGGGTGAAACGGCCACGGCGGCACACCGGCCCGGACTCGGGCACGGAGGCCCGAGCCACCGACGGAGTGGAGGGCCGGGGCGGTGCGAGGGCAGAGTGGCGGACTCGGGCTGGGCAGGACGGAGGCGGCAGGAACCCGAGCGCCCGGACATCTCGGAGTCAGGAACCGGGAGCCCTGTTGCGTTTGGTGCCGGGAATGCTACCCTCGCATCCGGGATGCGGATCAGGTCGGCAACCGGCAGGTCAGATTCACTGCCCTCTTTGAAAGGAGCGCATCATGTCATTCAGCTTACGTTGCCTGGTCTTTGCAGCGGCTGTCTGCCTCTCCAACGCAAGCATAGCCGCGGGGACCAACGAGGACCCTGCAACGCCCAAATCATCGTTTCAGACGCTGTTCTCGGTCGACGGCGGCAAGACCACCGTCATCGCCGCCTACCAGGGCGACATCTGCCGCATAAAGCTCGGCGCCAAGAAGATGGAGACGCTCAAGGACGGCACTCAGGCCGAGCTACCCAGCTACGCCACGTTCTTCTCCGGCGCCATCGGCTACGGGGTGCAGTCCAGCACCGGCGAGTCCGGCGGCGGTTTCGGGCTCGGCATTCGCCAGGCCTTCGCCAAGGACAGCTTCTCGCTGATGGTAGGTGGCTACTGGGACCAGATCAACGGCGGTAGCCTGATGCCCAAGTTCATGCTGGGGATCAAGTTCAAGTTCATGGACTAGCCGTCCGCCCACCCATCGGCCCCGCTCCGCATCCCCGCGCTCAACCCTCGGCCTCCCCCATACCCGCGCCGAGCACGCCCTCGATCTTCTTCTCGAACCGCGCGATCAGCTCCCGGTTAGCCGCCACCAGCGCCTGCTCCGGCCCAAGCGCCGCAGGGATCGGCCGCTACGCAGCACGTTGTCATCCCATCGGTTTCCCCGATGCTACAATACCGATGCACTCATAGAGTACTTCTGATGGGCAGATCACCGTAGACAAAACGGCGCTGCTGACCCAGCGCTTGCGGAGAGGGCACGGCATCGATGGCAACACCTCGGGAGACAGTCTGGTCACCAGATCCGCATACGCTGGCCAAACATGAAATCCTTCGACACTATCTCACAGCTTGGTTTGCGATTCTTGGCAGCAAGTTTCCACGCATAATCTACGTTGATGGGTTTTCAGGACCCGGTAGCTACACGAACGGTGAACCTGGCTCCCCACTGATCGCGCTGGACGTGGCCCGTGACTGCAAACCGCTCGCTTCGCGAGAAGTCCTGTTCTGGTTCGTCGAGGCAGACCGTGACCGACTGGCACACCTACAGCGGGCCTTGGCTGCACGCAACATTCCGACCAACTTCAGGGTGTTCCCGAAGGTGGGCAAGTTTGCCGAAAGTGCCAATGCTATCATCGCGTCCCTCCGCGAAGGTGGACAAAGCCCATCACCAGCATTTGCCTTGGTGGATCCGTTTGGGTTTTCCGGTGTTCCATTCAGCGCGATCAGAGCTCTGATGGAGAATCGGCACAGCGAGGTACTCGTCACGCTCATGGCCGACGCCATGAACCGCTGGCTTGAGCACCCTGAGGGCAAGATCACCGAGCACATCTGCGAGGCGTTTGGCTGCGACGATGCCCTGGATGTTGCCAGAGGACCGGGCAACCGGGTTACCGGTCTTCGCGACCTGTACCAGAGGCGCCTTGAGACGGTGGCCGAGTTCGTTCGGCCATTCGAGATGCGAGACCGCGCCAATCGGCCCCAGTATTACCTATTCTTCGCATCACATCACCATAAAGGTTATGTAAAGATGAAGGAGGCCATGTGGAAGGTCGATCCCGATACTGGTTGCCGGTTCTCTGACGCTGCTGATCCCCTGCAACTGGTGCTCCCGCTCGGCGCTGCGGTTGGGCAGTTGGCGAGCGATCTCCGGCGGGCGTTTTCGGGTAAGGGACCGGTCACGGGCCATGTGGTTCGGGAGCATATTGAGCTCGAGACTCCGTACCTGAAGAAGCACATGAGGGCCGCCTTGAAGGACGAAGAGGCTACGGGATGCCTCACGGTTGAGCCGGTTCAGACCGACGGCCGCAAACGCATCAGGGGAACGTACCCGGATATGGCCACGCTCACATGGCGTTGAAGTCTGCGATCGAGTGGACGGAGTCCACATGGAACCCGGTGACCGGCTGTACCAAGGTAAGCTCCGGGTGCAGGCACTGCTACGCAGAGCGCATGGCTGCGCGGCTGCAGGCAATGGGTCAGGCCAACTATCGGGATGGATTCGCCCTCACGTTGCAGCCGCAGGCCCTTGAGCTTCCCCTGCGGTGGAAAACACCTCAGACCATCTTCGTGAACTCAATGAGCGATCTGTTTCATGAAGACGTACCATGCGAGTACATACTCCGTGTGTTCGAGGTCATGCGGAGGGCATATTGGCATCGGTTCCAGGTACTGACCAAGCGTTCGGCCCGCCTTGCCATACTGGCGCCTGACCTACCATGGGCCTCCAACGTGTGGATGGGCGTCACCGTGGAGAGCGCGCAGTACGTGCAACGAATCGACGACCTGCGCCAGACCGGTGCGCCTCTTCGGTTCCTGTCGCTTGAGCCGCTCCTCAGCCCATTGCCGGCCCTTGACCTGACCGGAATCCACTGGGTCATTGTCGGAGGCGAGTCCGGCGCCGAGGCGCGGCCTATGGACCCAGCCTGGGCCCGTGACCTGCGCGACCAGTGCACGGCCGCCGGTGTACCCTTCTTCTTCAAGCAGTGGGGAGGCGCAAACAGGAAGCAAGCCGGGAGGGTCCTGGATGGCCGCACATGGGATGAGATGCCGCACGTACGCGCCACTGCCACGCACTTCGCCGGGCGGGTCGCGGCAGGCGGAGCCGCATAGCTCTCGCCCTCAGCCCGACCCGCCGCCCCCTCACTCCCCCCATACCCGCGCCAGCACGCCCTCGATCTTCTTCTCGAACCGCACGATCAACTCCCGGGTCGCCGCCACCAGCGCCTGCTCCGCCTCGATCTCCGCAACGATCGACTGCTGGGTGGCAAGAGGCGGCAGGGGGATGCGGTACGCAGCGAGTGCCCTGGCGTTGATATTCGCCTGGCCGATCGCTCGGCTGGCGAACTCCTTGATGCCGCTCTGGAAGCTCGGTGAGTTCATGAATGCGTTTACGTACCCTGGCTCGGCCTCGGTAGCATCGATACTCAGACGTATTAGGTACGAAGCAAAGCAGTAGTCGCCCGGCAGGTCAAAGAGCCCAGTCCGGCCGACGTGCTCGATGCTGTTGGTACGGTTGAATAGGATGTCGCCGGGGCGCAATAGGTACCGTGCCGCATCGGCGGCATCGATGTCCGCACACTTCATGTTGCCGCGATCGGCGCATCGTCACTCTACGATCTCGTTCATCCGGAAGGTCCTGTGCCCCAAGCCGTCCGTGTTCAGTGGGCTTGACAGCCCGTACTGGACGCGCTCACACACCTCCCCCAGCGCCACCATCGGCCAAGCCGGGTTCACGTCGATGTGCGGGCGGTAGTTCTCCACCACGGCCCGCGCGCCGTCGATCACCTTCTGGTAGCCCTCGAGTTCGGCAAGGAGCGCGACCTCCATAACGTGGATGGTGTCGTAGCTGACGACGGTCTCGCGCCGGCAGAAAGGGTGGTCCCCAATGCACAACACAGTGGTCCTGTCGGCCAGCGCCGTGGCGGTGTTGAGCTGTACCGTGAGCACCGATGGCGGCGTACCGGTGGGGCCGGTGAGTACAATGCGAAGATGCTGCTTTCCGAAGTCGGGGTCCGTGATCAGGAACGTGTCACCGGCCGCGAGCGTCACCGTGAAGCCGCGCCGAGCAACCGCGCAAGGCAGTCCTGGGCGGCTATGTTCGCCAGTATAGTTTCCACCTCGTCCGAGGAGAGCCCGTCGTCCTCGAGTATCTCCCGGTACGATATCGGGCGAGACGAGCCACCGGGATCCTGCCATTCCTTCAGTTCGTGCGTCATGTCCCGCAGTTTCCAGGTGCCGACGGCGCCATAACGACGGTAGGTGTCGTCGATAACGTTCAGTTCCGCAGGTGACAGGTCGTCGCAGCCCGGATCGCCTGTTATCTGCACGTCGTAGTCCGTAGTACGGAGGTGGCCGGCCCACTCTCCTTCGCTTCGGCCCTTGATGCAGTCATAGGTGGCACTGAGCACCGGACCGTGTTGCATCGACACCCACCGATCGTAGGTGATGGGCTTGCCGTGCCGCGTGAGCATGGCTCGATCAGCCAGGTACATGAGCTTGAGCAGTTTCACGTAGTTCAGCCGTGTGCCGGCCAGCGTTACCAGTCTCGCCGCCATCTGGGTAGCTTTCGCTTCGCTGTACATGGCCGTGAACTCCTCCTCAGACAGTAACGGACGGTCCTCGATACCCTATGGTTCCAGGTGCATGTTACCATGCCCTGCACGGTCGTCTGGGCCCGACAGCTCCGCCGGCGCTACGAGGTCGGCACCGCCATGTTCGGCGGCCCAGGCTTCGGCCAGCGTGTCGAGCATCCGGTTCGCAAACTCGGGCGGCGTGAAGACCTCGTCGCTGGAGAGGTTCGCGATGCAGGTCAACACGTCCGGATTGCGGCCGCGCAGTGCGAAGCCGGACTGGGTGGTCATGGCTCCCCTCCTGGCTCGCCCACCAGATCGGCCACCGTCATCGGCGGATACTCCATGACCGGCGTGAAGAGCTCGTGCCGGCTATGGTCGGCGAAGAGCGAGCCCTGGGCGCTGTAGGCCGACGAGAGGGTGAGGTTATCGAGGCGGAAGTCGCGCCGCTGGTACCGGCCCTTGCCCAGGTAGCCCCATTCAGCGAAGGTGATGGGCTTGCCGTCGTGGGTCAGCATCGTGAGGGCGTCGCCATGCACGAGGTTTTGCGAGAGCACGGCGGAGGCGGCGCGGTGGAGGTCGTCGGCTTCCTCCAGCCCCAGGTACTCGGCCAGCGCCTCCAGCACATTGGCCCGGCACTCGGCGATATTGTCGGCCAGCAACTCGATGCCGTAGACGCACATCACGGCGAGGAGGGCGTAGTGCCGCCGCTCGAAGTCGGACCGGCCATAGCGCACCTCCACGGCGGCCAGCTTGCGCCGGAGGATCGGCACGAGGAAGTTGCCGCTGCCGCAGGCCGGCTCCAGGAAGCGCGAGTCGATCCGCTGCGTCTCGTCCTTCACGAGGTCGAGCATCGCCTCCACCATCCAGGCGGGGGTGAAGACCTCGCCGTGGTCGGCGACGCGCTGCTTGGACTTAACGTAGCTCGTGGGCGCTTCGCTCAGGGCCGCTTCTCCTGCTGCTCGACCGGGCAGGGCCGGAACGCCGCTCAGTTTCCAAGAGATAGTACCCGCGCGGGCGTCCAGGCTCACGCCAACCTCGAGCCGCCCATCGGCAGGCCGCCCGGTACTGTGCGGATCCTCCCCCAGCCGCTCCGCCGGCCCCACGATCGCGGGCGCCTTCGGTGCGTGTGCGGCCCTCTACGGGGCTTGTGGCGCCTGCCCGCCCCATCCTTGCGCGATGCGCGCCACAGGGCAACCACGGGGGGTTGCCCCTACGGGTAGACTTGGCGCAATGATGCGCCGTGGGCGCCCGGGAGGTTTCGCCATGTCATCGTGGGTCGTTATGCTGGTTGTCCTGTTCGCGCTGGTGGCCGTCGCGCCCGCCGGGGCGGCGCCGGTGAAGGTCATCCTCGACGTCGACATGGCCGAGGATGTGGACGATGCCGGCGCGCTGGCCGTGCTCCATGCCCTGGCCGACCGCGGCGAGGCGGAGATCCTGGGCGTGCTGGTCTGCTCGAAGAACGAGTGGGTCGCGCCCTGCGCCGACGCCATCAACACCTGGTATGGCCGCCCGAACGTGCCCATCGGCTACCAGCGCGGCCACCTCTTCGGTTACAAGAACGCCAAGGACCCGCAGCGCGAGACGCCCTCGAACTACGTGGAGAAGGTGGCCAAATCCTGCCCGCACAAGCTGCAGAAGAGCAGCGACGCCCCGGATGCGGCCCTGCTCGCCCGCAAGCTGCTGGCGGCGCAGCCCGACGGCAGCGTGACCATCGTCTCGGTTGGCTTCCTCACGAACCTCGCCGCCCTGCTCGACACCCGCCCCGACGAGGCGAGCCCGCTGGATGGCGAGGCGCTGGTGAAGCAGAAGGTGAAGGAGTGGGTCTGCATGGGCGGCGTCTTCCCCGAGGGGAGCTTTCCCGGCGGCCAGGGCGAGTACAACTTCATGTATGACACCGTCGCGTCGGTGCGGGCCATCAACGACTGGCCGACGCCCGTGGTCTTCAGCGGCTTCGCCATCGGCGCGGCCATCAAGGTGGGCGCACGCCTGCGCGAGACGCCCGAGGCCAACCCGGTGCGCCAGTGCTACCAGCTCTACAACGGCCTGACGGACCGCGAGGCGTGGGACCTGACGGCGGTGCTCTACGCCGTGCGCGGCGCGGGCGACCTCTGGAAGCACTCCGAGCAGGGCTTCTGCCTGATGCACGCCAAGGTGAGCCACGGCGTCAACGAGTGGATCCCAACCCCTGCCAAGCAGCACCGCTACCTGCAGGTCGTCATGCCGCCCGCCGAGGTCGGGAAGATCCTCGAGGCGCTCCTCATCGCCCCGCCGAAGGGCAAGTAGCGGCGGGCGCGGCCGGCCGATGACGGCATGGAGGATGAGATGACGCGATCGCGTGTGTCGATGGTTGCGCCCGGGCTGGCCATGCTGCTGCCCGTGGCGGCTGGGGCCGGGCAGGTGGTCGGTGTGACGGTGACGCCGCATGTCATGGCGCCGAGCATGCGCTACTCGCGACCCCGGGGCGGCGGCCCTGCCGCACGGGTCCAGCTCTTCGTCAAGGGTCCGGCGATGCCGGGCCGTTTCGCGGGCAAGGCGCCGGCGGATCTGCTGAAGTCGGGCGACTGGGCCTGGCACGATACCGGTGCGGCCGTCAGCGCGCCGGTCGGAGCGCTCTGCGTCTGGACCTTCAACGGCAAGAGCGAGCGCTGGGGCGTGGGGCAGTCGTTCGAGGTGGAGGGCGAGGGCCTCGCGGCGACCCGCGTTGCGATTAACGCCCCGCTCCGCTGGATGTCGGCTGTGACGTTCCTGGCGGATGGCGGCTCGGCCTACCCCGACACACTCGTCGTCCATGTGGCCAATGAGGGGGCCGATCCCGTCTCCGTCACCGGCCTGCGCCTATGGCTGCCCAAGGGCGGCGCCACGTGGCAGACCCTCTGGCCGCAGAAGCCCGTGCCGGTCTCCCTCAAGGTCCCTGCAAGCGACAAGGCCGTCCTGGTCAAGCGCGTGGGCCGGCTGCCGCTCACCTACTGCGCCGTGGAACTGACGACCTCGGCAGGACCGCTCTGGGCGCACCTGCGGATCAAGCGTGAAGCGTTCGACATCAGCGGAGGCTGGGTGGGCGACCATGTCACCAGGGAGCCCTACCTGCAACTGCTCTCGCACCTGCACGTGAACACGGGCCACCTGGGAGCCACGCCGGGCTTCACGGACAATCCCGACCTCTACCGCCGCTTCCCGCTGAAGCTGTTCAACAAGCTCGACCCACTGACCACGTTCGACACCGATGCCTGGCTTCCCAACATCCACGCCGTGGAGTGGCTGGGCGAGCCGCAGTACGGCGGAGGGCGCCCGGTGCCGCCGCAGGATGTCTTCGACCAGCTGCTGCCCTACCGCACCACGCGGCTGGCCACGACGGTGACCCATAGCGAGGAGCGCATCTGGCGCTGGTACGCAGGCCTCTCCGACTACCCGCACTACGATTCCTACAGGGTCGTGGCCCCCTCGGCGGACCAGTGGCGGCTCTACGACCGTTGGGGCGGCAAGCGCCTCCGCTGGGGCGCTCCGCTGGAGACCATCGGCGACATGTGCCGCTCGCTCCGCGAACTGAACCGGCCGGCGCCCTGCGCCTACTGGTCTCAGGGGCCGCACGAGGGCTGGGACGGCTTCGACGGCCGTGCGCGCCGTAGCCCCACGCCCGAAGAGCTGCGGTCGCAGGCCATGCACGCCCTGGCCACGCGCATCACGTCGCTCTACTGGTTCAACCTGTCGCTCAAGTCGCTCATGGCCTTCCCCGATACGTGGGACGCCATGACGCGCATCGGCCGCGAGATCCGCATGCTCGACGACCTCTACCTTACCGGCGACGCATATCGCTTCGAGCGGCTGGCGCTGCCCGACGGATCGCCGGACTGGGACCTGGCCTCCATCGCCGCCCCCGATGCCGCCCTGCTCTTCGCTCTGGACACCCGCTACGCTCCCGATCCCAAGGCGAACGTCTTCCAGTTCGGTCCGCCCAGGGCCGCCGCCTTCCGGTTCGCGCTCCCGAGCCGCCTCCGCAAGCCGATTGATGTCTATCGCGTCGACGCCGACGGCATCCACCCCGTCCGCTGGGCCGCAACCGCCGCCGGGGTGGAGATCACGGACACGCGGACGCAGGACGGCATCTATGTGGCCACCCGCGACCGAGGCCTCCGCACGAAGCTGGAGGCGAAGCGCCTGAAGGCCATGGCGCACGAGAAGGAGCACCCGGTCGACCTGGAAGCGCTGAAGGCGCTGCTGGGTCCGGCCAAGCGCGACTAACGCGGGCGGCGCACTCCTACCGCCTGCCCACGCGCACTTCGACGACGAGCGCTCCCTCGCTCGGCCGGGCCGTCACCAGCGGGTAGGCCATGGGGAGCGGGTCCTTCAGGCGTAGGAGCCCGAGGCCGACGACCTTCTCGTCGTGGTAGCCGTCGGGCTCCATCGAGACGATCGTCCCGCGCTTCACCTCAAGGACGGTCCCGTCATCCCAGCGCAGGATGTTGCCCGACCGAACAGGCTTGCCGTAGCACCACCAGGCCTGGTCGGCATCGGTCTGGCGTGTCAGGGTCAGTCGCCCCGGCCTCTGCAGCGTCAAGGACTGCGAGGTGAAGCCGGAGTCCGGCGCTCCCTGGCACGTGATCGTCGCACGCTTGCGATCGTCGTCGACCGCGAGGCTGGCCACAGGTGCGGGCGGCTTCGTTCCGGGCCGGTGGTCGACGAAGACCGGCCGACCCCCGGCGTGGACCGCAACCAGGTTGCTCCGCTGGCCCGCCACGATCCCCCGGGCGTCATAGGAGGCGCGGACGTAGGCCTCGTTCACCGATGGAAAGAGGAACGATAGCGGCGCGTCCGGCTCGCGCCCGGCTCGCAGCTTCGGGTCGTACCACGCGTAGGCGTAACCTCCCCAATCGAAGAGCATCCACTCGCCGTTGTCCGTGACGTACCGGCTCTGCTGCACGCTCCCGACGGTCTTGTCCCATAGGGCCAGCCGCTGGTAGAGCGGGCGTCGGTACTCCCTTGCCAACGCCAGCAGCACAGGCGAGTAGTAGTTCAGCTGGCCGTAGGAGGGCTCCAGCACCACGGTCTCGTGGTCCTGATCGTGGCCGCCCGGCTTCGGGGCCGCCACCGAGGCGAGCGCCAGGCGTGCGTCCATCTGCGGGGCAAAGGCCTTGATGAGGTCCTCGCCTGTGACCCGGCGCAGGGCGTCCATGAACGAGATCCGGTATTGCATGGTTGACGCCCAGAACGTGGAGCCCTCCACCTGCGCACCGTCGGGCGCCAGGCCAAGGGGTAGCAGGTGGGCGCGGAACTTGGCAGAGGTCGATGCCAGCCACTTGTCGGCCTCCGGCGCCTCGCCGAGCAAAGCCAGCGCCGCCACCCCGAACGACGCCCACTCCACCGTGGCATGGTGGGTATGGAAGGCCTCGGCCGCGATGTGCGGCTGGGTGAAGTAACCGTCGTAGTAGCTCTTGCCCAACCGGGCGATGGTATCGCGCAGTTCGGTCCGCTGGGCGTCGCTGAGGCGGTCGTACAGCAGGTCGTAGGAGACGGCCAGCCCCTTGATGAGGCGGGTCACGGCGTATGCCTTGCCGCCGTCCGGCTGCCCGTCGGCCTCCTTCTGCCAGACGCGGCAACAGGCCATGGCCCACTCCACGCCGGCCTTGCCGTACCGCGCATCCCCGCTGTACGCATAGGCGAAGGCCAGGTGCTCCATGACGGCCATGTCGTGCATCATGCCGTAGAAGCGGTCGTAGAGGTTGGCGTAGATCGGGTCCGGCGAAACCGGCGCGATCCACTCCTTGCGCAGGGGGCGGGTCATGCACCAGTCCGCCGATCCGGCGAGGTTGCGCCAGATGAAGGCTCGCGCCCCGTGCCGCTCTGAGCGGAGCCGCTTCAGTTCGGCCGCGTTGAAGAACAGGCGCGGATGGCCCGCGGCCGTAGGCCCGGACGCCATGCACGGCAACGCCGAGCCGAGAAGGACCAGCGCCGGAAGTAGACCCTTGCGAAGCATCATGCCACCCTCCTCGCGTCACGGACAGTGCGCTACCTAAGGCTACCGTATCCGTGACCAGACGCCAAGGGACGTGACCCTGCGGCTGTGCTATCCTGACGTGGCCGCCCCGATCAGGCCGCCGGAGGGTGCCCGCATGTTCGCAACGTCAGGTATGGGCCTGCTACCCTGTCGACGGATCGGTTGGCTCGTCGCCGCGTTGCCGCTGTGCGGTGCGCCGGCGCACGGACGGCCCGATGCCGCCCCAACCCCTGTTAGTGGAGGCGATGCCGTGCGGCTATCCATCGAGACCCCCGACGCCAAGCTCCTGGCGGCCTTCCCATGGGCCATAGCCAAGGCCCTCTCGTATGTGCAGACCGGCAAGTCCGGGCCCGTGGACCGCCACGAGGGGAACAGCCCCGGTGTCGGCAATGTGCCCTACATGCCCTGTTACTGGGCGGGTTACACCAGCCGGACGGCGTTCTACTCCCGCGACTACTGCCACCAGGCCGCCGGAGCGCACCTCATCGGGCTGGAGCGCGAGAACCTCGCCATGCTTCGGGCGTTCGCCGGCTCGGCCAACGAGAGCCGGAAGTGGTTTCCGCTCTGGGCCCTCAACTTCGACGGCAGCCCGTTCAGGCTCGACTGGAACAGCGACGACAGCTTCGTCCGGGAGGTGCCCGCCGTCTTTGAGCTGGTGGAGCAGTGCTGGAGGCAGTACCTCTGGACAGGCGACCGGGCCACCGTCGACGACCCCGTGTTGCGCACCTACTGCGACCGGGCCATGACGGACTTCATCGCCCTGCACGACACGCGGCGCCCCAACGGCATCGCGGAGGGCGACGGCTCCGGCGACATCTTCCGTGGCTCGGCTACGTACAACGAGGTGGCGTCCGACGCGCCGCTGGTGGAGTCGGGCGACGGCATCGCGTGCCAGTACCAGGCAGCCCTGGCCTATTCCCGCCTGTTGGCGGCTCGCGGCGATCGTGCGACGTCGCGCGCCTACGCCCGAAAGGCCGCAAAGCTCCAGCGCACATTCCAGACTGAGTGGGGCGTTGCCGAGGGCGTCGCGGAGTATGTGCGCGGTTACGACCGGTTCGGCCGCGCCCAGACGGACTTCGGGCTGGAGAACAGCTGGTTCATGCCCATGAAGCGGCTCCCCGAGCCCGGACCCAGGACGGACGCCTACCTGGACTTCATCGCCCGGTCGGTGGGCTCGGCCAAGGGGCGCCCATCCAACCTGGAGGCGATTACATACCTTCCCGGCGTCTTCTTCCCGTACAACCGCTCTGCGGAGGCATGGAAATGGCTTGCCTACATCATCGAGCAGCCTGACAAGGAGTATCCGGAGATCTCCTTCACCCTTGTGGCGCACGTGGTGGAAGGTCTGGCGGGGTTCGAGCCGAACGCTCCGGATGCGCGCTTCTCCACGATCTCCCGCCTGCCCGATGGAATGCGCAGCCTCGGGGTACGCGGCATCCCGCTCGGGAGGTCGCTGGTGGACGTGCATCACGAGGGCCTGACCCGGACGCGCGCGACGAACTCGGGCGGCGGCATCCCGCTGACCTGGGAAGCGCGGTTCTACGGAACCCGCAAGGCGCTCACCGTCGACGGGCGACCCCGCAGGGCGGCCGACAAGGCCCTGAACGGCGTCCCGTATTGCTCCGTCAGCATCACGCTCGCGCCCGGCGAAACGGTGACGGTGACGGCGCCGGATTCGGCTTGACGTCGGGTATGACCTGGGTTATACTACTGGTATGAAGACAGCCATCTCGTTGCCGGACGGTCTCTACCATGCCGCCGATGACCTGGCGCATCGGCTCGGCGTGTCACGGAGCAAGCTCTATGCCACAGCGATCGCGCACTACGTGGCAGAGAACCAGGCCACCGAGGTCACTCAACGCCTGAACGACGTGTATGCATGCGATGCGCCGGCTATGGACCCCGCCCTGGCTGAGATGCAGTCCAGCGCACTGGCCGGCTCGGAATGGTGAGGCGCGGCGAGCTATGGTGGGCTGAGCTTCCAGAGCCGCGAGCCTCGGAGCCGGGCTACCGTCGGCCTGTCCTCGTCATTCAGGCGGACTCGTTCAATGCCAGCCGGCTTCGCACCGTGATCGCGGTCGCTATCACCAGTAACCTCCGGCTCGCTGAAGCTCCCGGCAATGTCCTGCTGACTGCGCAATCCTCACAGCTACCGAAGGACTCCGTGGTGAACGTCAGCCAGGTGGTCACGCTGGATCAGGAGGCGCTCGCCGAACGGATCGCCACGATCCCGCCGTCGGCGCTCGCCGCAGTGGAGCGTGGCCTGCGTCTGGCCATGGGCTTGTAGGAACGCGCCGCCGGGGCGGTAGACTCATGCTGCGGCCCCGGCGCCACGCCTGAGCCCGAGGAGGCGCCCATGCGACCCACTATCGCGCTCTGTGCCCTGGCCCTGGCGGCCCTGTCCACCGCCCACGCGGCGGGAGGCGTCACACTTTTCGTCGCGCCGAACGGCCGCGATACGAACCCCGGTACCCGCGCCAAGCCCTTCGCCACGCCGGCCCGGGCGCGCGATGCCGTGCGCGCCGGTCGGGCGGCGGGGCGGTTGCGCGGAGCCGTCACCGTGGAGATCGCCGCCGGCCGGTACGAGCCGGCCGCCCCGCTCACCTTCGGCCCGGGCGACTCGGGCACGGCTGCGGCGCCGGTGGTCTACCGGGCCGCCAGGGGCGCCCAGGTGCGGCTGGTGGGCGGCAAGGGCATCTCGCGTTGGGCGCCCGTGGCCGATCCCGCCCTGCTGTCGCGTATGGCGCCCGAAGCCCGAGGCCACGCGCTGCAGGCCGACCTGAAGGCGCTGGGCGTCACCGACCTGCAGGGCATCAACAGCGCGCAGGTCTACCAGTCGGACCCGGGGCTGGAGCTCTTCTTCGGCGGCAAGCCCATGACCCTGGCGCGCTACCCCAATCAGGGCTACATGCACATCACCGAGGCGCTGGGCGACGGCGTCTTCGCCTGCGACGACCGGCGACCCATGGCCTGGGCCGGCGAGCCGGAGGTCTGGCTCCACGGCTTCTGGATGTGGGACTGGGCCGACGAGCGCAAACGGCTCGAGGCCATCGATACCGCCACGGGCCGCCTGACGCTGGGCAAGCCGAACCATGGCTACGGGATGAAGAAGGGCCAGTGGTTCTACGCACAGAACGCCCTGCCGGAGCTGGACACGCCGGGCGAGTGGTACGTGGACCGCGCCTCGGGCCTGCTGCTCTTCTGGCCGCCCTCGCCGGTGGAGGGCGCCGAGGCCGTGGTCTCCACGGTTCGCGATATGGTGCGTTTCGAGGGTTGCTCCCACGTCACGCTGCGCGGGCTCACCATCGAGCAGGGACGCGGCAGCGCCGTGGTGGTGAAGGGCGGCGAGGGCGTGCGCGTGGTGGCCTGCACGTTGCGGAACATGGGCAACTGGGGAGTGCGCGTCACCGGCGGCAAGCTCCACGGCGTGGTCGGGTGCGATGTCACCCAGACCGGACAGGGCGGCATCCACCTGGAGGGCGGCGACCGCAAGACGCTGACGCCGGCGGGCCACACCGCCGACAACAACCACGTCCACCACACCGCGCGGTGGGACCCGGTCTACCAGCAGGGCATCACCCTCTTCGGCGTAGGCAACCGGGCCACGCACAACCTCATCGACAACGTGCCGCACGTGGCCATCGGCTTCAGTGGCAACGAGCAGACCATCGAGTACAACGAGATCCACAGCTCCGTCTTCCAGTCCAACGACGCCGGGGCGGTCTACACCTCGCCGCCGGACGAGACCTGGTCCATGCGCGGCCACAAGATACGCTTCAACTACCTGCACCATATCCACGGGTTCGAGGGCAAGGGGTGCCTGGGCGTCTACCTCGACGACTGCTTCTCCAGCGCGGACATCTCGGGGAATGTCTTCTACGACGTGGCCACGCCCATCCTCATCGGCGGCGGCCGCGATAACACGATGACGAACAACCTCTTCGTTAAGTGCGGACGGGCCTTCAGCATCGACGCCCGGGGCCTGGGCTGGGCCAAGGCAGTAGGCGTTTTCGCCACGAAGGAACTTCACGATCTCAACTATCGGCAGCCGCCCTGGTCGGTCAAGTACCCTGAGCTCGTGGGCATCCTCGAAGATGAGCCCCTGGCGCCCAAGGGCAATCTGCTGGCCCGCAACGTCTGCTGGGGCGGCCCATGGGGCTGGGTGGAGGAGGCGGCAAAGAAGGGCCTGAAGGAAGAGGAGAACCTCGTCGGCATCGACCCGCTCTTCGTGGCGCCTCCGCCGGCGGGGTTCGCCCTGAAGCCCGGATCGCCGGCGCTGAAGGCGGGCTTCCTGCAGGTACCGTTCGGCAAGATCGGCCTCTACAAGAGCGCCGACCGCGCCACATGGCCGGCAGTGAGCCCTGTGAGGAGCAAGTAGCTTATGGGCAAGGCCGCAACAGACAACGCCCTGCGCTGGGTTGAGCCGAAGGCCTACCGGCGCCTGATCTACTGGCTGAACGAGCGAGACCGACCGCTCGATTCGGCCAGGTTCGCACTCGGCTGTTTCGCCATCCTGCTGGGGCTTCGCTTCATCGCCGGGCTGAGGACCGACCCGGACGCACACCCTCTGGCCTGGGGGCCCATGGTGGGCTTGGCTCTCGGAGCGTCGCTCTTCATCGCCTACGGCCTGCCCCTGATCCTCTCGCACATCGCTCCGTCAATCGTGATCGTTTCCGACCTTGGCATCAACAACAACCGCTTTTTCGGCACGGGCTGGCGCATCCAGTTCTGGCCCTGGGATCGCATCGGCCTGCTTGTGGCCGAGGCCGAAACCCTGAGCGACCGGACCTTCCGCGTCCTCACGGTCTATGACTGCGATGCCGCCTTCCTGGCCCGCGTGGCGTTAGACGGGGCTGTGGCGCTCACCGACCTGGAGAGCGTCGCGGCCCGGCACGGCGTCGAGGTGGCAGGCCAGGAGGGCGATTAGGGGACGGGCGAGCGGGCGCGGCGTGGCGCAATGTGTCCTACAGGACCTATGGGACGGATAGGACTATCGCATCGGCCGTATACGTCCTATAGGTCCTCCAGGTCCTATCAGCACGCCGTCAGCCTACTCTCAGCAGCGCCACGGCCGGCGCCTCCTCCGTGCCTCCTCACTTTGTCACGGTGATCGCCCCGAGCCTGTAGCGCCGCCGCCCGTCATCGCCGGGCAGCGGAAGCGCGATCCGCGGCGTGCCGTCGCGGTCTCCCACGGAAACGCGGACCTCATAGACACCGGCCGGTAGGTCTGGCGGGAGCGCGAAGCGCCGTGCCCGGCTCACGTCTTTCGCCTGCCCCGGCGGGCCTACCGGCAGGGCCCGCACGTCCGTCGCGTCATCCACCAGCGTGGCCAGCAACTGCCCCTTGTCTCCGAACAGCCAGTAGGCCGGGTAACCTCCCGGCAGGCACGGCGCAACGCCGGCGTTGCGCCAGGATGCAGAGACCTCCAGACCGTCGGCGGACGCCACTGTCTCGGGCCACGAAGCCTCCGCGAGCGACAGCCTGTAGCCGATCCGCAGGTTCATGCGCCGGATCAGGTCGCCGTTCTCCGCCAGGAACTCGTGCGGGTCCGCATGGATGGACACGTAGCTCGCGTGGTAATCCTCCACCGCCTTCAGGTACTCGCCGCCGTCGCCCCACGCCTTGATCTGCTTGGCGTAACCGTAGTGCCCCGATTCGATGATCACCGGCGCGCTCGGCCAGAACTCCTTGGCCAGCCAGTCGCTGAAGTAGGCCCTCGGCGCAGGCTCCACCAGGATGCTGTCGTCGCGAAGCGTGCACCCCACCGACCGTGCATACTGGATCGACGTGGTGTCGCAGTTCATGTTCCAGCCGGAGAACGCGATCTTCCCGTCCCGGTCGAAGTGCATGAACGGCGTCACCGCAGGGGGCGGCGTCACGCGCACATCCCACGTGGCATCGATCTGCCGGCGTCTCCCGGCGCGGGAGAGCCCGCCCACTCGGACCGCATACTCGCCGCCGGTCCGCTCCTGCGCCCGAATGGGCACGAAGGTCGGCGTGCCGTCTGCCGCGACCGTCAGCCTGCCCACGGCTACCCGCCGGTCCGGCCCGCCGACCGCGGGCGCAAGCCGGGCGTCTGGACGCGTCGTGTCGCCCGGCGACCAGAGGCCGACGAACACATCGTACTGCTTGCCGGCCGCATCATCCGGCAGCGTGAAGGCCATGGGAGCGCGGGTCGTGCCGGGCTTGCGGAGGTCGCCGTCCGCGAACCATGTGGAGAAGTCGTCCTGGGCGGCCAGGAGGGTTCGAGGAAAGCACCTGCGGTGGATGTCGATGTGCCGCTTCACGGTCGCCACGCCGTACTGCCGCGCGATCGGATGGCCCTCTCCCCAGATTCCGAGCGTGCCCACGTCCACGAACGCCACGTTCGGGTTCCCGTCATAGCGCGCCCCGGCGGCCTTCAGGAAGCGCTCGAGCTTCGCCAGGAAGACCGGGTCGTCGTAGTCCGGCTCCCAGCACTCCTTCTCCAGCATGGTGCCCTTCGCGCCGGCCTTGCGCACCCACTCCGGCGTGGCGTAGCGCCCGTTCGGCGTGTTCGGGTCTCCCTCGTAGCAGGTGAAGCGGAACGCGACCCTTTTGCCCGCGTTGATGTACCGTTGGGCCGCCGTGTCCACCACCGACCAGCGGAAGCGGCCCTCCTCGGGCTCGAGATAGGACCATGCCAGCCGCAGATACGCCACAGTAAGCCCTGGGAACTCGCTGCCCGTGTAGGTGGGTCCCAGCGGCGCCCCGTAGCCCGCGATGCTGTTGTCGTAGTGGTGGAACACCCAGCCCATGCCGGGGTTCTCCAGGGCGACGCCCGTGTCGACCGGTCTCACCGTGACGAGCGGCGCCGTCCGGCCGACCTCGTCCGACTTTGCGGCTCCCGGCCACCCGCACAGCACTCCGGCGCACAGCGCCAGGCCGACCCCGAACCTTCGACGCATCCAGCCCTCCCGCAATCGCGTACCGGACTTCCTCACGGTGATCGGCCCGCGGGCCTGCCCTGCCTACTTCAGCAGCTCCACGGCCATGGCCCGGAACTCGGCGTCCGTGGGCAAGCGGCGCTTCTCCTTCAGGAAGGCGGCAACACCGGCCTTGGCCCCCCGCAGGTAGCGTTCGTGCAGGTCGTACACCGGCTGCTTCTCGCCCTTGTCGTTGATCATCCAGAAGCCCCGGTGCTTGCCGTCGGGCTTCTCGTTGCAGTACATCTCCCAGTAGAGGGCGAAGCGGCAGCCCCACTCCAGGGCGGCGCGGGCCACGGCGCGGCTCAGGTCGGACTGCTTCTCCGGCGTGTGGAACTGCGTGGGGAAGCCGTACTCGCCGATGAAGACGCGCCGGCCCTCGATGCCCTTCTTCGCGGGCAGCTTGCCCTCGATGTACGTGAGCGCGGCCTTCAGCCGGTCGCCCACCGTCGCCGGGTCGGCGGTGAGCGAGTCGTAGCTGGAGTAGGAGACGAAGTCCACCGAGGTGCGGGGCAGCACGTCGTTGGTCAGCGTCTTGCCGCCCTTCATGGCCTTCTGGACGAGGTTCACCTCGGTGTACCCGTAGACCTCGACGCGGCGGTGCGCCACGTCGCGCCGGGCGTCGTCGATCCCCTTCTGCCGGGCGTTGAGCCAGTCGGCCATGCCCTGCAGCGAGACCTCGGAGGGGTCCTTCGAAGGGTCATACGAGGGGTGCAGGTGCCAGTCGCCCTCCCAGTGGCCCAGGTAGAAGGTCTTGCCCGATCCGCTGAACGTGCGGAGGAGGTAGGCCGCCAGGTCGTAGTGCTCCCGATAGGTCCTCGCGCGCTCCTCCTCGGAGAGCCCGTCGGCCCATGCGGCGCCGTCGAACGGGTAGGTCCAGAGGAGGATGTGGGAGAAGGGCATCGCGAGGACGGCGCGGTAGGAGGGCTCGAGCCGGGCAAGGTCGGCCAGCGAGCGCATCGCCGGGTCGGCGGGCAGGCCCGGGTACTGCTTCGAGTAGTCCTTCTCCATGCTGATCTTCAGCACGTTGGAGCCCATGTTGAGGATCGCCCGGGCCGTCTCGACCAGCGAGGTCTCCTTCGTGAAGGTGTACTTCACGCCGATGGTCTGCGTACCGAGGACGTAGTTGAAGCCCTCGACTCTTCGGTCGGCGGCAAGCGCAGGCGCGGCCAGCAGTGCGAGGCCGGCAAGCGGCATCATGGTCTGTAGCATATCAGCTCCCGTTATGGAATTCGGCGACGCCAGGGCGCACACCGGGCGGTCTACGCGTCGAACGACAGCGGCGGCGGCGGCGGCGGCGGGATCGGCGGCACGCGGCTGCCGGGGCCGCTACCGTACCAGTCGATCCGGCGCGTCAGGTACATCACCATGCCGAGGATGACGAAGAGGCCCACGGAGCCGATGAGCAGGGCATAGTCCTCCACCGTGAGCAGGATGTAGAGATAGATGTAAAGCGCCACCGTGCCCGCCGCCGCCGCCAGCGCCCGCGAGATGCGCTGCAGCACCGTGACGCAGTGGGCGCCCAGCATCCCAACCACGGCCAGGCTGGCGATGGCGTAGGCGCGGTGGAAGCCCAGATGCTCGGAGAGCGAAAGCTCCAGCAGGTAGAAGAGGCAGAGGGCCGCGCCCAGCATCAGGTACTGGATCGGGTGGACGCGCAACCCCGCCAGCACCTCGATGAGCCAGATCGCCCCGAAGGTGAGCACGATGAAGAGGCTGGCATACTTGGTGCTGCGGTCCACCATGTGGTACTCGTCGATGGGGTTCACCAGGTCGACACCGAACTTGGAGGCCTCCACCGTCTGCGACATGCCCGCGTCGGCCTTCCACGCCTGCGCGTAGTTGCGGCCCAGAGCCGGGATGGACCAGTGCGCCGTGAAGCCCTGCGCGCTGACCTTCCGATCCGTGGGAAGCCAGGCGCCCTGGAAGCTGGGATCGGCGTAGTTGGAATGGATCGTCACGTCGGTGGACTTGCCGAAGGGCGTGAAGTAGGCGCTCATGCTCCCGTTGAGGCTCAGAGCGAAAGAGAAGGCAACCTTCGCCTGGTCCGGCCGCACCGCCACGGGCGCGTGGATGCCGGCCTGCGCGTCCGCGAAGGCTCCCAGCCCCGGCCGGAAGGGCGCAGGCCGCCCGTCCCACTGCGCGGTGGCCTGCTTCTGGATGGCTCGGACATCGGAGATGCCCACCGCCAGCTGCGCCTTGCCCCAGGCGATCTCGGCGGGCGGACTGCCCAGCTCGCCGAAGTCGGGCCGTGCGAACTCGCCTTCGAGGGCCAGGTCCATGCGGTAGACGGGAATGGTGTAGATGCCGCGCCGGCGGATCTCGGACTTCACGTCGCCGGTCACCTTGAGCCGCTCGGGCAGGAAGACGGCGTTGTGCGTGGCGCTGCGGCTGACGATGCGCCCCTTCGCGTTCTCCTCGGTCCAGCGCACCGTATAGGGCACCACCAGCGCCGGGCCCACGAGGCTCTGCGCGCCGCCCCACTTGCCCGAGACCTCGGTCACGGCCTCCTGGCGCCGCATCTGCCGCTCGCTGACCAGGCCGTCCACCACCATGATGGGGATCTGCAGCACGAGCACGAGGCATCCGATGGTGATCAGCCGCAGGATCTGCGAGCCGCGGAGCGCGTCCGAGTAGCCGTTGGGCCGGGGCATGGTCATGGGTCTCTCCAGGCGGTCCGTGCGCAACCGGTGCGCCGCAGGCCGAGCATACACCGGTTACGCACCGGCGCGGGCGGGCGTTCCAGGGCGGCGAGGTCCAACCGCCCTGCATGTCAACGCCGGCAACGGCGTCCCCAGCGTCGGAACGGCCCGGCATGACCCCGCTGCCGCCACGGCCCGGGTTCGGTGGTTAGCCTGCCGCCTTCTTCAGCGCCGCCAGCAGCCGGGGCGTGAAGTCCTCGGCTTCGCGCAGGACCTGCGCCACGTACTGGAAGGGCGTCATCCCGATGCCATCCGGCGGGCCGGTCCAGGGGTTGAACTGGGTGTCGAGGACCGCGTCCACCTCCGGCGAGCCGATCTTGCGAAGGGTCTCGTCGAGGTCGCCCCACCACCAGGAGTTCTCATAGCCGTGGCAGGCTTGCCACTCGGCGGCGCCCTGGGCGAAGGCGCGGACGGCCTCCTTCGGCGGCAACCCCGCGGCGGCGCGCAGGTCGGCGTAGCCCGCCCTCATGCGGAGCTGCAGCGCCAGGTCCGTCAGGAAGCGGCGGCCGCTGCCGAAGAGCAGGCCCTGCAGCGGCCCGGGCTGGATGGCCGCATCGGGCGCGGCCGCAAGCTGCGCGGCGCTCTCGCGCATGCCGGCCGCGTCGGAGCCCTGCAGCAGCGACCAGCCGTCGACGATGGGCCGCCCGAGGCCGGGCAGCAACTCCTCGGCGAAGGCGACGTAGTCGGCGTCGGCCACCGGCAGGCCCCGCGATCCTCGGGCGAAGGCGAAGGTGTTCGGCAGCTGCACGCAGTGGGTCTGGGCGTTTCCCATAACGCCTCGCGGGCCCGGCGCGGCGCCGCCCTCGTAGGCCAGGTCGCCGCCGAAGTTGGTGAGCGGGAAGGAGGGCTCGCCCTCGATCCGCCCGTAGTTGAAGCTCACCACGCGATCCGTGATGCCGAGGCGCTCGGCAAGCGGCAGGCCGTTGGCCATGCCCCAGGGCTCGGGGTTCGCGGCCATGAGGCGCTGCAGGCAATCGATGTTCTCTTCGTCGGTGGAGAAGGTGAGGACGCCGGTCTCATAGAACCGGTTGTAGCCGAGCCACCCGGCGTGCATCCAGTAGACCAGCTCGATGCCCGGACGGAGGCTGTCGAGCAGGCGGCGGTGCTCCACCAGCAGGTCTACGAACTCCTGGTTGCTGGATCCGGGCCAGCCGCCGGGATCGCTGTCGATGATGCTGACGCCGTCGGCACGGCGCAGCGGGCCCAGGACGTCGGCCCTGCGGCGCATCATGGCGGCCACGGCCGCGGGGTCGGAGGGGTTCACGCGGCGGTCGGCGGCGAAGAAGTGGCGCCGCTCGTAGGTCGCCTGCGCGGCCACATCGCTGATCGGCTCCACGTTGGGGCAGAGGGCCAGCCAGACGCGCATGCCGAAGTCGTCGTGCAGCATGTCGATCACTCGGCCCAGGCGCTCCAGGTGCGCGCGGTCGCTGGGCGTGGGCGGGTCGGGGATCGTCTCCAGCACGGGCCAGACGAGGATGGCGTTGTAGCCCAGCTGCGCCAGGCCGTGGGCGTAGCCGCGCCAGTCTTCCAGCGTCCAGGTGCGCGCGCAGTAGGGCCGGTGGTAGGGCCAGTGCTGGTGGACGTACATGCCAACCATCTTGCCGCTCGGTGCGTCGGTCATCGGTGCTGCCTTTCTGAAGTCAGAGATAGGGCGAGGCGCCCTTGGCCCCGGCCAGGCTCAGGCCGATGCCCCATACGAAGTGCGTCACGCAGTCGCCCAGCGCCAGGCCGTAGAAGAAGGCCACGGAGGTGCGGTAGAGCCTCAGGCCCCCGTAGCGGACCACGAGGAACTTGGCGAGCCACGTGGCGAAGATAACGTTCCACATGCCCCACTCCAGCGCGAAGCTGGTGGTGAAGAGGTAGCCCAGCGGGTGGAGCGGGAAGCCGATCCAGAGCCCTCGGGCGTAGGTCAGCGCCAGCACCACGGCCGCCGAACCCCCTGCTCGGAGCAGCGGAGCCGCCTCCAGCTCGCGGGGGCTGTTGATCCAACCCATGAAGCGCGACCAGGCGAAGCCCGCCAGCCACGTGGAGTCCCCGCTCACGCGAGCCGAGCCGGCGCCGCGGTCGTAGAAGACCTGCAGCAGCGTCACCATGCCCAGCACGATGGAGACCGTCGAAGCCAGCAGCATCACCCGCAGAATGGCCCGCTTGCTCTCGCGAAGGCGGTCGGCGAAGGCGAAGGCCTCCAGATGGTGGCCCATGGGTATCTGCTCGTAGGTCCGGTCGAACCAGGTGAAGGTGGTCAGCGTGGCGGCCTCGCCGCGGGTGAGCCGCGCCGTGCCGACGAAGCTGTTGGTCCACTCGGTGAAGCTGAAGAAGGCCATGCAGAAGAGCGGCATGGCAATCTGGGCGTACATGCGCGTCATCACCACGATGGCGATGAAGTAGAGCGCGAAGGCCGGCAGGGCCAGTGGGAGCCGCAGGCCCGCCGCCACCCCGAGGGCCACCAGCGCCGCGTAGCCCGCCAGCGCCCCGAGCAGGGCGGGACGGTAGGCGATGGCCTCGCTCTCGTCACCCGCGATCGGCCGGCGCTGGGCGATGGACCGGGCCAGGCCGCGCAGGAACGAGCGCGCGTTCCAGAGGATGACCAGAAACATGCCGAGGAAGGCGCCCTGGGCCGCATCGCCGAAGAAGGGGAACTGGTTCAGGTCCTGCACCGATCCCGCGTCGCGAAGCCCGAAGGCCGTGGCCGCCACCGCCGCCAACCGCACGGCCGCGAAGAAGAACCAGCAGCTGAAGGAGACATCCAGCGGGATCAGGTAGCAGAGCCCGACGGCATAGGGCCACCAGACCGTGAGGAGCGGCGCCACCGAGGACCAGGGCGGCGCCGTGAGCCCCAGCGCCAGGTCGACCTCGGAGAGCTTGACGCCCGGCACCGCGGGGATGAGCGACGAGACGTAGTTCACCGACAGGAGCGCACTGGTGAGCCAGAAGCCCAGCGCCAGCAGCCGGTTCGAGAAGAGGGCGTCGGAGCTGCCCGCACGGGCCATCATCACCGGCAGGTCGATCATGGGGAACGGGATGCGCTCCTGCTCCAGCCACGGCCGCCGGACGATGGAGGCGAGGCAGAGCATGGTCCATAGGAGCAGGAAGAGGAAGGCTCCCCAGAAGGCCATGGGCCCCAGCCAGGCCTGCCAGACCTGCGGCCGGAAGAAGGCCCAGAAGTCGCGGGTACCGGCGAAGAACGAGCGCACCAGCTCGGGGTCGCGCGGTGCGATGAGGGGCGAGAGCGAAGCGGCGGTAGCCGGGCCGCCGGTCTGCGCGGGCAGGTGGGCGGGCCAGAGGATCGTAGGGAAGAGGTAGTGGAGCAGCTTGACGGAGGTGATGATGGAGCCGAAGGTCGTCATGACGAAGACGACCATGAACTCGCCCGGCTGCAACGCCCAGCCCGGCCGGCGCCGCCGTAGCCAGGAGTTGGCGGCCAGCAGCACGAACTGGATGCCCACCACCGTCTGAACCAGCGTGAAGATGGAGGGCGTTCCGATGTGGCCGAGGGTCAGCTCCTCGTAGACGAGCCAGACGGTGTGTAGCACCGTGAGGGCGAGCCCCAGCGCAACTGATCGCCGCGTGATGCCGCCGGCCCCCATGTCGGCCCCTCCCCCCGCCCGCCGGTGGCCCGCCGGGTCGCACCGATGTCACCCCACATGGTACCCAGCGCCATGGCCGGCCATGGGCCGCCGGCGGCGGCTGAAACCGCAGCAACGAATGGCGGGAAGTCGCCCTTCGGCGACTCGGCGGAGACCTCAGGGACGTGGTCAGGGTTGCCGTCATCCTGAGTAGGCGCGGCTTGACCCAAGCGCCAACGGCGCGCGACCACGGGAGCCCGGGGCAACGCCCCGGGGTTTCGGTCCGACCCGCGCAACGGCGGCGCGGACCTACTCAACCGACGGCTGGGGCGGCGCGCATCGCGAGCCCGTCGCGCCGTGATGCGGCGCGACGTCGCCCTTCTCCCCGGCGTGCGTTAGTAACCCAGTTCGCGCTCCGTTTCCGCGATGGCCTCCTCCAGGATCTCCATGCCCTTGCCGGCCACCTCCTCGTCCATGATGATGGGCGGCGAGAGGCGGAGGATGTGCCCTGCGGGGATCCAGGCGAGGCCCTTGCGGAACGCCTTCTGGTAGACCATGCGGCCCGCCTCGTCGAAGGGCTCCTTCGTGGCGCGGTCCTTCACCAGCTCGACGCCCAGCAGGCAGCCCTTCACCCGCACGTCGCCGATGATGGGGTGCGCCGCCATCATGCCCTGCAGCCGCGCCGCGAAGAAGCGCTCGAGCCGCTGCGCGTTCTCCAGCAGGCCCTCCTCCTCGATCACCTCGATGCTGGCCAGGGCGGCCGCGCAGGCCATGGGGTTGCCGCCGTAGCTGGTGGAGGCCGAGATCTTCTCGAACGACTCCTTGATCTCCTCGCGGGCCACCATGGCGGTCACCGGGAAGCCGTTGCCGAAGCCCTTGCCCAGCGTGCTGATATCGGCCACGGTGTCCCAATGCTCCATGGCCAGCCACTTGCCCGTGCGGCCCATGGAGGTGAGGACCTCGTCGGCGATGAGGAGCATCCCGCGCTCGTCGCAGAGCTTGCGGAGCTTGGGGAAGAAGTCATCCGGCGGCACGATGGAGCCGGCCCAGCCCTGGATCGGCTCGGCCACGACCGCGGCCACCTGACCCGTGGTGGCGTTGTCGATGAAGGTCCCGAGGAAGTCGATGTAGGCGTCGGTGTCGAGGGAGCCGTCGGCGCGGGTGAAGAGCGGCCGATAGGGGTCGGGCCGCGGCGCCAGGAAGAAGCCTTCGGCGCGAGAGGCGCCGTTGGTCTTGTTCATCTTCGCCAGGCTCACCGAGTGTCCGGACTTGCCGTGGAAGTCCATGTAGAAGCTGATGAACTCGTGCTTGCCGGTGAAGGCCCGGGCAGCGCGCAGGGCGGCCTCCACTGCCGTGGTGCCGGAGTCGTAGAGCTGAGCCCCGTTGACGCCGGGCGGCAGGATGGTGATCAGCTTCTCCAGCAGCTCCGTCTTGATGGGCGTGGTGAAGTCGTGGGCGTTCATCAGCGTGTGCGCGGCCTTCGCCACAGCGCCGGAGATCTTCGGGTGGCAGTGCCCCAGCGTGGTCACGTAGATGCCCGAGGAGAAGTCGAGGTAGCTGTTGCCGTCGACATCACGGAGGACGACGCCGAAGCCCTCCTTGAAGCAGACCGGGTGGAGCTTCACCTGGCCGGAGAGCCCCTTGATGATGCCCGACGCCCGGGCGTGCATGGCCCGCGACTCGGGGCCGGGGCTGTCGGTCACCATATGCGGCACCTGCCCGAAGTCGATGCCCTCGCGCCACCAGGGCTGTGAAGTCTGCGCCATGCCTCTCCTCGCTTCCTCGGGGACCAGAACCGCCCCGACCATTCGCTGACGCCGCTCTTATACCATCCAGAGCGGCCTCCGCGCACCCCTCGCAGTCGGCTCCGGCGCGACCTGCCGGTCCTGCCGGTGGTAGTCTATCTGCAGCCTGGAGCCGGGGGCATCACGCGTGAGCGCTTCACGGCGGGCCTCTGGGGCCGGGAAACGGTGAGGTTCGAGTACGACGCTCTGGGCTTGCCGGACCTGTCCGCCGAGGAGTACCTGGCGAGCCCCTCGGTCCTGGCGCCCGCGCTCAGCGCCCTCATGCAGGCGCCCGGCATGGACCGCGTGGTGCGGACCTTCCGCGCACTGGAGCGAGTGGCCAAGACCGACGTGGACGAAGCGCGGCGCCAACTCCTCGCCTACGTCGTAGACCACTATATGAAGCTCACCGAGCAGGAGGCCGCGGAACTCCAGGGCCTAACCAACACGTCTGAAGCAACGGAGGTGAAGCGGATGATACTCTCCTTCCATACTCGCGTCCACGAGCAAGCTCTCCAGGAGGGCCTCTCGCAGGGCCTTTCGCAGGGCCTTTCGCAGGGCCTGAGTACGGGCAGGGCCCATGGCGAGCAGGCCGTGCTCCTGCGCCAGATGCGCCGCCGCTTCGGGCCGCTCGACCCGCAGGTCGTGGCCCGCCTTGAGGC